>JAPXRQ010000001.1:0-21455 GCA_033813515.1 Thermomicrobiales bacterium
GGCTACGCCGGCCAGCAGGGTGCGACGGGAAAACGGACGGGACTGCGATGACATGGGACGAGGCTGCCTCCGGAAAGCGAACTTCTGCTTCCTCTCCAGCATGCCAGCCAATCCCGATCCGGACTATGGCCACGACGGGTGAATGGCACGGGCAGAATCAGACCCTCTGGCCCATGACTATCCGGCCAGCCACCGCCCAATCCGCGCCCCGACCATCGCTGCCGGGATGTTGGTGTTCGCACGCGGGACCTGCGGCATGATCGCGCAATCTGCGACGTAGAGTCCGTCCACCCCATGCACCTTGCCCCGCGCATCGACGACCGCCTCGCCATCATCGGACGGCCCCATCTTGCAGGTCCCCGCCGCATGGAAATAGTGATGGACATGATTGCCGATCCAGGTCCGGACCGATGAGTCGTCATCCGCATCCGGCCCCGGACTGAACTCAATTCCCAGCAATCCGTCCCGATTCGCCTCGGCAATCAACTGCCGCGCAATGCGGAACCCGTCGACCAGCACCGCGAGATCATGGCCGTCCGGATCGCCAAGATAGTTGTGATCAATGATCAGCCCGTCGTCAGGATTGGCCGAGCGCAAGCGGAGCGACCCTCGGGATCGAGGTGTCATGCAGGACACGGGAATGGTGAAGTCCCACTGTGTCCGATTTTCTGCGTACGGGCCACCTTCCGGGTAAATGTGAATGTCGAATGCCTCGGTTGTCTGATTGGATCGCAGTTTGGCGATTGTTTGTTCCTCGGGCATCCAGTGTGTTTCGGCCCAGGCGGAACAGGCTCCCTTCATCGCATCCGAACCTGTCAGTTCGAGATAGATCGCCGGATGGTCGTGCAGATTGCGACCGACGCCGGGCAGATCGAGCGAAGAATCTATCCCCAACGCACGCAGGTCATCCGCTGGTCCAATTCCGGACCGGAGCAGCACCTCGGGCGAGTTGTACGTCCCGCCTGCAACCACCACTGTTCCTGCCTGAATGGTCTGGAGTGATCCCGCATGACGCACTTCGACCGCGACCGCCCGGTTCCCCTCGAGCACAACCCGGTGGACCTGCGCATCGCCAACGATCTGGAGGTTGTCCTGGCCCCGGAGCGGATCCAGAAAGGCGAATCCTGCATTCCAGCGAATGCCGTTCCAGATGTTGGCCGGACTCGGCGCCATACCGATGGGATCGTCCAGATCATTCAGATCGCTCGCCATCGGAATACCAACCGCCATGGCCGCATCGAGCATGGTCCGGTGGAACGGCGTGATCTCGTCCGCGCCCGGTTGCCGAACACGCATGCTCTCACTGACAAACTGCAGGACCGGGCGGATCTCGTCGGTCGCCCAGCCATCATTACCTGCCGCTGCCCAGCCATCGTAATCAAGGCGGTGCCCCCAGATCGCCGCGCAGCCATTGTGGGATGAGCATCCGCCCATCACTTTCGCCCGCGAAAATGGAACAACCCGGTTGGCGTACGTTGCCCCGGAGTCGTAGCCCCAGCTGTGCGACTCGGCCAGATCAAACGCCTCGAGCAGATCGGCGGGCCACCCGCCCTTATCAAACGGACCGAAGTCAGGCCCCGCCTCGAGCACGAGTACGGATCCGACCCGGGTCAATTCCGCCGCACAGGCAGCACCACCCGGCCCCGACCCGACGACTACGAAATCGACCGTTCGCGGCAGACTGGACATTGTTTGCTCCCGTTTGTTCAGGCGTTGGGCTGCGCGACCAGGCGGCGAAGCACCGTCTGCAAAATGCCACCGTTCTTGTAATACCCGACTTCGACATTGCTATCGATGCGGGCAATGACCTGGAACGGAACGACACGTCCGTCTGCCCTGGTTGCCGTCACAGAGATCAGCTTGCGCGGCGTCAGGTTCTCGGCGATCCCGGTCAGGCTATACGTCTCCGTTCCGTCCAGTCCGTAGGTCGCGAGTGATTCGCCGGCCTGGAACTGGAGCGGAAGCACACCCATACCCACCAGGTTGCTCCGGTGAATGCGCTCGAAACTCTCGGCAATCACCGCCCGAATGCCAAGCAGCAATGTTCCCTTCGCCGCCCAGTCGCGTGATGAACCCGTGCCATATTCTTTGCCCGCGATTGCGATCAACTCGATTCCGTCCCGCTGGTACAGGTAGGACGCGTCGTAAATGCTCATCTCTTCGCCGGTCGGGAAGTACCTGGTCACATTCCCTTCCTTGCCCGGAACCAGCAGATTCTTCAGTCGGATATTGGCGAACGTCCCGCGCACCATCACCTCGTGATTGCCGCGCCGCGATCCGTACGAATTGAAATCGCGCGGGTCGACATCGTTGTTGATCAGGTACTGCGCCGCCGGACTGGTTTTGGCGATAGAACCGGCGGGGGAGATGTGGTCAGTTGTCACCGAATCCCCGACCAGCACCAGCACCTTCGCATCGACGATATCGGTCACCGGCGCAGGCACGGGATCCATATCGATGAAATAGGGCGGCTCCTGAACGTAGGTCGATTCATCGTCCCACTTGTAGAGATCACCGGTCGGCACCGGCAGCAACTTCCAGCGATCGTCACCCTCAAAGACCTTGGCGTATTCGCTCTTGAACATCTCCGAGGTCACATGGCTGCCGATCGCCTCCTGGATTTCCTCGGGAGTTGGCCAGATATCAGCCAGAAAGACACCCTGCCCGTTCGGATCGATCCCCACCGGCTCGCTGGTCAGATCGGTGTCAACCGTCCCCGCCAGTGCGTAGGCGACAACCAGCGGCGGCGAGGCCAGGAAGGCCGCCCGCACCTGCTGATGGACGCGCCCCTCGAAGTTGCGATTGCCCGAAAGAACCGCCGCGACAACCAGTTCGTTGCCATCGATCGCCTCGGCCACTGGCTCCGGCAGGGGACCGCTATTGCCGATACATGTCGTGCAGCCATATCCCACAGTGTGGAAACCGAGGGCTTCCAGATAGCCAGTCAGCCCGGCATCATCGAGATAACGCGAGACCACCTGCGATCCCGGCGCCAGCGACGTTTTCACGAACGGCGCAACATTCAGCCCGCGCTCGACCGCCTTCTTGGCCAGAATCCCTGCCCCGATCATCACCGACGGATTCGAGGTATTGGTGCAACTCGTGATCGCTGCGATAGCGACAGTCCCGTTGCCAACCTTTGCTTCGGCATCGCCGATCTGAATCTGGACCGGTCCCTGCGGCTTCTTGCCATTCGACTCCGGATACTTCTCGGGATACGCCGAACGGAAGACCTTCTGCACATTCTCGAGCTGCACCCGATCCTGCGGACGCCGAGGGCCAGCCACACTCGGCATGATTGTGCTCAGATCCAACTCAAGCACTGCGTTGTAAATCGGATCGGGCGATTCGTCGGTCCGGAACAGACCCTGTGCCTTCGTGTACTGCTCGACCAGATTGATCAGATCAGTGCTCCGGCCCGTCATCCGCAGGTACCGGAGCGTCTCGTCGTCAACCGGGAAGAACCCGGTGGTCGCTCCATACTCGGGCGCCATATTCGCGATCGTTGCCCGGTCCGCCAACCCCAGACCGGTGAGTCCGGAACCGAAGTACTCGACAAACCGACCAACTACGCCGTACCCGCGCAGCAATTCGGTCACGCGCAGAACCAGATCGGTCGCGGTCGCGCCTGGCTGCAACTGCCCGCTGAGCTTGACGCCAACCACCTCTGGCAGCAATTGATAGAGCGGCTGACCAAGCAGAACCGCCTCGGCCTCAATCCCGCCGACACCCCATCCCATCACACCCAGACCGCTGATCATCGTCGTGTGCGAGTCCGTGCCAACCAGGGTGTCCGGGAACGCATGCAGTTCGTCACCGATCTTGCGCGTGGCGACAACATCGGCCAGATACTCGAGATTCACCTGGTGGACGATACCTGTGCCCGGCGGAACGACGCGAAAGTTCTCCATCGACTGCTGGGCCCAACGCAGGAGCATGTATCGCTCCCGGTTGCGCTCATATTCGAGATCGACATTCTGGGCGAAGGCGAGCATCGTTCCAAAGCGATCCACCTGCACCGAGTGGTCGATCACCAAATCGACCGGCACCAGCGGATTGATCTTGCGAACATCTCCGCCCAACCGATCAACTGCCGACCGCATCGCCGCCAGGTCGACCACGCACGGTACGCCGGTGAAATCCTGCAGCACCACACGAGCCGGTAAAAAGGCGAGTTCGGCATCGGCTACTGGCACGTTCGGATCCCAGTTCGCCAACGTTTCAACGTCTGCGGCTGTCGCGAACTCGGTCCCGACATACCGCAGGATGTTTTCGAGCAGAATCCGGACGACGTAGGGGAGCCGATCGATATGATCGAAACCTGCCTCGGCCAGTTTCGGCAGGCTGTGGATGATGTAGTCCTGACCACCGGCATGAAGTGTGGTGCGCACACCAAAGGGATCGCGTTCGCCGTTGGACGCCAGGGTAGTCATGAAGGTGAGTTCCTCTCGGTTGGAAGTGATGGCGCGGCCGCCCCGGACCGCCCCAAAAGCATGCCCAATTCTACCAACCTGCAGCCGAGTCCGGGACGACGTGAACATTCTGACATGACATAAGCATCGTCCCTCCAGAACGCTGGCCGCCGTTGACCAGACCAACAATCCTCGCCGAGCCTTAACAGCGAGAGCCCGATACTGATCTTTATTGAGTCTCATACGTTTTCATAGCGCCGTGCATCAGCATCTCGCCAGAAGCGGACCAGGTGATTACTGGCACGCTCCTCCAATACAGAGAGTGCAGCGGACGCATCGCTGGCCAGCGTCGCTCGTGACAGACTTCCGACCGTAAACATCCTGTTTCATTCCAGGAAGGCCGCTCGTCGCGCATGACTCCTCAACTCCAGTCCAAGTGGTTCGCCGTGCGGAGCAGTCTCTGGTTCCTGCCTGGCCTGTTCACCGTCTTCGCGGTCGCATTGGCCACGGTGACGGTGCGGATCGACAAGCATCTCGCCCCCGACCATTACGCCAGTTCCTACCTGCTCTTCGGGGCGGGTGCGGAAGGTGCGAGAGGCGTCCTCAGTGCGATCGCCGGGTCACTGATCACCGTTACTGGCCTGGTCTTTTCCATCACGATCGTCGCCCTTCAGCTGGCATCGAGTCAGTATTCGCCTCGGCTCTTCCGGACATTCACTGGCGACCGCGGCAATCAGATTGTGTTGGGAACGTTCATCGCGACCTTCACCTTCGCCCTCCTCGTGTTGCGCACTGTCCGATCCGAATCGCAGGATCAGGAAGTCTTCGTCCCCGCGCTCTCAGTGAACATCGCCATTGGCCTCACACTCCTCAGCATCTGCTGCCTGATCTACTACCTTCATCACGCCACGCGCAGCATGCAGGTCGATGTCATCATCAGCAATCTGACCCGGGACACGCGCACGCTGATCCACAACCAGCATCATGCTCCCCGGGCACCCGGCGAGCATAGCAGTGTTGCACACGACGCCGAGCCAGCGCACATCCACCTGATCGTCACGTCCGATAGCGCCGGATTTGTGCAGGACATTGCGCCGGACGAAATGCTCGACCTCCGCAGGTATGGCATTGCCCAGGTTCGCATCCTGGTCCCGATTGGCGCCTTTGTCATGGTGGGCGAGCCAATCGCCGAGCTGCTCGCTGCCACTGATGACCATCTCGCGCTCCCGGATAAGGCGCATCTCGATGACCTCCTGCGCGCGGCCGTCATCACCGGTGGAGAGCGCACGATGATGAAGGACGTCATGTTCGGATTTCGTCAGCTAAGCGACATCGCGCTGCGAGCACTCTCTCCGGGAATCAACGATCCGGCAACTGCACTCAACTGCATCGATCGCCTCGGCGAGCTCATCGAGTATTTCGGAACGACCGATGCAACCCAACCGATCATGTGGAATCCCCAGCACGATCTGTCTGTACTCGTCAAGACACCGACGCTGGTCGAAATTCTGGACGTCTCGTTTGCCCAGATCCGCCATTACGGGTCGGGAGATGCGATCGTCATGAGCCACCTTGTCGCGGTGTTGGGCCGTGTTTATCAGCTCATCAACGAGATGTGGTTGGCCGATGTGTACCAGTTCGCCGTCACCGTCATCGCCACGGCGAACAAATCACTACCACTTCCGCACGATATCGACCGGGTGGCCAGTGCCGCGCACTGGATGCTGGAAGCCGAGCAAGAGGTACTCATCCGGGACAAGTCCCGCACGCCGTGATCAGGCGTTCGCAACCTGCTTCAACGCGGCGTCCAGCACATCGATCGCCCGGTCCAGATCGCCATCGCTGATCACGAGCGGCGGCTGGATGCGAATCACATTGGCCAGCTGCCCACCGACTCCAACCAGCACCCCGTTCTCCCGGCAGAACTTGCGGACTGCCGCCGCCTGGGCCTTGGCCGGAGCCTTCGTTGACCTGTCGGACACGAGTTCGACACCCAGCATCAACCCGATACCGCGCACATCGCCGATCATCGGATGCCGCCCGGCCAGATCGTGCAAACCGGCCATGACACGTTCGCCCTTGGCCGCCGCCATTTCCGGCAGCCGCTCGTCCAGCATCACATCGATGTTCGCCGAGGCCGCTGCACAACTGATCGGATTGCCACCGAACGTGCTCAGGTGCTCACCCGGCTTCAGGCTGTCCGCAATTTCCGGCGTGGCAATCGTCGCCGCCAGCGGAAATCCATCAGCCAGTCCCTTCGCGGCGACCAGAATGTCCGGATCAACCCCGAACTGTTCGATCGCGAAGAAACTCCCGCAGCGCCCGAAGCCCGACTGAACCTCGTCGCAGATGAAGAGGATTTCGTGGTGATCGAGGATCTCCTTCACCCGCCGGAAATACGAATCGGGCGGGACGATAATGCCGCCCTCACCCCAGACTGCCTCCGAGATAAAGGCAGCCACATCTCCGCTGCTCTGATATTCGATCGCCCATTCGACCATATCGGCGCAGCGCTGGGCCACCACCTCGGGATCGTCCGTGCCCCATGGATTGCGATAGGTGTAGGGCATCGGCGCCCAGACCACACCCGGCATGTACGGTCCGCCATGCGTCTTGCGTGCCTTGTTGCCAGTCACGGACAAGGTGGCGTAGGTCCGCCCGTGGAACGACTGGGTCAGGGATATGAACTCCCGCTTCCCGGTCGCCGCCTTGGCCAGACGCATCGCTGTCTCAATACCCTCCGCACCGGAGTTGGCAAAAAACGTCTTCTGCAGGCGTCCCGGCGAAACCTTTGCCAGTTTCTCCGCCGTCTCTCCCACAATCGGCACGTGATAGATGTAGGACGCCGCATGCACGACCTTGGTCAACTGGTCTTGTACCGCCGCGATCACCTTCGGATGGCGGTGTCCGGCGTTGTTGACGGCAATCCCGGCAAAGCAATCGACGTACTCGGTCCCATCCGCGTCCCGGATAGTGGCGCCTTGGGCTGATTCGATCACAACCGGCTCGACCGCGGCCACGAAGCTGGTGGTCACGTATTCCTTGTATTGCTCAATCGTCCGGTCGTGGGCATTCGTCGCCATCAGAGGTCTCCGCCAATCAGCTTGCAAATCGCTCCCGCAATTCTGGCAGAAAGGAAGCACCCTCGCACCGATTGCACTGGTTCGTATGATGGAGTTGCCGATTATGAATCGGAAGGACCAGTGGATGCAGTCCTACCCACTCTCAAAACTGAACTCCGATAGTGATTTGCCGGGCTCCCTGACTCTGGTTTCGCTCGCAGCTTCGTGCGTCATGTTCGCATCGTCTCTGTTCCATGAGACGCAATGGATGTCATGGTCGTCGGATGGATCGCAATCAGCGGTAACGGAGGGTTGGGGTACCTGGGCAGGCTGGGTCTCAGCAAGCTCGCTCGTGATCATTGCGTGCCTGGCGTTCAAATCTCAATTTGACGCGGACTGGCGGCTGGCGGACCAGGCGTTTCTGGTGACCGCCCTGGGCGCATCCCTTGCGGCGACATTTCTCGCCGGCCAGCACTGGTACGAACTCAACCACAGTACGGAAACTCCGGGCAGCCTAAACATTGCCCGAGGACTGCCGGTCGCCTTCACAGCTTCCATCATCGCGGCAGTAACGCTCGCACTGTTGCTTGCAATCAGTTGGAAACGAACCCCAACCTACCGCTGACTACGGACCACGCACTACATCCACCGACTGCGAATCTCCTCTACTCGGCCGGAGCCTCGGTCGGTGGTGGTGGCGGTTCCGTTGGTGGGGGTGGTGGCTCGGTTGGAACCTCAGTGGCGGGAGGCGGCGGCTCGGTCGGAACGGTCGTCGGAGGGACATCAGTCGGCGGAACAACCGTCGGCACCACGACCGTCGGCTCGGCTGTAGGTGGCGCGGACGTTGGTTCGCCCGGTTTCGGCGTAGATGTTGGTGGAACGGGTGTAGCAGTCGGCTCCCCCGGCTTGGGGGTTGCGGTCGACGCGATCGTGCCTGTCTGTGTGGGCGTCTGGGTCGGAGGAGGCTCCGGCGTCGGCGGATTCGGCATCTGGAAAATGCGGATCGGTCCGTACGTCCAATCCGCTGGCAAGACCGCGATCCCCGAGTGCAACGGATCGGCAATGATCGGGCGGTAGTAATCGGCCCAGCCCATCACGACCCGCACATAGACATCAGTGCACGTCCCGTAGACATCGCATCCGAAACCGAGATACGCCCCAACGGCACCCTCCCAACTTCCTTGCGCATTGAATCGCCAGGCCAGTCCCCAGGCTCCCGTTTCAATATTGGTCGCCGGATCATGCCACAGCGACTCGGGCACACCATGACTGATCAGCCCGTCCGGCATCATCTGCACCAGTCCGCGCGCTCCGGCTGGTGATATTGGTCCGGGTTCCCCCTGCGACTCAATGCGAATAATCCCGGCCAAAATCTCGGGCGGCACCGACCACGTCTCACTCGCCGCCAGGATCTCGGGCAACCACCGCAAAACCGGATCGTTGAGGCGGATTTGTTTCGGATCAACAGTGGTCGATGTGGCCGTGGTGAGCGGCTCCGGGATCGAAGACGAGCCTCCACGATCGGTTCGACTGCGGACATTTGCGCCAGAGGAACCTTCGTCGACCGCCGGACCAGCCGGCACCCGAATTTCGGGAGTAGGCGTAGGGTCGGTCGCACCGGCCAACGGAGACCAAGGCGCGGCCATGAGAACGATGGCGGCAAGGAGCACCACCAGTGCTGACGATCTGGCGCGGCCGTGACTGATGCGGATAGGCCCGGAGCGGACTGCCATGTTCCCCCCAAGGCACGTCACTGCGCAACAAATCGGTCTGGATCGATCACATGAATCGATTCGGGCGGTGTTCGTTCAATGTATCACCGTTGTCCACCCAAGCCTTGATGCAAGATAGTTGACATGTTGATCAACAATAGATATATTCCAACCAACAACCGAAGAGCCAGACCTTATCACGAGGGGTGGAGGGACCGGCCCGCAGAAACCCCAGCAAGACTCGCCCATACGAGCAGTGCTAAATCCGGAAAGTTCGCCTTGAAGATAAGGGTCGTCCCGTCGCCATTCACCCGGTGATCCCAGCGCCCCGATGCTTCCTCCGAATCGGGGCTTTTTGATGCAGCAGCACCGGCAGCCATCCCGAATACGCAATGCACGCGTCCGCCGTTTTGCGTTCGGTCCGGTCAACCTCGCCGGTCATGAATGCATCTATCGCAACCGCCATGCCACCGCGTGCCCCTGTTGCGACGGCTGTACCACCTGCTAACCCCGTCCCCCAATCAATTCAACCATCCCGGCCGCCCTTCCTTTTGATCGCAAAGGATCGCTTGTGACGCAATACATCCTTGGCAGAGTCGCAATCGCCATACCGACCTTGCTCCTCCTCACCCTCGCCGCCTTCCTGCTCAATTCCGCCGCCCGAGGCGATCCAGCAGAACTCGCCCTCCGGCAGGCTGGCATCGAGCCGACGCCGGAGTTGATCGCCGAATACCGCTCGAGGATGGGCCTGGATGACACCCTGCCCCGTCGCTACCTGACCTGGCTCAATAATGCGGTGCACGGTGATTTCGGTCGCTCCTTTCTGGACAACCGACCGGTGAGCGACAAGATCGGTGAGCGGATCGAACCAACCCTTCGGCTTGGCCTGGCCGCCTTCATCGTCACCGCCGTCATGGGGGTCGGACTCGGAGTGCTGTTCGGTCTCTTCCCCAACTCGCCGCTCGATTACCTCGGTCGCACCACAACCCAGTTTCTGGCGGCGGTCCCATCGTTCTGGCTCGGCCTGATCCTGATCTCGGTCGTTGCCGAGCGGTCGTCCTGGCTCCCGGTGGGCGGGTATGGCGGGGTCCGCTATCTGGTGCTGCCAGTCATCGCGCTTTCTGCCGGTGCCGCCTCGCAGATCATCCGCTTCACACGCAATGCCGTCATCGAAGTCTGGCGAAACGACTACATCCGTACCGCACGGGCCAAGGGACTGAAGCAACGGACGGTGGCGTTGCGTCACGCCGTCCCCAATGCGCTGCTCCCCGTTATCACCTTGCTTGGTCTGCGCTTTGGCCAGATTCTCGCCGGCTCCATCGTGATTGAGGCGATCTTCTCCTGGCCGGGGATGGGATCTGCCCTGATCACCGCCATCTCGGGCCGCGATCTGCCCGTGATCGGCGCCTACGTCATGCTAGCCGGGACGCTGTTTGTGGTCGTCAACCTGGTCACGGACATCTCGTACGGGTTGCTCGATCCGCGCATTCGGCTTGGGGAAGAGAGGGCACGAGGATGAGCGCCTCCCTCTCAGCTGCCCCCATCAGCCTCGCCTACCCGGATACTGTCGATCAGCCGATCACCCGTGCACGACGGCGGGCAGTCCCAACCTGGCTCCGGCCGGCGGTTGCGATCCCTGGCGCGGTGCTCGCCATGGTCGCCCTGCTCACCGCCTTCGCGCCGTGGATTGCGCCATACGACCCCAACGCGCTCGATATGCGCAGCATGCTGATCGGGCCGTCGAGCGATCACTGGCTCGGCACCGACCAGTTGGGCCGCGATGTTCTCTCCCGTCTCCTCTACGGCGGGCGGTCGACCCTGATGATTGCCAGCCTGGCCACCATCGTCACGGTCAGCATCGGTGTCACGATCGGCGTCATCAGCGGGTACTTCGGCGGCAAGGTCGATCTTGCCGTGGCCGGAATACTGAATGTCCTGCTCTCGCTGCCCAGCCTGCTCCTGACCCTGGCCATCCTCGGCATCATGGGAGCCGGCACGACCAGCCTCCTGATCGCGCTGATCGGCGCCGGCTGGACCACCCACGCCCGCCTGATCCGCGCCTCGGTCATCTCGCTACGGGAGCAGCTCTATGTGGAGGCCGCCGTCAGCATTGGCGCCGGATCAACCCGCATCCTGAGCCGCCATATCCTGCCGAACCTGATCACGACTGTTGTCGTCCTGGCCACACTCGATCTCGGTGTGCTGATGCTGACCGTCTCGGCGCTTTCCTTCCTCGGACTGGGTGTGCAGCCGCCAACGCCCGATTGGGGAACGATGCTGAACGATGCCCGTCCCTACTTCTCGGCCGTTCCGCTCCTTGTGGTCGTGCCCGGCCTGACCCTCACCTTTGTTGTTCTCGCCGCAAACATGCTCGGTGATGGTCTGCGCGACCTCGCCGATCGTGGCCGGCATTCCTGATTGCGATTCGTATGTCCACCCAAGGAGTTAATCACGTGAAATCGTCAACCTTGCGAGTTCTGCTCGCCCTCTTCGCATTCTGGCTTGGCCTCGGTTCGCTCCTGCAAGTCTCCGCTCAGGACGCCACCCCGACTGGCCCGCAGGAACTGACCGTCGGAATCTCCCGCAATCTCGTCAACGGCCAGGAGGACTTCCTGTATGCCCACACCAGCCTCCAGGTCTGGGAACCGCTGATCCGCTACGACGATCGCTTCAATCTCCAGCCCGGTCTGGCCGAAAGCTGGACCCTGAGCGACGACGGCCTGACCTGGACATTCAAACTCCGCGAGGATGTCGTCTTCTCCAGCGGAAACAAGTTCAATGCCGCCACCGCCGTCGCCAACATCGAGCGCTTCAAGATCATGAGCGGACTGCCCTCGATCTTCCTCGGAGGGATCAACTTCCCCGAAATCTACGGTGAACCAACCCGGATCGAAGCAACCGGCGAGTACACGTTCGAACTTGAGTACGCGACTCCACTTCCGCTGCTGCCGTACTCAATCTCCAATCACTACAGTGCCCAGTTCGACCCGGCCAGCTTCGATCCCGCCACCGGCTTCTTCTACGACAAGCCGATCGGGTCGGGCCGCTTCATCCTCACCGACTGGGTACGAGATCAGTACGCGGTCCTCGAGCGCAACGAGAATTACTGGGGCGAAAAGCCTGCCCTGACCAAGATCACGCTCAAGATCTATACCGATCCCAACGCGCGTGTCTCTGCACTGAAATCGCGCGAAGTCGATGCCCTGGTAGAACTCGGCGCCCTGCTCCCGGCCCAGGCCGATGAACTCGCCCAGGATGCGAACTACCAGATTGCCGCCCATGCATCAGCCTGCCAAACATTCATCTCGTTCAATGCCACCAAGGCGCCGTTCAACGACGTCCGCCTCCGCCAGGCCATCAACTACGCCATTGACCGCGACGCACTCGTCAACGATCTTCTCTACGGCTACGTCGCCCCGGCCCGCAGCATCGTTTCCCAGTTCAACGAGCCATGGGTCAACACCGCCCCCGAGGCTGCCGTTTCATTCAATTTCGATGAGGCCGTTCGGCTGGCCAACGAGGCCACCGGCGGGCAGCGAATAAAGGCCGTCCTCGCCTTCACACCGCCATCCGAAGGCATCGGTCAGTGGCCGTTCCCGCTTGTGGCGCAATACTTCCAGGCCATCTTCCAGCCGCTCGGCATCGATCTGGAACTGAAGCAGCTGGAAAATGCCGCGCTCACCGATGCCCGCAACAACGGCGAGTTCGATATGGTCCTGGCCAACAACTGCTGGGCTTCGGGCGATCCGAACTACCAGCTCGGGCGCCTCTTCGGCTCCACCGCTGCCCTCAATGCCGCCCAGCACAACGGATATGCCAACGCAGAGGTCGACAACCTGCTTGCCCAGGCTCGTGTCGAGACTGATCCGGTCAAGCAGAAAGCGCTGTATGATCAGATCCAGGTGATCGCGACACAGGAAGTTGCGATCGCACCGCTGTGGGACCAGCAGACCATCACGGCCGCGAACAGTTATGTGCATGGTCTCGCCCAGCACATTGCCTACGCGCCGACGTTTGACACGGTCTACCTGACGGAGCACTAATGTCTATCCAGACCCAGGAGCCTCTTCGCGCCGTGCGATCCGACTTTCCGCCCTACCCCAAAACTGATCGCCAGGCTGAGTTCATGGCCCTTGCCGATGAACTGGCCGAAATCACGGGAGCGCAGGCGGAAGAACACGATCGCAACGGCACCTTCCCCTTCAAATCGTTCGGAGTGTTGCGCGACAGAGGCTACCTGGGTCTGACCGTCCCTGAGGAATACGGTGGACGTGGTGCATCTCCCCTTGAGGTCATGCTGGCTCAGGAGCGGCTCGCCTATGGCAATGGATCGGTCGCCTTGGGCGCCAACTTCCATCTCACCGTTTGTGCCGGATTAGCCGACGGTCAGCGCTCCTGGCCGCAACCACTGCTCGAGCGGTTCTACCGGGAGGTCGTCACCGAAGGCGCTCTGATCAACTCAGCGGCCAGCGAACCCGAGCTCGGCAGTCCCAGTCGTGGAGGCATGTACAAGACGACAGCCGTGCGCGATGGGGATGGCTGGCGCATCAATGGCCGCAAATCCTGGACCACTCTGGCGCCCGGTCTGAGCTACTCGATCGTGCTGCTCTCGGAGATCCAGGACGATGGCTCGGCCATTCGCGGCAACTTCCTCGTCCCGATGAACACACCCGGGGTCACTGTCTTGGATACATGGGACAACCTGGGCATGCGATCGAGTGGAAGCAATGATGTTGCGTACGACAACGTATGGCTTCCCGATGAGTATCGCCTTCCGCCCTCCACGGAGGTCCCCAACACGACGGTCAGCCGCTGGTCACTGCTCGGAGCGGCGGTCTACCTCGGTATCGCCGGAGCCGCCCGCGACTGGACCCTGAACTACGCCCGTAATCGCGTCCCGGTCGGCGCCCCTGGCCCGATCTCGGACCTCCCCAATGTCCAGCAAAAGCTCGCTCGTATCGAGGTGCTGCTCTACAGCGCCCGCACCACCCTCTATCACACCATCGAGACGTGGGAGAGCAGTCCAGAAGCGCGGGACCAGATCGGCTGGACCTTCGCTGCCGCCAAACACCTCGTCACCAACAACGCCATCGAGATCACCGACCTCTGCCTGCGGGTAGTTGGTGCGGCCGGCCAGTACCGCCAGCACCCCCTCGAGCGCTACTTCCGCGATGTCCGTTCCGGCCTGGGCAATCCGCCCATCGACGATATCGCGCTCTCACTCGTCGCGAAAGCCGCCGTCCGTCCACCTCAGCAGCAAGGGAGCTGAACATGACCGGTCTCGAACTCGGTACGTACCTCGAACGCAAGCGTGATCTCATGGGCAAGGTCCGTGAGGCCGCCCCAACCGATCCCGCCGAACGTCAACAACGTCTCACCGCCCAGGTCACAGCCGAGGGCTCCAGCGGAATTCGCCGCGTCCGCATCCGCGACTTCCAGATCATCACCGATACCGGTCCGGCCATTGGCGGCTTCGATCTCGGCCCCCGCGCCCCGGAACTGCTCCTCGGCGCCCTCGGCAGCTGCATCTCACACACGATCCTGATTCAGGCTGCGCTCCAGCAGATCCCGGTCGACAATCTGACCATCGATCTGACCGGTGACATCGATAGCCTCGCTGGCCACACCGATATCCCGGGCGGCGTCACAAATCTCAACTACACCGTCACCGTCGAGTCCTCCGCCTCGCCTGAGCAAATCGCCGGTCTGACCGGTCTCCTCGGCGCCATCTGCCCGGTCCACAACGTCGTCGAACACGCCCAACCACTGTCGGCAACCGTTATCCTCAATGGCCGGACCATTTCCAGCGGATCGGCGACATGAGCGATCCCCAATACGACATCATCAACATCCTCGCCGGTATCAAACCTGGCTCTCGTTACGCCAGTCTCCGCGAAAGCCGCCCTGAAACGACCAGTGTCGCGACGGACCTGCACGTCACGCTCTTCGAGATCGACGATGACGCGATCGGTCTCGATGCCATCGCACGTCAGGCGGTCGGATTACGCATCGGCGTACTTGAGCGCTACGAGCCATACATCAAGATCTGCTCTGGTCGGCTCAGCGAACTCGGCGCGGACGAGGCAACGATCGCTGCCATCAAATCAGGTCCGGATGCGGTGGAGGATGCCCTACTGAGGGCGATCATTGCCCACACAGATCTCTTGACGACCGCCTCCCGAGACGGCTCTGCTGCGGCCATTGATGCATTGCGCGCAGCCGGGTTAAGCGAGTCGGGCATTGTGACCCTGTCTCAATTGATCGCCTTTTGCAGCTATCAGATTCGGATGGCAACCACCATGTCGGCAATCGCAGGAGGCGCCCGATGAGCGAGCGACGCCACCCTGACCACTTCACCATGGATCAGCTTGATTGGGATCCATGGCTCCCGACGATCGCGCAGGTCGGACTCGATGAGGATGTTCTGGAGCAGATCTACGAGCTCGCGCCCAACGCCCGCAGCAGCACGTACTTCGGGACCCTCGCGCACAACCCGCTTGCGCTCATGCAGCGCACCGAACTCTTCAACAACACCATGCGCAGTGCCGGCGGAGCACCGAATAGCGATCGCGAACTGGCCGCTGTTGCCGTGTCGCTGGTCAACGGCTGCATCTACTGCGCATCCGTCCACGCCCGGCTCTATGTCCAGTATTCGAAGCGCAAGCGGCAGATGGACCGACTCCTTGCTGAAGGGGTTACTGCCGAAATGGAACTCCCGCGGGAAAAGGCGATCGTCGATTTCGCCGTACGCCAGACCACGGATGCCGCTGGGCTGACCGCCGCCGACATTCAGCCGATGCGCGATGCCGGAATGACCGAACTTGAGATCTACGATGTCGCGCAGGCGGCGGCCATGTTCAATTGGGCCAATCGCCTGATGCAGACCCTCGGCGAGCCAAGCTATCCCGAATAGCCGTCGTGCACGATCAAACTTGCATCACGCTGTAGAATTGACATATCTGCGTCATGGCTGAAGTGCCCTGACGATTGTTTCTGTGTCTTCCTGGAGGAACGCATTGCCCAAAAAGCCTGCATACCGCAAACCACCCCGACCGGCTACGCCTGCCCCCGGCACCACCACCGAGGAGCGGCCCCGACGTCAGGATCCCGATGCGATCACCGTCGACGGCAAGGTCGTTGATGCGCTGCCAAACGCCCAGTTCCGTGTCGAGCTGGAAAATGGCCATACCGTTCTCAGTCACCTCGCCGGCAAAATGCGCACGAACTACATTCGCGTGCTCCCTGGCGATCGTGTCACCGTCGAACTCTCGCCGTACGATCTGACCCGCGGCCGCATCACCTACCGTCACCGGTAGTCTTCGGCCCGCGACTTCGGGACCGTGGTCCCGTGTCTCTTCGGCGACCCGCCTCCTATAATCCGCTCGACCCCGCCCGTCGTGGTCATACCTGTTCGTACATGGTCCTGGCGCGCCCTTTGGCTCGGTAGGAACCGGAAAGCACCTGCTCCGTGCGCTCCTGGCGATTTCTTCTCGGCATTCTGATTAGCGGTGTCTTTCTCGTTTACGCCTTCCGCGGACAGGATTACGGGGCAATCGTCGACTCGCTCAAGGGCGTGCGCTACTGGTTACTGATCCCCGCCCTTGGCCTCTACTTCTGCGGCGTCGTGGTGCGGACCTATCGCTGGTCCATTCTCCTCAGCCCAATGAAGAAGATCAGCATCCGCAATCTCCTTCCCATCACGGTCATCGGATTCATGGCCAACAATGTTCTCCCCTTGCGCACGGGAGAAGTCGTCCGCTCGTACGTGCTCAACAAAAACTACGGCGTCAAGAAGACTGCCGCACTGACCACGATCGCGGTCGAGCGCATCTTCGACGGCATCACGATGGTCGGCTTCATTCTGGTCGCCGCCATAACCATCAACCTCACGAACGAACTTCAGCATGTAGTCAAACTGGCCTCGGTTCTCTTCGCGATTGCGGTCATCGGACTGGCAATTGCCACATTCGCCCGCGATCTCCGGGAAACCCTGCTCCAGTTCGGCCTCCGCTTTGTACCGATGGCCATTCGTGGCAAGATCGAAAGCCTGGCCGAGTCGTTCTTCTCCGGACTCGAATCATTGCGGTCGCCCAAACTGATGGGAGCGGTCGCCCTCTCCTCGATTCTCGCCTGGGGTTTCGAAGCCTCCATGTACTGGGTGGTCGCAGTCGCCTTTGGCGCCGATGTCCGGGCCATCATGGGCTTCTCTGAGACACTGCTGACCACAGGCATCGCCAACCTCGCCACGCTCGTTCCGTCCTCTCCAGGCTATGTAGGGCCGTTCGAAGCCGGCGTCAAGACCGTCCTGAACGGCGCACTGGGTATCGATGCTGCCGAATCGCTCTCCTACGCGATCGTCGTCCATGCTTGCCTGTGGTTCCCGATCACTGTCTGGGGCGCGATCGAGTGGAGCCGCATGCACCTCTCGATGAAGGCTGTCCGCGAGGAAACAGCCCCGGCCACTCCCGAAACTCTCGGCACAGCGAACACCGCGATCAGCCAGCCGTCCACGACGATCCACACCAACGCGGCGTAAACTTCCGGCGTGGATACGTTTCAGGCAATCATCCTTGGCCTCGTCCAGGGATTGACCGAGTTCTTGCCCGTTTCATCGTCTGGCCATCTCGCGATTGTGCCGTGGCTCTTCAACTGGGAGCCGACACCGCTCGCCTTCGATGCTGCCTTGCATTTGGGTACCCTGCTCGCCGTCGTGGTCTATTTCCGACGCGAACTCTGGCGCATGGTCGTCGCTATTCCTGTCGCAGTGCGTCATCTCGGCAAGATACTGCGCGGAGAAACCGTCGACGATCCCCTTGCTCCAGATGCCCGACTAGGAGTCCTGATCGCGATCGGCTGCATCCCGGGCGGCGTCGCTGGTCTCCTGTTCCAGAATAGGATCGACGAGATCTTCCACAACCCTGCCCATCAGGACCGCGCGATGCTGATCATTGCCGGCCTGCTCTCCGTATTCGCGCTCATCCTTTGGCAGGCCGATCGGATGGGACGCCAGAATCGCGATATGACCGATCTCAAGATCCGGGATAGCGTGTTCGTTGGTGTCGCCCAGGCCATTGCCCTGCTCCCCGGCACCTCCCGTTCCGGTGTCACCCTCAGTGCCGGGCTGTTTCGCGGCCTGAATCGGGCCGATGCCGCCCGTTTCTCCTTCCTGCTCGGATTTCCGCTCATCCTCGCCGCCGGCCTGACCGGTCTCAGTGATTTGACCGCCTCCGACAGCGGCATCGCGGGTCAAACGATTTTGATCGGCATCGCGGTGTCGGCTGTTTCTGGCCTGTTCGCCATCTCCTGGCTGATCAAGTTGCTTCAGCGCTCCCCGACCACCGGCTTTGTCATCTATCGCCTCGGTCTGGCCGCCGTGATCGTTCTCCTGATCGTCTCCGGCGTCCGCTAACACGCCACCAGGCCCGTGCCAGAGTGGAATCAGCCCTCGGTTGCCATAGGACGCCAGATGGTTACCACGTTACCGCTTCCAACCGGGATCACCGAACATCTACCTGAGTTAACCGCGCTCTGTCGTGAGTTCGGTGTAGCCAGACTGGAAGTCTTCGGGTCGGTGATGACCGATAAGTTCAATCCCGAAACCAGCGACATCGACTTTGTCGTCGAATTCCTGCCAGATACCGATCCCGGGCCATGGCTCAGCACCTTTCAGAATCTCAACCGCCGACTTGAGGAGTTGTTTCAGCGGGACGTGGATCTCATCTTCCTCAGCGGAATTCGCAATCCGGTTTTCAAACGAAACATCGCGTCCACCAGACAGATTGTGTACGGATCCTGACACCTGGGTGTTGTTGCTTGAGACCCTCGACAACACACGTCTCTTGCGCCGGATGGCCAGCGATATGGACTTTGAACCCTAGGAATAGGACGTTGTTCGCCGCTACGCGATCAAACGGAGCCTTTGATCGAACAGGTCACACGTCCGGCGTGGCAATCGGGTGGGGCGCTGTCGTCCAGTCGAAGTACTGCACCATGTAGTGCTGGTTCGAGACCATCGCCTCCCGCATCACATGCCCCGTCACCGGATCAATCCACCAGGTGTAGAAGGCCGGCGCCAATCCGTCGTGCGCCGGGACGAAGTAATGCACGATCTGCGCCTGAACCCCATCAATCGTTTCAATATTCCCCAACTGGAAGTTGGTCGCTCCGTCAAGATCCTGCACCCATCCCTGCGGCCCAAGTGGATTGGAATCGTCCGTCGCCATCCATTCGCCACCGGTGTCGCGCAGGTACCGCATCCCGTCTGATCGGATGATCGTCACGGACGGCGTCATCAATTCGATCGCACCGTTCGACCAGGTTTGATGCAGAATCTCGACTCCGCCTTGACCACCCGCCAGGTTCTGCCGGAAGGTAACGAATGACTGCGTCGCCAGGGTATCTCTCGCCTGGGTCCACAGCGCCTCTGCTTGCGGATCGCTACCAGAGACGGAGCTTTCGGCGGCATCCCATCCGCTGACATTTGGATCCGGGAGTCGCAGGTACATTTCGGCAACGGCGTCATCGGCCACACCCGTCCGCCGAACGGTTACCGTCGCCCGCCACCAATCCTGCACGGGAAGCGTCAATCCACCGCCGCTGAACACGCCCGTCCCATCGCCACTCAACTCGACCTCGAGAGGAGCGATCTGGTGGGTGAGGGATGTGAACGTCACCCGAATTAGTTGCACATCGGTCAAGGGCGGCGCCTGCACCGTTTTGACCGTACCGGCATCTACATCGTTCTCAACATAAAACGCCGGTCCCTGCGTGGCCCAAGCGGTGAGCGTGTTCTCACCTGCCTTGGCCGGATCGATCACCAGGCGAACATAAACCTGATCTTCGGTCAATTGGTCAGTCGTCGGCTCTCCGTAATCAACCAGCGACGCAGTGGCATCGGTTGCGGAGGTCGGCGGCGCCAACATGGCCATGGTTGATGCCAGCAGAACCGCGACCGCAATCAATCCGACCTCGATGCGCATGCTGGTCATGAGGCGAGCGGGGAGGGGATCGCCGTGCCGGAGCACTGTCCGGTGATGCCACGCCGCCAGCCCCAACACAACCAGAACGACAACCACCTTGGCGATCAACACCGAGCCGTAGTCGGAGTCCAATATCGAATCGATCGATGGGAAGATCAGTCCCGCATTCACCAGTCCGGCAATCACCGCAATCACAAAGAGGGGCAATGCGCGCTTCGCGAATGCAGCCAGTTCGGCTGATCGATCCGCAATTGGCGCAAACACGACCAGCGCCAAGCCACCAATCCAGATCGCAACCGCTGCATTGTGCAGGAACGAGACGCCTGTCGCGATCTCGGAATATGATGCTCGCCCCGCCGCATGCGAGGTCAGGGCATATCCGGACAAGGCAACCAATCCGCATGCTGCGGCTATCCTGCCGCCAGGATCACGACGTGAGACCAACCAGATGGCCGCGACCGCCAGGAGCAGGCCCAGGAGCCGGAACCACCATCCTGTGGGTTGCGCGTCAAGAGCCTGTCGCAATCCGGTCGTCTCGGCGTCGCCCGGGGGGAACTTCGCCAGGAGGGGAACTTCGAGTACCGTCGCGACCAATGCCCCGATCAGTGCAAGGCCGATCAGGCGCCTCCGCCGGTCGGTTGCACGCAGTATCAAGAGCCCAAGTGCCGGAGCAAGCAGCAGAAATGCCGCCCATCGCGTCAGAACCGCCCACGCGGCCGGACGATCTCCTTCAACCGTTGCCGCGGCTGGAGCGACACTCGATCCCCCCACCCGGAACGCAAACGAACCGCTCAGCGTGTGGCCATCTGTCGCAGATTGATCCGTCCAGGTAACGGTGAACGTTCCCACCGACACACCGGACACGTCGGCCACCACGACCCGATCGCTGCCCGCCGCCATTTTGGGAGCACCAACATCGACGGCTTTGCCTTCCTCGTCGAGCATGGTGATCGATACGCTCTCGATCACCACCGGCTCCGTAAACGTCAGTCGGATCTCGCTGGGAGGCGAACCCAACAGACTGTCCGCGGGCGGGAAACTCGATTCCAGTTGGGCGTGCCCATAAACGCGCGAACCGAATGCGGTAAGGGCGAAAACCGAGAGAGCGAGAACGAAGGCTGTTCTGAGGATTCGCAACTAATCGACACCAATCGCCGTGGCCGGAAAGTAGTACGGATCGACTCCGCCCGAAAGCGTCCCGTCGAGATCGCGGCGGATTGAAGCCGGCGACGAGAAATCGCCCAGCAACTGCCGCTCATCCTTGACCACAACCTTGTGCCCGCGCCGCTC
>JAPXRQ010000001.1:21465-63526 GCA_033813515.1 Thermomicrobiales bacterium
CTCGAGATCGTGGAGTGCATCGTTGTTGAACCTGCGACTCGCAAACAGGAATGGTGTCGATCGGTCGATACGCGGTGCCGATGTCGCATCCTGCATGGACATGTTCTGATCAATCACATTCAGCGCCAGTTGGGCAACACAGTTCATGATCCGTCGGCCGCCACTCGCGCCCAATGTCGCCAGGGCCATGTTCTCGCGCGTCACGATACTTGGCGCCATATTCGACAGCGGCCGCTTGTTGCCATCCACGGAGTTAGGTCGACCTGCCTGCGGATCAAACCACATCATGCCGTTGTTCATGAGGATGCCCGTGCCTGGGATGGTCACACCGCTGCCCCACAAACTGAGCAATGTCTGCGTAGTCGAGACGGCCATCCCGTTCCGGTCGATCACACTGTGATGCGTGGTACTGCCGTCGCTGGTGTAATCCGGCACCGAAGCATCGAGTTTGTGCGCGACTGCCAATGCCGCCCGCACACCTGCCCGGGCCGGAGTTGCCAACGCCGCATCAATCTCACCGCGCCGCGAATCCAGATATGCCGCGCTCAACAGACGCTCCAGTGGCACTTCCATGCGCGTCGGATCTGCCAGATAGGCAAAGCGGTCGGCAAACGCGATCTTGAACGCCTCGGAAAGGTGATGCAGATAATCCGCACCGCCGTACTCCATCGAGCGCAGATCAATCCCGTTGAGCAGCAGGAGCGATTCCGCCAGAGTCGTGCCGCCCGTTCCGTTGCCCGGGGTGTGCACAATGGCATCCCCATACGGCACGCTCAGCGCATCCTCAATCACGGCCGTGTAGCCGGAGAGATCTGCAGTCGTGATCGGATTCCCCGCCGCACTCAATCCGTCTGCGATTCTGGACGCCAGTTCGCCTTCGTAAAACGCGCGCGGACCCTGATCCGCAATCGTGCGCAATGTGGCCGCCAAATCTGGTTGCCGCAGCATCGTCGGCGCCGATTCATCGAGCGTCCGCCACGGGACTCCGTTGTTCGTGAATACCGCTCGCGTCACGGGATCCTGAGTGAGAAGAGCCAGATCCTGCGCGATCTTCAACGTGGTGTGCCAGGTGACGGGAAAACCCGCCTCGGCAAGATCGATGGCAGGTGCGATCGCTTCGGCCAGGGAAATCGTGCCGTAGGTCTCCAGCGCCAGGGCCAAACCAGCAATCGTGCCCGGGACGGCAACCGACATCGGCCCCATCACATTGGCATTGTCGACAACCGATGGCCAGCCGAAGAATCCGATATCGGATCCGCCCATCGTGTACATCGCGGGTGTTGCAGTCGCGGCCGAAATCATCGGGTAGGAGACAACGCTCGCCCTGGGTTGCCCGGGCACGTGCACGACCATGAAACCGCCGCCGCCAATGCCGTTCATCCAGGGTTCGACAACGGCCGCCACGAACGAGGTCGTCACCGCCGCATCAACCGCATTTCCACCGCGAGCCAGCACTGCCGCTCCGGCTTCAGCAGCCAGCGGAGTCTTCGCCGCTACCATGCCACCCCGACTTCGCGCTTCTGTTCGACCGACAACCCACTCACTGCGACCTGGCACGGACACGCTCCTTCAATCCCCGGGATTCTATCCGACCGGGCCAGCGAGAAGTCCGGTTCACGGCACTCTCTCGGCTATCCAACGAAAACGGGTCTTCGGCAGTTCGCCGAAGACCCGTGATGTCCGATTGCGTGAGTGCTACGAAGATGTGCGAGACATCTGCCGGAACGGATACGCGCTCAGGTAGATCGGATTCCAGTCGAACCCGGCGATGTTTGCGCGCATGGCCACTGTCCACTGCAGCTCTCCGTAGAAGATCGCTGGCGGATCAAGTTCGGTCGTGATGTTCTGTGCTTCGGCCATCAACTTGTCGTACTCGGCCTCATCAGTGAAGTTGGCCGTGTTGTCCAGAATCTCGGAGAACCGTTCGTTGAGCCAGAGCCCAGCGTTGGCCGACCCTCCCTGCTCGGGAGATCCAAAGTTGGGGAGAAGCTGGTTCCAGGCGTCGTTGTAGTCGGGCCACCAGCCCCACCCGCCAAAGAAGAACGGTCGGTCCTCGCCCGCCGCCTCACCATAGGCAAGATCGACAAATGTCGCCCGATCAAGTTCCTGAATCTCCAGGTCATAACCGATCGTGGCCAGGTTGGCCTGATACAGCTCGGCAACCGACCGCTCAATCGCCTCACCGGCATTGATGGCGTAGTCGAACGTGAAGCCTTCCTCAAAACCAGCGCCGAGGAGCAGTTCCTTCGCCTTGTCCAGATCAGTGGTGTACAGGAAAACGTTCGGATCGTATCCGCGGACGGTCGTCGCGATCGGACCAGTTCGGGTCACATGGCCCTTGTAGACACCGTTGACCACTTCCTCATACGGGAATGCCCAGCAAAGACCCTGCCGAGCCTCGGGTGAACCGGTCTTGACGGCATTGATGGTCGTCCAATACACCGCTGTCGATGGGTGGGAGATGACCTGGACATCCGGATTCTGGCGCAGGGCCTCGTAGTCCTCCGGCGCCAGATTCTGGAACGTGGCGTCAGCGTCTCCGTTTTCGATCAGTTGCCGTCGGGTCGCCATTTCCTCAACGATCCGGACCACAAGCTGGCTGAAATGCGGAGTCTCCCAACCGCCATGGTATCCGTCGAACTTGTCGAGAATGACTTGCTCGTTGACCGAGTTCTCGGTCAGGATGTAGGGTCCGGTTCCTGATCCCGGCGCTCCCAGTAGATAGAACTCGTGCGCGTACGGATCGTCGTCGGTCTTGTTCGCTTCGACGTACGCCGTGTTGACCACCATCGGCCCGTACGACGATGACAGCGCCGAAAGGAACAGCGGTTGCGGCGTTCCGAGATTGAAGCGAACCGTCGTCGCATCAACAACCTCGACCATCTCCGGATCCGGCGCGAACCGCGAGATGACATTCACCGGACCCATCCCCATGAGCAGGAACCGATTGAACGACGCCTTGACCGCCGTGGCATCGCAAGGGTCGCCATCCTGGAACGTCACACCCTCGGGAATCTTGAAGGTGAACGTCGACTGGTCCTCGCTGACTTCCCAACTCTCGGCGAGCATTGGCTCGTACTCGAAGGTGCTCTGACCCTTGAATCGAATCAGCATCTCGTGCGAACCAAGCAAAATCGCCTGGGCAGCATTGTCGTACTGGGAGTGCGGATCCAGATCCGGTGCTCCACCGTCACGAAGCATCGTGAACGTGCCGGTGTCCAGCGTGCCATCCTGGCGCCGCGCCCGGCCCAACGACCGAAGCGATGATGGCGATGGTGCCGAGGCGCTCGCTTCTGGAGCCACATCCATCAGTGCGATGATGGCCGCGCTCGAGAGGCCAAACTTCAGACCTGTCTCAAGCACCTCACGGCGCGTAACCAGTCCCTTTTGGGCGGCCGCCATTAAACGGTCGAATTGAAGTGAGCTCATACCTGTCTCCTCGGGATCATTCGAACCAACATTTGACTTTGCTGCCGGTGCACATCCGGTCGCGGTGCGGACATTCTATCCGGACCGTTCGATTTGTGGTGGGCAGTAACCTGGGCACTCGTGCACAATCCGCGAAACCAGTGACGCGCGTCGTCAATGAATGATTGCGTCAACAACCAACTGGACCGCCGGCGCCGGGTCCACTCCCGTGATGATTCGCAGCGCGGGCGATCCCTCAGGAAACCCGGCATCCCCCGGCTCCAATCCGACCCCCTGGTAGCGATCCTTGTACCGCTCGACAATCATCGGCCGCCGTACCTCGCCCGTAATCAGTCCGGGATGTAACAGGGCGACAGAAACGGTCGGATCGTGGACGCAGCATGACCAGTAACCGATCCGCTGCTGATAGAAATCGAAGTAGCACGGCAAAATCGCCTGAGCCAAACGAGCGGCCGGCGTCGTGCTCGCCCAGATCTGCTCAATCTGTTCGGGTGAAAACATCAGCCGGTAGCTCGTGTCAATCGGCACCACGACGATGTTGCCCTCGGCCCGGAACAGGTCAGCGGCCGCATCAGGACTATTGAAGACATTCGCATCGAACATCTCCCGATCGTCAGGTTTCGGTCGTTCGGAAATCCCGCCCAAAATCCAGACCGCCTTGTATCTGGCCAGCACATTCGGATCCGTGGCCAGGGCTACCGAGAGATTCGTCATCGTCCCCACCGCGACCAGGATCAGTTCCCCCGGTTGCTCCAGCGACAATCGGATGATCTGATCGCTGGCCAGCTCCCCGGTGGGCGCCCCGCTCGGTTCCGGCAGACCGGCATCACCAAGGCCATCCGCTCCATGGACATGCGCCGAGTGCACCGCACCCGGCACCGGACTCTCGTTTCCCACCGCGACCGGGATGCCACTGTGTCCGAGCGCTTCGAGCACCTTGAGCGTGTTTGTTGCCGCCTGCGCCGATGAGCAATTCCCGTGCGTACTGCCGATCGCAACTATTTCAACATCGGGCTCGCGCAGAAGATGCATCAGCATCAGGGCGTCGTCGATTCCAACATCGGTGTCCAAAACGAGCTTGTGCATGGTCGCCTTCCTCTGAACCGCAAGCCGCAAATCGCTGTCGGTAGTATCGACTCGCCGAATTCACGGTGATGTTTGCCAGTATTTGTGCCAAACAACCTTGACAATCTTTTGCGCGCCGTGCTTGGATTGAGATACCGACTGCTCTCGCAATGAGAGTCTCCTGATCACGAAGACCCCGGTGCTGTCCCAAACAGCGCGCAACGGAACCAGAGGAGAGGAGGGCAACACTCCGCAAGGACGAAACGATGTTTTCCGGTGGCAATGGTGTCCCGGATTCGTTGCAGCCGCCATGCAGGCGGATACGGAGGAATGCAATACATGTCGTCGAAGAAGTTTGATCTTTCCTCACTCAGCCGCCGCTCAGTCCTCGGTGGTGCCGCCGGAATGGCTGGCGCTGTCGCACTCGGCAAGTCCGCCCTCGCGCAGGATGCCACCGCAGTCGCCAAGACCGGCGTCGATCCCAACAAGTGGACAATCGAAGAGATCAATGCCATTGCGGGAACAATCACCGTCGATACGGCTGCCGAATTGCATGCCGTTGTCGCCCAGGATGCCGCCACTGGCGATGTTGCCTTCTGGAACAACGGTCCGGTCGAATCGACCCCGCAGGTGCAAAAAGATCTCTACGATGAGTTCGGCAACAAGCTCAAGGAGTGGTGGCCGGGACTCAATGTCGATCGCCAGAACATCGACTACAACGACCTCCTCGACAAGGCCCGCACCGCTGCCGCCGGTGGTGCCGCTCCGGATGTGGCCAAACTGCCAATCCTCTGGGGTGTCGAGTTTGCCGCGCGTGGCGACCTGCAGGAGATCGTCCTCGAGGACTATGGCCTGAACCGCGACCTCTTCTGGGCAGGCGCGCTCAAGTCGGTCACCTGGCAGGACAAGCTCTACGGCATCCCGACCAACAACGAGACGATGGCCTTCATCTGGAACAAGGACCTCTTCGCGCAGGCTGGCCTCGATCCCGAGACTCCGCCAGCGACCTGGGCCGATGTCGTTGCCTACTCCAAGCAGATTAAGGAGAGCACCGGCGCATTCGGATATGGTCTCGTTGCCAAGGTCAATGCCGGCAACACGCCATTCCGCTTCATGCCAATGCTCTGGGCCTACGGTTCGGGCGCCATGGACGAGGCTGAGGCTTCCCCTGTCCTCGATAAGGCCTGGGTCAACAACGAAGGTGGCGTCGCCGCCCTCCAGAACCTCTATGACATGTATGTCACCGACAAGTCCGTCCCAACCTCGGCCCTGACCAACACCCAGGTCGAAAACCAGGATCTCTTCATCGCCGGCCAACTCGGCATGGTCATCGCCCACCCCTCCGAGTACGTCACCATGCAGAACAAGCTCGCTGCCGTGACGGACGAGGAAGAGAAGGCCGCGGCGCAGAAGGTCGTCGACAACATGGCCTATGGCCTGATCCCGGAGGGCCCGGTTCGTCGCGCAGTGGTGTTCGGTGGCTCCAATGCCCACATCTTCTCCGAGACTGCCCATGGTGGTCCGGTCAACGCCGAGGGCTCCAAGGCGCTCATGGCTGCGCTGACCAGCCCGGAGTGGGCACTCAAGAACAACTGGACCGATTCCAACCCGGCCAACCTGCGCGGTTTCGAGACCGAATGGATGAAGCAGCGTCTCTCTGAGATTCGCTTCCTCGAGGTCACCACATCCATGCTGCCGTACGGTGTTCCGTTCCCGGTCGTGCCTGAATCGACCGAGATCATGAACATCATCATCCCGGAAATGATCCAGAACGCCCTCACCGAAACGATGAGCGTTCAGGAATCCGCCGATGATGCGGCCGAGCGGATCAACGACCTGCTCGCGTCCTCCTGATCACCGTTCGCTGATCAATCACCTGACCCCCGCACTCCGGGGGTCAGGCTGATCGTTCCATGCAGGGGAGCAGCATGCAGGCCCAATCCACCATCCCAACCGCAACCGCCCCTCCAAAAAAGAAACGCGGCCTGCTCTACGAATTGCGCAGACACTGGGCCGATTACCTCTATGTGCTCCCGGCCATCGCCGTTATGGTGCTGGTCATTGGTTATCCCATCGTTTACACCATCTGGCTCTCGTTCCATGAAACCCAGCGCCGCACCGGAATCAACGTCTGGAACGGTCTGGGCAGCTATCGAGAGGTCCTCACCGACGACCTCTTCTGGAAAGCGACCAAGAACACCTTCGTCTGGACTGTCGGTTCAACCGTCGGCTCATTCATCCTTGGCTTCGCTGCCGCACTGGTCCTGAACAAGCAGTTCATCGGCCGCGGAATTCTCCGTGCCATCCTCCTCATCCCCTACGTGATCTCGGCGGTCGCCGCCGCCTATGTCTGGAAGTGGATGCTCCATTCCGACTACGGCCTGGTCAGCGGCATGCTCAAGAACTGGGGCGTCATCGAAGACAACCTCGTCCTGCTCGACGACAAACGTCGCGTCCTCCCCACCGTCATCGTGGTCAACATCTGGAAGGAGTTCTCCTTCGTGATGATCATGATGATCGCCGGACTGCAGACAGTTCCCGAAGGTCTCCTCCGGGCCGCCCGCATTGATGGAGCCGGCACCTGGCAGCAGTTCTGGCACATCACCGTTCCTCACCTCAAGAACGTCATCCTCATCACCACCTTGCTCCTCTTCGTCGCCAACTTGAATTCGTTCACTCTGGTCTTCCTCATGACCGGTGGTGGCCCGGCCAACGCATCCCAGCTCTGGATCACCCACATTTACAACATCGCCTTCCGCTCAACCAATTACGGTCTTGCCTCTGCCTACTCGGTCATTCTCTTCATCGTCATGCTGGCTGCAGGCTGGTACTACGTTCGCATCCTGACCGGCGGCGATTCAAAGCGGAGCAACGCATGAGCAGCATGGATGTACGCCCCACCACGGTCGGTCAGGCGCTCGGAACGGTTGAGGTGGCCGAGAAGACGCGGAAACGTCGCCGCCGCAAGAAGGTTGACGGCTGGTCGATCGCGGGCTGGATCTTCATGGTCTTTCTCCTGATCTTCACCGTCGTTCCCATGGCCTGGATGGTGTCGACCTCGCTCAAGTCCGAGTTCGCATCGATCCAGCAGCCCCCCGTCTGGATTCCCAAGAACCCGTCACTGGATGAATATCGACAATTGCTCAACCCGAACGATCGTCTCGGCGCCCAGTTCCTGCGCTACCTGCGGAACAGCATCTTCGTCTCGACCATGACCACGATCATCGGACTCCTGGTAGCGGTTCCGGCAGCCTATGCCTTCTCTCGCTTCAGTTTTCCCGGCCGCAGCCAACTCTTCTTCTCGGTTCTGGTCCGCAACATGTTCCCGACCGTGGTCTTCCTCATCCCGCTCTTCATCCTGATGAAGACACTTCGCCTGGTTGACAACCAGTGGTCGTTGATCCTGACCTATCTCACATTCGGCCTGCCGCTCTCGATCTGGCTCCTCAAGGGCTTCTTCGACAATATCCCGCCCGAGCTCGAACGCGCCGCACGAATCGACGGCGCCACCCGCTTTCAGGCCTTCCGCATCGTGGTCCTGCCGCTCTCCTCGCCCGGCATCATCGCCACGGCGATCTACGCGTTCATCAGCGGCTGGAACGAGTACGTCTACGCCCGCACCTTCCTGACGACCGAAGAGAAACTGACGCTTCCCATCGGTCTCGGCAAGTTCTTCACCGAGAACTCGTCCAATTGGCCCGGACTGATGGCAGCCTCATTCATCATGAGCGTCCCGGTCGTCGTGCTCTTCCTGCTTCTCCAGCGGTACTTCGTCCAGGCCCTGACGGAAGGCGCGGTCAAGCACTGATGTCCACCTCAATGTCACGCAATCGATCACATTGGCCGGCGTCAACCGCCGCATCCGGGGAGCGCACATGGCAACCATCACGCTGAAAAATGTCGTCAAGCAATATGGCGATGTCACGGCGGTCGACAATGTCTCGCTGCAGGTCGAGGACGGCGAATTCGTTGCCCTGGTTGGCCCATCCGGCTGCGGCAAGACCACCACGCTGAACCTCGTCGCCGGCCTGATCGAGATCACCGATGGCGAAATCTGGTTGGGCGACAGACAGATCAACGAGCTCGATCCGCGCGATCGCGACCTCGCCATGGTCTTTCAGAACTACGCGCTCTATCCGAACAAAACGGTCGCCGAGAACCTCGCATTTCCGCTCAAGATGCGGAAGATGAACAAGACCGACATCAAGACGCAGGTCGAGCGAACCGCCAAACTGCTTTCGATCGATCATCTGCTCGCCCGTCGCCCCAAGGAACTCTCCGGTGGCCAGCAGCAACGCGTCGCCCTTGGCCGTGCCCTCGTCCGCAATCCCAAGGCCTTCCTCATGGACGAGCCGCTCTCCAACCTCGATGCGAAACTTCGTGTTCAGATGCGTTCAGAACTCAAGCGCTTCCATCTCGACCTCAAGGCCACCATCCTCTACGTCACGCACGACCAACTCGAAGCCGTCACCATGGCCGATCGAATTGCGGTCATGAATGGTGGCTTCCTGCAGCAATACGCCTCACCGGACGAAATCTTCAATCGACCGGTCAACACGTTTGTCGCCGGTTTTGTGGGCAGTCCGTCCATGAACCTCATGCGCGCCAAGGTCGAACAGGCCGGTGGCGAAACCCGTCTGGTAGGCAGTGATGGATGGAACTTCACCCTTACCCCCGAGCGCGCCGCCCAGGCCAATCGGAGTGGCGGAGAGGTTGTGGTCGGTATCCGCCACGGCCAGATTGCCCTCTCTCAATCAGAGCAACCCGGATACATGCCTGCATCGATTTACACGGTCGAACCTACTGGTGATCTGACCTACGTCTACATCAATCTCGGATCGCACGTACTGGTCTCCAGTGCGCCCTCTGATTTCGATGGCAGGGCCGACGATCCAATCTGGATCAAGCTTGATCAGGACCACATGCACCTCTTCGACGCCCAAACAGACCAGGCGCTGACCAACGGACCGCTCCGTGGTCTCGATCCTGCGGGAGGAACGGTATCGGCGAACGATTGACCGCTCACTTGAGCACTACCTGGCTGGACCGTTCGCGTTCACATCTCTTTGCGGAGCACCTGTGAAAATCACAAATATCAGTACCGCGGTAATTGAAGGCAATTTCCCCTGGGTGTTGGTCAAGATTGAGACCGACGCCGGTGTCACCGGGCTGGGCGAAGCCTACTGGGGCGTTGGTGTGGCCGAACTGGTCCACAAGGCCAAGCCGCTCCTGATCGGTACCGATCCATTCAACATCGGTTGGGCGTACGAGGTTATGGTTCGCTGCCTCTCCGGCGAGGGATCACAAGCTGGCGCCACCGTTACGGCGATTAGCGGCATCGAGATTGCCCTGTGGGACCTGATGGGCCGTGCCCTCAAGACGCCGATCTACAACTTCTTCGGTGGCCGCTTCCGCGACAAAATTCGGATCTACGCCGATTGCCATGCCGGTGAGGAAGAGACTCCGGAATCCTGGGCCGAACGCGCCCTGGAAGTGGTCGATGCCGGTTTCACGGCCATCAAGTTCGACCTCGATGCGAAAAACTCCAAGACCATCGACATCTCGGACGATCCCAGCCCGCGCCGTTCCTGGTACGAACCATTCAATCGCAGCATCGGCCAGGCTGAACTGGAGTGGATGGTTGCGGTCACGGCCGAGATCCGTCGTGTCATCCCGAAAGACACGATGCTCGCCGTCGATGCGCACTGGAAGTACAGCGTCAACGATGCCATCAAACTCGCTCAGGCCCTCGAACCGTTTGATCTGATGTGGCTCGAGGATCCCGTGCCACCGGAAAACATCGAGGCCCAGCGCCAGGTCACGCACAGCACCCGCACTCCGATTTGCACCGGCGAGAATCTCTACCGGAAGCACGGCTATCGGGAACTGATCGAGAAGCAGGCCGCACGCATCATCGCCCCGGACATCCCGAAGATGGGCGGACTCATGGAGGCCAAGAAGGTCGCCGATTGGGCCGATACCTACTACATCCCAATCGCGCCACACAATGTCGCCAGCCCGATCGGCACCGTCGCCGGAGCCCATGTCTGCGCGGCCATGAACAACTTCCTGGTCATGGAATACCACGCCCATGATGTGCCCTGGTGGAGCGACCTGGCCCAAGAAAACACGGTCATCGACGGTGGCTTCATTCACCTGAACGATCGCCCCGGTCATGGTCTGACCCTCAACGAGGATGTCGCGAAGGCGCACCTCATGCCGGGCCATTCCTACTTTGGCGACACCGCGTAGAACTACCGCTCAAAACCGACGTCGCGCGTGCGCGATGCGGTGGCGACTGACCTTTGACCCGCGTTCAAACCCGGTCCCAGGAACCTTGTCGCTACTCGCCGGTTTGCCCATCGATAAGTTCGCGAATGAGGTCGGCATGCCCACAGTGGCGGCCGACCTCTTCGACCATGTGCGTCATCACCCAGCCCACGGTCAGATCGGCCATGTGAGGTCGCGGGTCGTGGACCGGATCGCTCCATTGCTTGCCAACCATGACCTGCTCCGATCGCGCCGCCTCGGCCTCGAATTTCGCCCGGATCGACGCGTAGGTGTCATCCGGTTCCAGCCGCCAATCAGCATCCAGATCATCCTCGGAGTCATCGAACTCGACATCCGGCAGATTTCCGATCACCGTCAGAATCCACCAGCGTTCCACATTCAACGAGTGCTTCATGATGTTGAGCAAACATGTCCCACTCGGCACCGGCGACCACCGAAGTTGCTCCTCGGTCAGCCCTTCGCATTTCCAGAAAAGCGTCTCCCGCAAAAACCGGTGAAACTGACTTACCAGTTCAACCGGCGACCCGGCATGCTCCGGATCATGTCGCCCCTGCTCATCAATCATCCTTGTTCCCCTTTCGATTCACTCCGTGTCGGTGGTATCGACAAAGCTGCGAGCGTGAATGGGCAATCGCCAATTCCAGTCGGTTTCAACCGACTTCGTTCAGATAGCGATGGACTTTAGTCCGTCGCGTCAGCCTTCGACGACCAACTGAATTGACGAACGCCTTCCTTTGGCCGACGGAATTGATATCGATTGATCGCCGCCCGGCGCTATCTATGCGAAATACAACACCGTCAACGCCGTCGCAACCCAACCCGCAATGCAGATTAGCAACCCCGGATCCTTCAGCAGCAGCAATTCCGGACTGCCACCCTCGCCCCTCCGGTAGATGAGAAACAGATACCGGAACAGCCCGTACGCCACAAACGGAATCGTCAGCATCATCGCGTGCGAATCAGGAACATTCGTCGCGTCAAATGTGTAAAGCGCATAGGCAATCAGCATTGCCGACGACACGATTGCGATGATCTGGTCCAGCATGGGAATACTGTACTCATCGAGATTCGCCCGATGCGCCCCGGCCGCCGCCTCCAGCGTCACCAGCTCATTGCGCCGCTTGCCGAACCCGATGAACAGGGCGCCCAACGCGGTGCAAACGAAGAGCCACGGCGATGCCGAAACATGAATTGCCACCGCTCCCCCAACTGCCCTCAGGACAAAGCCGGTTGCGATCGCGAAGACATCGACGATGACCAGCCGCTTCAACCCGTACGAGTAGCCGATCATCAGCACGATGTAGGCAAGGATGACCAGGGTGAATGCTGGCCGGATCAGTAGCGAGGCCAGGATCGACAGGACGAACAGCAGAATCGACACGCGCGTCGCCTGGCTGACCGAAACCGCTCCCGAAGCAATCGGGCGATACCGCTTGCGGGGATGCAGCCGATCCTGCTCGACATCGCGCACATCGTTGATCAGATAGATAGCCGAACTGACCGCACAGAACACAAGCGCCGCCCCGAGACAGCGCAGGAGCGACTCCCAGTTGAACACCTGCCGATCGAACAGCAGGGCGGCAAAAACCAGACTGTTCTTGCTCCACTGGATCGGGCGCATGGCCTGAAGCAGGGGAGGAAGCGCCTGATAGCGGCTGCTCACGCGCGCCGCTGCTCCCGTTCGTGTTGCTTCAATCCCTGCCACGTCGCCCATCAATCTCGCCTAGAAGAACCGCTTCAAAGAGCCAATCGCGCCCTGTTTCCAGGGAACACGATGGGAGACACCGCTTGCTTCGGCAAAATCGTCCTGATGCTCCTTGTACCAGGCGAAATTGCGGAGCAGGGCATCCTGGTTGCTGTACTGTGGCTTCCAGCCCAGTTGTCGCTGAGCTTTCTCAATCGACACGAACGAGTCCTTCGAGGCCGTCTCATAGACCCACTTGTAGAGTGGTGAAACGCCTGCCTTCTCCAGCACGCGGAGCGCTGTAATCGCAGGCAGTGCCGGCACTGGCTTGGTCGCCTTCCCGAACCCTGCCTCGTCGAGCACAGCCTGGTAGTCGTCCTTCATCGTGCCAAATTCGGCCGCTCCGACATTGAACGTGTCGTTAACCGTCGCATCCGGAAGCGTCAGACAGAGCCAGATCGACTGACACAGATCCTCGACGTCCAGCAACTGGTACTTGTTCTTGCCGTTGCCAAGGATTGGGAAGCCGCGTCCATCCAGGGCCCAGTCGTACAACAGCGAAAAAACGCCCAGACGCTCCGGACCGATGAACGACTTCGGCCGGATGATCGGCACGACCAGTCCCTTGGCGCGAAGTTCGAGTGCGACCATTTCAGCCTGGATCTTGGCCTGACCGTATGGACCGACACCATCCAGTTTGTCGTCTTCCAGCAACGGATGATGGTCCGGAATACCGTAGACCGCAGTCGACGAAATGTGGACCGCCCGCTTGATGCCCTTTTCCAGCGCGGTGGACAGAACGACACGCGTCCCCACAACGTCAGTTGTGTAGATATCATCAGCCGAGTAAAGCGGCAAGGCAGCGGCGCAGTGCACCACCGCATCGCAGCCATCCATCGCCAGCTCGACGGCCGCCTTGTCCCGGATATCCCCGGTCACGATCCGGACCTGATCCTTCACATCGGCGTAATCGAACGGAGCAATATCGAGCGAGGTGACTTCGACACCTTCGCGGATGAGGTAACGGGTCAGATTGATGCCAAGAAAGCCCGCACCACCGGTGACAAGGACGCGCGTAGGCTTGGAGGCGGATTGTTCAGTCACGAGTGGCAGTTCCGAAATCTTCACAAAACGAGACCGGATTCAACCGTCCGGCCATCTGAGCATACCCGTCCGTACGCCTATCCGCCAGAGCCAAACCGGTACCAACGGCCGAACATAACGGCAAGCATGGTTCAGATTGCAGCGGGATGGTTAAGTGTCGCCGATTGGCCGCCCAGTGTCCGCAGCAGATGATCGGCCACACGGATCGACTGCGCGCCGATCGTACACGCCGGGTTCACCGCCGTTGACGACGGGAAGAACGAGGCATCGACCACGTAGAGATTTTCGAGGTCATGTGCCTTGCAGAAGGGATCAAGCACCGAGGTCGCGGGATCGTCACCAAATCGCATCGTGCCGACTTGGTGGCTGTTTGTTCCGATGCCCATGACGCGACTGATCTGAATCCGATAGCCAGCGTCGCGGAAGACCTCTTTGGACACCTCAATAAACCGCTCGTGGGCGACCGTGTTGGTCGCCTTCCAGTCGATCTGGATGCCACCCCCTGGCGCCAGACGAACCCGGTTGTTTGGATCGGGCAGGTCCTCGCTCATGACCCACCAGTCCGTACTGTGTTTTGCCATCTGCCCGAGCACGAATCCCGGCGCCATCGGCACCTCGCTCTTCAACATCGGCACCCGCACTTTGCCAACAGGCTGCAGGTTGCCCAATGGATAAGCGAAATTTGGCCCGGAAAAATAGAAGTCATTGATCGACATCGTCTTCTGAAATGTGGTCGGATTTTCTCGCTTTGGATCGATCGCGATCAGCACCGCATTGTTGTGGACCATGTAGTTCCGGCCCACCAGATCTGACGAGTTCGCCAATCCGGTCGGCCACCGATCATTCGCCGATCGCAAAAGCAACGCGGCCGAGTTCACTGCCCCGGCTGACAGGATGACGGTACCGGCGGTAATCGTCTCCACCCGGCCATCACGCTCGACCTCGGCCCCAATCACGCGCCTGCCGGATTTGTCCGTCACCAGGCGGCGCACATAGGTTCCGGTCTGCAGGGTCACGTCTCCGGCGGCCATTGCCGGATTGATCCCGCACATTTCGGCATCACCCTTGGCATCGTACCGGCAGGGAAAGGCATCGCAGGTTGCGCACCACTGGCAATTCCCGCCGGTCTGCAAATCGATACCGATCGGCAGTGAGAACGGATGCAGTCCGTTCGCCGTCAGACGGCTGCGCAGGTCGAGCATGTAATCGTCGGTCGGCACCGGACCAAACGGGAACGCGGTGGAGCGATGCCCCTCGGTCGGATCGATTCCGGCTTCGCCATGGACCCAATACCACTGCTCCATCAGCGCGTAGTACGGTTCCAGATCGTCATACGAAATCGGCCAGCCAGGTGCTGTACCGCCCTCGTGCTCAAGATCGTCGAAGTCCTGCGGCCGGAGCCGGGGGAACGCAGCTCCGTAGACCTTGGTGTTTCCGCCGACCCAATAGTGAATTCCCGGCTTGAACGGCTTCCCGGCGTGCCCGTCTATCCAGTATTCGCTGGTCTTGTAGCGGTTCTCGAGGAAGACCGCCGCCGGACTTTGATTCTGCGGCTCTTTCGGCAGGTGGGTCCCGCGCTCCAGAACCAGGACGCGAAGCCCTCGCCCGGAAAGCGCTCTGGCCATGGTGCCACCACCCATGCCTGACCCAATGATCAGCACATCAGGCGATGTCACGGCGTTACCCCTTCATGGAACCGGCAAGCAATCCACGAATGAAAAACTTGCCCAACAGGACATACAGAATCATAGTCGGCGCCGCCGCGATTGCCGCTCCGGCCATCACCACGGTCCAGTTCACCGATTGCGTCCCCGACAGATTGTTCAGGGCCACGGTCACCGGCTGCGCGGAAGGTGAGAAGACGACCGTCACGCCAAAGAGGAAGTCGTTCCAGATATTGGTGAACTGAAAGATCCCCACGACCACGAACGCCGGTAAGCCCAGCGGCAGCATGATCTGCCAGAAGATCTTGATTAGCCCGGCTCCATCAATCCGCGCCGCTTCCACCAGTTCGCCCGGAATATTCGCGAAGTAGTTTCGGAAGATGAGTGTGGTGATCGGGATGCCGTAGATGATGTGCACCATCACCAGACCCCACCGGTCGCCATACAGCCCAAAAACCTTGAGCGTCTCGATCAGCGGAACCAGGATGCTCTGATAGGGAATGAACATGCCGAAAAGCAACAGCGTGAAGATCACGTCCGATCCACGGAACTTCCATTTGGAAAGCAGGTAGCCATTGACCGCACCAAGCAGCGATGATCCGATCGTCGCGGGAATGGCGATCATGAAGCTGTTGATCGAGCTCGGCCGCAAGGCATCCCATGCGTATGGGAATCCGCCACCGCTCAGATTGCGCGGCAGCTTCCACATGTCCTCCAGGGTCATGTAGCTCTTTTCCTTGAGCCCGTTCGCGATCATCACATAGACCGGCGCAATGAAGAAGAGTGCTGCCAGAATCAGGAGGACGAGTGTGATTCTGTCGCCCCATTTGCCCTTGTTGTGCGGTGTCTCGTGCGTGATTTCCTCGAGCGAAAGTGCCATCTACAGCTCCTTCATCTGGCGCCACAGATACGGCACGATCACGATCGAAACGAGCACCAGCATCACGATCGATGCTGCCGAACCGAGGTTGTATTGTTGCGCGCCAAACATCTTGTCGAAGACAAAAATGCCGGGCACATCGGTGGCAAACCCGGGGCCCTTCCCCGACATCGCGTAGATCAGATCGAAGATCTTGAGTGAGACGTGACCGAGGATGATCATCGTGCTGATCGTGATCGGTTTGAGCAGCGGGATGATGATGTCCCGGTACATGCGCCAGTCCGACGCCCCGTCGACCAGTGCCGCTTCCTTGACTTCGCTGGAAATCGTCCCCAACCCCGCCAGATACATGGCCATCGCGAAGCCGGACAGCTGCCAGGATGCGGCAATCACCACCGGAATCAATGCCAGCGGGATGCCGAGCTTCGCACTGATACCGTCGGCAAAGGGGAAGATTTTCTCCAGGGCGTCATTGATTTGCCAGACGACCCTTGGATCCGTGATCCAGCCAGGTTTCAGCGGCTCCATCCCCGCCGATTCCAGCGCCCGATTCAGCCCGACCGTATTGAAAAGAGCGTTGACCCCGGTCTCTGGGTTGAAAATCCAGCGCCAGACAACGCCGGTCGTGATAAACGAAATCGCATATGGGAAAAGAAAGATCGAGCGGAACAGCGGACTGCCCATCACGCGCCGATCCAGCAAGAGGGCCAGAACCAAACCACCAACGATTGTCACGATCAGAAATAGCACCGTAAACACAAGCGTGTTGCGGAGACTGATCTGGAATCGGGTGGTGTTGATCAGCGTGTCGTAGGTCTTGTACCAGGGATCGCTGATCGAGAGATCCCGCTTGTTGGTTTTCCAGTTTGAGATCGAAACCCAGAACGTAAAGCCAATAAAGCCGTAAACAAAAATGAAAATGGCAAGAACCGAAGGAGTCAGGATCGTCGCCGAAAGCAACCGATCCGTGTTCCGGAAACGCGAGCTTCGCCGCACCTGGCTTGTAGATTGTTCGATCGTCATGGACGACGTGGAAGAGACCGACGCCATTTCGTTTTCCCTCTACCGCTCAAGGAAAACAACGCGGGGCGCTCTTGCGGGCGCCCCGGTTGTGATTCAAGCCTGCGCGAGCCAGGATGTGAACTACATCTCGGCCTGGCGCGCATCCTCGAGGGTGGTGACGAAGGTCTCCACATCCTTGTCGGTCACGAATGCGATGGCTGCATCGTAGAACGCCTGCTTGAAGGCCGGCGATGTCGCCAGACCGTGAGCCGCGCTCGGAACCAGCGCATCAGCAGCGAACGATGCCGCAGACCACTTGTGGTAGTCCGAGAAGCCATCCATCGGAACGTCCGTGCGGGCCGGGATCGAACCCTTGAGCGGGTTGAACGCAGCCTGCGCATCGACGGTGCCAACCGACTTCAACCAGGCGGTCGCATTGTCGGCATTCGGCGCACCCTTCGGCAGCGTGAAGCCGTCGACGACAAGCACGAAGGATCCGGTCGAGCCAGCATAGGAAACCCAGCCCATCTGATCCACGACATCCTTGGCTACGAACTCGCCATACGCCCAGTCGCCCATGGTGTTGAATGCGGCCTTGCCCTCGATGATCAGTGCGGTTGCATCCGACCAGGCCAACGCCGAGTGATCGTCATTGATGTAATCGAGCAGCTTGCCGAACGACTCGGCCACTGCCTTGACTTCATCCGTGTTCCACTCCGCCTCTCCGCCGAAGAGCGCCGAGTACTTGTCCGGGCCGAGCGCGCCGAGAAGATGATTCTCGAACGTCTGCGCCGGCACAAAGCCGTCCTTGTCGCCAAGAGCCAGACCGGTCACACCGGCCGCCTTCAGCGTGTCGAGGGCCGCGAAGAACTCATCCTGGGTGATGGTGTCGCCAACGGTCACACCGTTATCGGCCAGAACCTGCTTGTTATAGAACAGGCCGTTTCCGCGGTGCACACCAACCGGGATCAGGTACTTGTCGCCATCCTTGGTCACCTGATCGATCAGGCCCTGCGGAATTGCCTCGTTCCAACCCTCGGACTCGAACAGGTCAGTGATCGGCAGGCAGTAGCCGACATTGACGTACTGGTCCATCAGCTCGCGGCCAGGGTGGCTCTGCCAGCTGTCCGGTGGCTGGTTGCCCTGCAGACGGGTCTGGAGGACGGCCTGCGCCGGTCCACCACCACCGCCGGCAACGCCAGCGTCGATGATCTCGACATCCGGATTGGTCTTGCTGAAGTTGTCGAACAGGGCAACCAATGCCGGATGCTCGCCTTCAGATGTCCACCACGAGAAGACTTCGAGCTGACCGGCAGCCCGAACACCCTCAACCTGGGTCAGGAACGTGGCGGCCGCAGTCGCGCCGATGCCCAGCGCGGCAGCTCGCTTCATCAGGTCGCGGCGCGAATAGCTCCCGCTCACTGCATCAGCGACAAACGAATCAAACGCCTGAGACTTCACTGTGTGGGTCCTCCTGCATTGAAAGACACGCCCGGTCACCTCCGAACGGGCAAACAAAAACAGTCCAACGGTCCACGCCGGCAGCACTGGCACTGGCCGGACTCATGTATTGCGAAACGAAGGAATGTCTGGCTGTTTATAGTCTCCGGCCAGCGCAAACGTCAACGTGGGACCGCTCCCGCAGGCTTGCACAGACCGCTGCACGTCCTGATTCCGGACCAGGCGCCTCGACGCATTTGCATCCCGGCGGCAAAATAGCAACAGACATTGTGTTCAGCCGGGAGGCTCCTCTCACCGTGTGGCGATTCAAATACCTGCTCATTGGAATGCTGTTTCCCGCGCTCATCGGCCTTGGCCTGTACCTGCTGGCCCCACGGGTCTCCGACTTCTTCAAGGATTCGATCAGCAATGCGGCCTCGGATGACGTGGCCGAGATCTTTCAGCGCGAAACGCCAAACCAGGTCGATGCCGGTCAGATCGTGATCAGCGAGAACCAGCTGACTGCCATCATCACCAATCCGGCAAATGACGACGACACCTGGTATCAGGACAACATGCGCGTTCAGATTCAGGACGGCAAGGTCCAACTGATTACGTCCGATAACAACCGCACAACCATCGTCTACTCCGTGGTCCCGGAGGTCGTGAATGGCCGCCTCGTTCTGACCAATCGGAGCGGCGTCTTGCGCGTCTTTAAGACCGCCCAGAACGCCATCTCGGATGAGATCGAGAATCAGGCGAGCACGCTTTTCTCGAACTCCAGTGTCACCCCGGTCAGCGTCACCGCCGAAGATGGACGTCTGGTCATCGTCACCGAAGCCTCCTCAGGAGGAACAACGACGACGCCCAAACCGACCGCCACGCCCTGACGCGTACCGGCGCGCCCTACTGAATCCCGGGCGCGCCCAGCAACTTGTCTACCGCCTCGACAAAGAAGTACTCGCCCCACATCACGCTCTCATCGACGCCCAGGTCGAGCCGTTCGTGATAGGACCCGTGCTTCAGGATCCCCTCCCAACCCGGTGTTTGGTCCGCCACAAACTCTGACTCAAGCAGAGTAGCCATGATCGTCAGCGCATAGTGGCGGTAGGCAATGGTGCGTTCCAGCGACGGGGTCAATTCGGACAACTGGAACAGGCCGCTGGCAGTGATCGCCGCGGCCGAACTCTCCCACGGCCGGATCGGATTTGGCTCTTCCCAGTCGTTGGGCGGAATACCGGATTCATCTGTCCGGACGATATAGAAATCGGCGCATCGCTCGGCCGCATCCAAAAACCGGGGGTCGCCCGAGAAGCGATACGCGGTGCCGAAGCCGTAGATTGCCCACGCCTGACCGCGAGCCCAACTCGAATCGTCCCGCCAGCCCTGATGCGTGGACTGTCGCACGAACTCGCCCGTCTCCAGGTCGAAGATACCCTCGTGTGATGTGCTGCCATCGCCCCGCATCAGATAGCGGCGAGTGGTCAGGCAGTGTTCGGTGACTCGGTGGAGCAGATCGTCGTCGCCCGTCAGTTGCGCGGCGTAGAAGATGATGCCGATGTTCATCATGATGTCGATGAAGCAACTTTCCGGCGCCACGAACGACCGGAGGAACTTGCCCTTCTGGTCAAACCGAAGGCCCATCGTCTGCCCGCCTGTGACGACGACATCGTTGAGCGCTTCGTCCCCGACCAGATCAAACCACCGCTTGTAACTCGACCAGAAAACGAAGCCAAGATCGTGCACATCCCGATCCAGCTTGCGCGGCTCAAGCGGCGTGGAATAGGCCATTGCCTGATCAACCCAGTACTGGTCTCCGGTGCGGCGGGCGAACGCCCACATCATGCCAGGCAGAAATCCATCGCACCAATGGGTCCAGGCTGGCTTTGCATGCCGCCATTTCCCCTGCTCGGTGTACATCGGATAGAACCCGGGATCGCGCTCAATCAGATCCCGCACCTGCTGCTGCGCAAATCCGAAGACCGCCCCGGCCCGCTCCTGCAACGACTTTTCCAGTGTGTTCATCTTGTCTGGCTTTCTCCAATGCATTTGGCCCGTTCGGTGGCTGCTTGAGATCAACCGCTCGCAGGCGCGTCCAGCTTCCCATCCAGCAACTCCCGGACTTGTCTTGCCAGCTCGGGCACAGTGATATGGCAAGTGATCGCAATGACCTCGTAGTCGATGTCTCCGTATTGATGGGCGATGACATTCCTCAGGCCCACCATCCCCGCTCTTGACGGAATCATCTCAGCATTTTTCTCGTCGCTGGACTCGAGTTGTCGGATCGCTTCCCCGATGATCTCGAGCCGTCGCTCGACCATGATTTGCAGATCTTCATCTGTCTCGAGGTTGACAACGGTGATCCGCGTACTCAGCCGTTCAAGGTGGTCGGCGGAATGCAAAATGTCATAGAGCAGCTTCTCCGTCCGCCGCGGAATAAAGGAGTACCCGCTGCTCATTGATTGACTCCCGCATGAATGGGTTATCGAGCGATCGGTAAGAGAGAAAGTCAACTTTGCGACCAAACATGTTGGCGAGAGCATCCCGTAGGCCAAAGTAGATGGGGAGCGGGTTCACGCCTGGGTCCCAGTTCCAGGCAACGAGAAAGTCCAGATCACTTCGCTGCGGCTCGAATCGGGTTCCGGTGGCAGAACCGACAAGCTCGAGACGGATGACGTGAAATTCTCGGCACAGCGCTTCGATCTCCGGCAACCTATTGAGTACAAAGTCCGGAATCGTGGGTTGAAGTGATTGGAGCGCCATAACTGTCCCTTACGAACTCACCGACATTCGTCATTCTATCCGTTTCGAACTATTCCCCCCTAAACTCTGGTGCCCGCTTCTCGCGAAACGCCTGCACACCCTCTCGTCCGTCAATGGTTCCCGCGGCCAGTGCTCCGGCCATCGCCTCCAGCGCCACGGTTGGATCGGCGCCCAACGCCCCATCGATGGCCGCTTTCGCCAACTGAACGGAGATCGGCGCATTCCCGGCGATCATCGCCGCAATCTCCTGCACGCGCTCGGTAAACCGATCGACGGCGGGCGCCTCATTGATCAGTCCCCAGGCCAGCGCCTGGTCCGACCCGATCCGCTCCCCGGTGAAGATCATCTGCTTGGCCCGCGCTGCTCCAATTGCCTCGGCCAGTCGCCTGGTCCCGCCCCATCCCGGCACGGTCGCGATCTTCACCTCCGGCGCCGAAAACGAAGCCTGCTCGGTCGCAATCCGCAGGTCACAGGCTAACGCCAATTCCAGACCGCCGCCAAATGTGTATCCGTTCAGCGCCGCAATGGTGGGCACGCGCAATCTGGCCAACCGCTCGAACACGGCCGATCCCTCACGCACCCAGCGCCGCCACATCTCGATCGGCTCCAGCCCCGACCAGACGGTGATATCCGCCCCGACACAAAACGCCTTCTCGCCCGCCCCGGTCACGATCAGCACGCGCACCGCCGGATCAACATCGACCGCACGGAGATGTCCATCGATCGCCTCAAGCATCTCGGGATCGAGACAGTTCAGTTTTTCCGGACGGTTCAACGTGAGTGTCGCAATGCCGCCCGCGATTTCGAAAAGAATTCGATCGCTGCTCATCGCGGTGTACCCCCTTTGGCACGGACCAGTTCTTCTGCCGCCCGATACACTATCGCCCATATCGAAAGCGTCGGATTGATACCCGGACACGTTGGCATCGCCGATCCCCCGAACACGTACAAACCGGGTGTGTCATGTACCGCCAGATCGCGATCGACAACACCCGCGGCCGGATCGTCACTCATCCGGGTCCCGCCCATGTCATGACTGCTGCCGATTCCCGTGAAGTCAGGCCCGTTCCAGGTTTCGGATGAGCCCATTTCGCGCAGAATCTCCGCCGCAGTCTCATGGAAGAACGTCGCAATCTTCCGCTCGTTCGGCTGCAGATCGTAGGTCACGCGCACGACCGGCATTCCCAGGCCGCTCTTGTCGCGCCGGTGCGGATCGATATCGACATAATTGCAGGCATAGGACAAGGCTTCTGGCTGGGCCCGGACAACACCGAAGTGCTGCCAGCCCTGTATCCAGTCCCGATACGCCCCTCCCCAGGCCGGAATCCGCTGTGGGCGACTCTCCCGCGCAATCTGGATCGGCAGAAACTGGTTCTCGGCGCCCAGGGTAATTCCGCCGACGAATCCCCCCGCATTCCAGGAGTCGAAGTCATCGTGGAGGAAATCATCCAGCACGACACCCTGGGCGGCCGGACCCGTGTGACGGTTGAATGTCTGCTCCGGGAAGAACCCTCCGACATGCGCAAACATCTTGATCATCAGGTGCTTGCCCAACTGCCCGGAACTATTCCCAAGCCCATCCGGATGCTTTTCATCCGCAGACAGGAACAACAGCCGCACGTTCTCCCAGGTGTATGAGCAGAGCACAACCGTCTCCGCCATCTGTCGCTGTGTTTGTCCGGCGCTATCGACATACTCAACACCGATTGCCCGGCCGTCGGCATCGGTCAGGATTCTGGTCGCACGACACTCGGTCCGCAGTTCAAAATTGCCCGTGGCCAGCGCTTCCGGCAACCAGGTCAGGGTTGGATTCCATTTGCTCCCGGTCCACGACCCAAACCCGTTATCCCAGGCGGTGTAATCGGCCGCCGGATATCCGTTGTATGGCTCGGTGGTGTATCCAACCGGCACAGAGTGGGGGTGATAGCCCAACCGCTCGGTCGCGTCGGTAAACAGATTGCCCAGGCGAAACGGGCGCGTCGGCGGCATCGGATAGCCCTTGCTCCGACGCAGGAACGGATTGCGATCGTCACCGGCGATGCCGATCTCCCAGTCCAGCCGCGTGAAATAGGGTTCCAGATCATCGTAGGAGATGGGCCAATCCGCGACGGTGCTGCCATCCGGAATTGCCGACTCTCCCCAGCGCTCGATGATGTGCGATCGCATGCGGAAGTTGTTCGGATGGAACCGCCGCAACCACGCTCCGTAGTGGATCACCGATCCGCCCGTGTTGTTCATCATTCGTCCGAGCGAATACGTTGGATCCTGCGTTGGCTCGTGTTCGGTCCGTCGCCAGCGCGGCTCCTCGGCCATAAACTTCGGCCCCAGATTCTGCCGACAGTAGTAGGTGGCGCCGAGTTCGTCGGGAATGTACTCATCCATTCCCCGCAGTGGCCCCGCTTCAAGACCGACCACCTTCATCCCTGCCCGGGCCAGAATCGGAGCGATCAGCGCTCCTACCGCCCCGACACCGACCAGGACCACATCTGCCTCGCTGGACGGCGACCCTGTCGATCGGCGTGGATCGAACCCGTCATAGTTCGGATCCGGACCCGTGCAGCGAGCGAGTTCGTCGCGGATATCCTCCAGCGATTGAATGCGCCCGCCTTTGTCCACTGGCGATGCGGAGAGATTCTCCTCAGCGGTATTGCTCAGATAAACACCAGGATGCCCCAGCACCCGCCACCCGGACTTGTCCCGATTGCCACCATGGAGCGGATCCGAGAAGCATCCCTCCTGACAGTGCGCGAGCATCATTCCGAAGAGCCGGGGCTGTTCGATACCGGCCATACCCGGCAGCGCGCCGCGTTCCAGAGAGGCAAGTGCCGCATCTTGTCCTGCAGTGTCGCGATCGATAAACGCTACGCCGGTCTCGTCGCGACACGCAGCGTCGAAGGCAGGTAAACAGCGCCGGTACAGGGGCAATTTGTCCGCCAGCCATCCACCCAGTGCCCGGTCCAGATACGCGACCGCACCAATCTCAACCGCTCCTGGTGACGCAGCACTGGCTGGGAAGAGTCGGTCGAAAATCGCTGCGGCGAGATGCGCCTCAGTCGTTGTCAGGTTGATCGTAGGTTCCACGGGCCGACCTCATTGCCGATGATCCAGCGGACAAACTTGTGCACCCGAATCCTAAAGCAGGAATCGCCGGCCGCAAGCCCGCTCAATCGCTTCCGAGATCAAGCCCCATCGGCGCCGGATCGAACAGGCGGGCATCCATCTGTCGCAAATCGCTCGCGACCGAAACGCTGCATTCGATTTGCCCGAGCACATCCCGTTCCAAATCGACGCCTGGCGCAATCTCGGTCACGACAAGCCCTTCCGGTCGCAGTTCGAGCACACATCTCTCGGTGACATAGACCACCCGTGCTTCACGCGCGATCGCCCGCTTGCCCGAGAAACTGACCTGCTCCAGCTCGTTGACGAACTTGCGGACCTTCCCTTCCTTCCGGATCTGCAGCGCGCCATCCTCGAGGGCGAGGTCGATACCACCAGCCGTCAGATAGCCACTGAAGACGATGCTGCGGGCGTTCGCTGTGATGTCGACAAATCCTCCCACTCCGGCGGTGACATGAGGTTTGGCAGCCAACTTCGAGACATTCACCGATCCGTTGCCATCCACCTGCAGGAAGGAGAGGAATGTCCGGTCGAATCCCGCGCCCTGGAAATAAACGAACTGCTGGGGGGAGGGCACGATCGCCATCGCATTGGCTGCACAGCCAAACGCAAAACCGAGGAGCGGAACCCCGCCGACTGCTCCCTGCTCAATCGCCCAGGTCACAGCCCCGGCATGCCCTTCCTCGAGCAAAATCCGCGGAACGAGGGCAGAAATGCCGAATCCGAGATTGACCGCATCGCCTCGCATTAGTTCCATGGCCGCTCGCCGTGCGATGACCTTGTCTGTCCCCCAGGGCACCGGTTCGAATGCATCCAGACTCGCCCGGATCTCACCGCTAATCGCCGGGTCGTACTGCGTCTGTGTTGTCTGCATCTGCTCCGGATCGACAACAACGTAATCGATCAGATTGCCGGGCACGCGCACATCCTGCGTCCGCAACGAGCCCGCCGCCGTCACCCGCTTGACCTGGGCGATAACGATCCCCCCGTTATTCCGGGCCGCCAGCGCCTGATCCATCGCACCCAGATATGCGCCTTCGTGCTCATAGGTCAGGTTGCCCTGTTCATCGGCCGTCGTCGCCCGAATGATCGCCACGTCGATCGGAATCGCCCGGAAATAGAGCCATTCATCGCCGTCGAATTGGACGACCTTTACGATCTCGTCCGTCGTGCGCGCGTTCATCCGTCCGCCGGTTTGCCGAGGATCTGTGTAGGTGTCGAGTCCAACCTTGGTCAGGACGCCGGGACGCTTGGCCGCAGCGTCGGTGTGCATGTGGAACAGAATCCCGGAGGGAACGTTGTACGCCTCAATCTGATTGTCATAAATCATCTGCCAGATTTTGGGCGACGCCATGGACGATGGCCCGGACGGGTAGGAGCCCGCAATCACCCGGCGCAGCAGCCCTTCCTCGGCGATGTGATCGATACCGTCAATGCCGTACATGTCGCCAGCGGCAATGGGATGGATGGACGTGATGTTGGCCGGCGAGCCCGTCGCCCGAAACCGATCTCCGATCGCCCGCAACATCGCGTCCGGACAGCCAAGCCCACTGGAGGAACTGACCGTCACCGTCGCCCCGTCGACGATCATCGAGGCAGCACGATCGAGCGTGATCAACTTTGATTGCACAGGCGTCCCAGGGTGTAAGGTTCGGATCAATCGAAGCACAGTATACGAAGAGGCTTGGACGATTTGACCTCAGACCGCACTGCCGCCGAAGCAATGACCGACGAGGATTACCAGGCACTGGCCGCCTTTCGGGCTGGTCTGCGCGAGTTCCTGACCTTCAGCGAATCGTGTGCACGTGCCACCGGAATCACGCCGCAACAACACCAATTGCTCATCGTCTTGCGCGCCCATATCGGTCCGGAAACGCTCACCATCCGGGAACTGGCAGACGCCCTCCAGATCCGCCACAACTCGGCAGTGGAGTTGGTCAATCGCGCCGCCGACCGTGGCCTCCTCGTGCGTTCGTCGATCCCTGGCGACCAGCGCAAGGTCGGTATCACGCTCACCGCACAGGGAAAGAGCCTGCTGCGCGATCTAAGCCAGGCTCATCAGGTCGAGATTGGACGATTACGCACCCTGCTGGATGTGTGGTCCGATCGCCTCAGCGAGCGGTCGGTTGTTGAGACGCCCCCCGCAATCGAATCGGCAAGCTCCGCAAACTAAGCACTCGTTCGCGAACCCGCTCATCGTCGATCGACCGTTGGCGAGCACGGAGCATATCCGTCAACGAAATCAATCCCACCAACCGGCCATGATCTGCGGGATCAACGACAGGCATGCGCGTCAACCCGGTCGTTGCCATTCGCTCGATCACAACCCGCAACGGCTCATCCGGGTAGGAGAGCGTCATCGCCGGATCGCACAGTTCGCCCAACGTCTTGCTCCGGTCTTCATCCGACCTCAGCAGGGCATTGAGTTCACGCCGCGTCAGCACTCCGGCCAGATGTTCGTCAGCGTCAATGACCGGATAGAGGGCCTGGCCGAGCTCAGGACGATCGCTGCGGAGTGGCGTCCCGGTCTCAAGATCACCGAGTCTGGTATCAGCCTGCAAGACCACGATGCCAACCTGCATCAGCTCCCGCACGAACAGGATCTCCAAAGGATCGATCGCATATTCGCGGGTCAGATGAAAGCCTCGCCGCGCGATCTTCTCGGTCAGAATCGACCTGCGCATCACCAGTACGGTAAACCCGTGGGCAACGGCAGTCGCTGCCAGGAGAGGCAACATCAGATTGATGTCATGCGTCAACTCGATCAGGAACACGATGCCGGTCAGCGGCGCCCGCATCGTCCCACCGAGAATCGCCGCCATTCCGATCGCTGGCCAGAACCCTGGTCCCATATTGGGAAAGACATGTGCCTCCAGCCCTCCCAGTGCGCCACCCATCATCAGCAGCGGGGCGAGCACACCACCCGATGTTCCCGATCCGAGCGAAATTGCCCAGATCGTCGACTTCACCAGCAACACACCTACGATAACGGTGCTGGTCGCCGAACCGGACAGCAATGCTTCGATGACGTCGTACCCCACACCCAATGCCTGGGGAAAAAACAATCCGCCCAGGCCGATTACCAGCCCACCGATCGCCGGCCACCACATCCAGTGGACCGGCAATCGGGCGAATGCGTCCTCGGCCGCGTACACGGCATTGGTCAGCAGGGCGGAGAGGGCGCCGCCGGCCAGACCTGCGAGAACGCACGCAATCAGGACTTCGGCCCCAACGTGGCCGGTATGCGGAGGTGTCGGGAAAATCGGTCCCTCGCCCAGGAGGGGCTGCCGCACGATGACAGCGGTCGCGCTGGCCAATGCTACAGGCACCAGACTGCGCGGTTTCAGTTCGAAGAGCAGGAGTTCCACCGCGAGCGTGACGGCGGCTACCGGAGCGTTGAAGGTGGCTGCCATGCCGGCCGCCGCTCCGGCCACAAGCAAGGTCTTTCGTTCCGCACTGGTCAGGTGGAAGAATTGGGCGACCAGCGATCCGACTGCTCCCGCCGTCATGATGATCGGCCCCTCTGCACCGAACGGACCGCCCGATCCGATCGATATCGCTGAGGAAACTGGCTTGAGAAGAGCGACACGCGGCTGGATCTTGCTGCCGCCGAGCAGGATTGCTTCGATTGCTTCGGGAATGCCGTGGCCGCGAATACGCTCCGATCCGAACCTCGCCATCAGACCGATGATTATCGCCCCCGCAACTGGAATGAAGACAATGCCGAGTCCCAACGTGCTATCCGCCGGCGAAGCAGCCTGCGTCGAGAGCCGTCCGAAGAAGAAGAGATTCGTGAAGAGCGCGATCAGGCGCAGAAGGGCCAACGCCAGGACTGCCCCAACAGCACCCAGCATGATCGCAATCCCGGAAATCACCAGGAGCCGGTTGGTCGCCGTGAAGTCACCGAGTTTGGCGCGATCATCGGCCAGCGGCGCTTCGGTCGACGTGGGAATGCCCATGTTCATGTATTGACGGGATCTCCAGTCCGGACGATGAGGAAAGCAAACATCTTGCAAGTGATGTATATCGTACTACGATATAACTGGTGAGCAGCCGTTTGCCAACCGATTACCCAAGGAGGGAGACCCCATGCACGCACAGATCGAACAGCACCGTACAGAAAACCTTCTCACTCAGGCACGCCTGACCCCTGAGGAGCTCGCCGAACTTGCCTGCCAGACGCCGTTTGCGATTCGCCATGCCGTCCGGGTGGGCGAGTTACCAGCGTTGGTTATCGACCATCACATCGTCTCGATTCAGCGTGGAGATGCCATCACCTGGTTGCAGGGCGACAAGGGACGAGCGGTCGAACAGTTCAGTTGATCGAGACCGAAACTCGCTCGCCAGTTGCGGCCGATTCCTGCACAGCCAGGGCAGTCGCCAGAGACCAGAGTCCGTCTTCACCACTGGCCGAGGGCGAGCCCATTCCGTTCATTGCCGCAACAAAATTGGCCACCGACCGGGTATACAGATCGCCCCGATCAAAATCGTCGATCACCCGCTCATCCGATCCGGTCCGCAGCACCAGGTCACCAATCGGATTCTGGGTCATACAGTTCCGTCCAATCACCGCCGCCTTCGTGCCAATCACTTCGAAGCCGGTTGACACATGTTCGACGGTGAAGGCATCGTGGAACTGGACAAGCGCGCCGGACCTCATCCGCATCACCCCCATCACACCATCGGCCAGACCACCTTCGCCCATCCCTTGCGATGCCGTCATGGCGGTCACCTCGACAGGATCATCCCCCAACGCAAACCGGACTGTGTCAGCATCGTGGACGGTGATATCGAGCACGACTCCACCTCCCGCATCCGCCGCATTCACGCGCCACCCCTGCAGAAAAGGCGGCAGAAAGACGGCATGGAATACGCGCGCGGCAATCACCTCGCCCAGGTCCCCGCCGACGACCAAATCGTGGATTCGACGATGGAGACCCGCATTGCGCAAATGGTGATTGGTGGCAAATGTCACACCTGCCGCGCTGGCCGCATCCACCATCGTCCGGGCATCGACCAACGACATCGCCAGTGGCTTCTCGCAAAGCACATGTTTGCCTGCCGCGATCGCAGCCATCGCCTGCGGGAAGTGCAGCTCGTTCGTGGTGCTGATGTAGACGGCTTCGACCGCAGGATCGGCGAGAAGCGCACCGAGATCGCTCGTCGCACCCGGAATGCCCTGCTCTGCCGCAAATGTGGTCGCCCGATCTTCGCTCGAACTCAATACCGCAACAATGTGGTTGTCTGGTTGCTGATTGATCGCGTTGATCATGTGCTGCCGGGCGATATTGCTCGCGCCAATCAGTCCCCAACCTGTCACCGCGTCGACTCCTTTACTGGTACATCACAAAGTTCGGCGGTGGATCCAGCGCCAGAACATCTTCAGGTTGCATCAGTGGATGATCCTGATCGTAGAACAACTTGATGCCCGCGAAGGCAAATCCGCCATCTGTTGCGAAGAGCTGATAAGACTCGGTCTTGCTGGCCGGATCGCCGAACCCGTCGACATCAACCACCAGCTGCACACCATCAACCTCATCCAGATCGCCAGCGTTGGTCACCATGCCGTCGGTGAACCGGTGAACGATCAGAACCTTGGGCGGCAGGTCATTCTCGGCCACGACATCGCTTAGCTGCTGCTGGGCAAAGGCTATGTCTTCGGCATCGATGCTTCCGATATCGACCCCCGGCACCTGATCCTCACCCATTGCGAACTCGGGATCGATGGCAAGGTGCACATTCGGCTCGGTCATGTATGGCGCGATGAACTCCCACTCATCCTGAATTGAAGTGCGGCCCAGTTGCACATCAAGAATCAGCAAGATGTCGTTCGCCTGGGTGAATGCGATGTAGTCGCGGATCGTCTCTTCGTCCGTCTGGGCGAGCCACGTGCCATCGGCGCCCGCCTCCCCTTGCGCGACACTGGCAATCACTTCGAATGCCGGCATGACTGGCGTGTCGGGATCGGCCCGTTCGTACCCTGCTGCCTCTTCGTTCAGCAACTCCAGCAGTTCGGCCTTACCGTGCTGACCAAGGATGCCAAGGTCAGGCGTGTGCGGATGGCCGTAGAAAGCGAGAATGCGGTAATCAGGGAGAAGCGGTTCGTCCGGAAAGTTGCCGGTTGAGCCGACATCAACTGCAACCGTCACCGTGGCAGTTGGCGACCCGTCAATCACCATCCCTTCTGGCGAACTGGTGCTTGTCGGCGCTGGATCGACCGTCCCTGGCTGCATGATGACGAAATCGTCGGTCTCGCTGGTCAGCGCCGGAGTCAGGCTTCCGCCGAGCAATGCCCCGAGCAGGACAAGCACCGTGACCAGCGCCAGGGAAACCGTGTGCGGAGAGGGCAACCACCCGGGTGCTTCGTATCCGCGGGTCGGTTTTGCCGGCGCAGGCTGACGCACCTCGGGCGGGGCATTGACCCATTCCCGGGAAAATGGCTTGGGGCCGCTGGCGTGCGAGTCACCAGTCGATCCACTGCGGCGGGGAACCTGAAATCGCAAACGCTGCTCCACGTCCTGGCCGTTCCGCGGGAGAGACGGCCGAATGACCATTGCCAGTGATTGCGCAAACAATACCCAATTCCCGGACTTCCGGGCATCCGGACCGCGCATGACGACGCAGGCGGTACAGTGACGCACGACGTGTTCGCGCCTCGAAGCCCCGGAGTTGCCAGTGTCTGACTTGCCCAGCCACGCCCGCATTGTTGTCGTCGGAGGCGGAATCGCCGGCGCGAGTGCCGCTTATCACCTGGCAAAGATGGGTGTCGGCGATGTTGTCCTTCTCGAGCAGAACCTGATCGGCGGCGGTACCACCTGGCATGCCGCCGGCATGGTCACCCGGATGCGCACGACATCGGCGATGGCCGCGATCCACCAGCATTCAGCCGATCTCTATGCCTCGCTCGAGGCCGAAACAGGCGTCGCAACAGGGTGGAAACAGGTTGGATCACTCTTCCTGGCGCGAACCCGGGACAGGGTTATTCAGAACCGCCGCGCCGCGTCGATCGCCCGCCAGTTCGGTATCGACTCGCACGAGATCTCGCGCGAAGAAGTCGCCACCATCTGGCCAATGATGCGGACTGACGACCTTGCCGGAGCGCTCCTCATCCCGGAGGACGGCCGCACCGAACCAGCGTCGACTGCCAGAGCTCTGGCTGCCGGCGCAAAACTCCACGGCGCGGCGGTGTTTGAAGGTGTTCGTGTCACCGGCCTCCTGTCCGACGGACATCGCGCCACCGGCGTGCGGACATCCGACGGCGAGATCACAGCCGAGACAGTCCTTCTCTGCGGCGGCATGTGGACCCGACAACTCGGTCTCGATCACGGTTTCGCCATTCCTGCCTATCCCGTCGAGCACCACTACGCGGTCTCGAATCCTGTCGACGGCATCACCGATTGGGTTCCCTGCACCCGCGATCACGACGGCCAGCTCTACATCCGCACCGAAGGCAGTCAGATTGTGCTCGGCGCCTTCCAACCCAATGCCAAACCCTGGACTATTGATCGCGTGCCTGACGATTTCAGCTTTGGCCTGCTAGAGGAGGATTGGGAAGGCTTCGAGACTGCCCTGCGCGAAGCAAATCACCGCCTTCCCGGATTTGACCAGTTCGGCTTCGATCGTTTCGTCAACGGACCTGAGAGTTTCACCCCCGACAGCCACACCATCGTCGGTCCCGTCGTTGGCTGGGATCAGCTCTATGTCTGCGCCGGATTCAACTCCTTTGGCATCGCCGGAGCGGGCGGAATGGGCAAGGCGATCGCCGAATGGATCGTCGGCGGGGAGGAGCAGGTTGATCTCTGGGAGGTCGATAGCCGGCGATTCGCGAACTGGCAGAACACCATCCCGTATCTGACCAACCGTGTCAGCGAAGTGCTCGGTCATCACTATCAATTGGCGTATCCGACCAACGAATTTCACGCAGCCCGGAATCAGCGCCGGTCACCCGTGCATCAGATCTATCAGGATGCAGGAGCAGTCTTCGGCGAGCGTCTCGGCTGGGAACGCCCGCTGCTGATCGATCCCTCCGTGACCACCGGACACCTGCCCGGTTCCTTCGGCAAGGCGCCCTGGTTCGAGTCCTGGGCAGCCGAACATCGCGCCGCCCGCGAAACTGCCGCCCTCTTCGACCAGTCGTCATTTGCACGACTCGATGTGGTGGGACCCGACGCGCTCCGCCTCCTGAACTGGACCTGCGCGAACAACATCGATATCCCAATCGACACCGTCATCTACACCCCGATGCTCAACCGTCATGGCCGCTATGTCAGCGATCTGACCGTCGCCCGCCTCGGCCCCGATCGATTCCAGGTGATGACCGCGGCCATCCAGGCCGTCCACGATCGCGATTGGCTCGAACGCATTGCACGGGAAATGGGGTGCATGGTCGAGATCACCGATGTCACCGACCAATCCGCAGTCCTCGGCCTGATGGGTCCGAACGCACGATCGATTCTCGAATCCGTGGCAGATGCGTTGCCACCGGAGATCGAACAGTTTGGCTCAGCCCATTCGATCACGATCAACGATGTGCCAGTTCGTGCCGTCCGAATCTCATATGTCGGCGAACCCGGGTGGGAGATCCACTGCCCAGCCGAGCACGGACTGACGGTGGCCAGCGCGATTGTGGCCGCGGGCAAGGATCTGGACCTGCACCTGGCAGGAACCCTGGCCATGAACTCCCTGCGCCTGGAAAAGGGCTTTGTCAGCTGGAGCCACGATGTCTCGCGCGACGATACGCCTCTCGAAGCGGGCTATGGATGGACCCTCGCCTGGGTTAAGCCCGGTGGCTTCCTCGGCCGTGACGCACTCCTGGCTGCCCGGGAGGCTGGCTCGAACCGCCGCCTCTGCTGGTTCCAGATCCAGGACTCCGATCCAGTGCTCTGGGGTCACGAGCCGATCTATCGCGACGGCGTCTCCGTTGGCTTCACATCGTCAGGCAGTTTTGGGCACTCGGTCGGCGCTTCAGTTGCCCTCGGATATGTGACCGCGCCTGAACGCATCACCCGCACCTGGGTCGAATCAGGCGCCTACGAGATCGAAGTCGCCAACCACCGCTACCCGGCCACCGCCCACTGGAAAAGCTCACGATAACCCCGGGCCACGAGCTACGAAGCTCCTGCCACCGCCCGGTCCTTCGCCACCACCATATCGTGCAGCGACTCCTGGAATGCAACCATCTTCGCCAGTAATGCCGGATCGCTTGCCCCAAGAATCCGGATCGCCAGCAAGCCGGCGTTGCGCGCGTTATCAATTGCGACCGTTGCCACCGGAATCCCCGCTGGCATCTGCACGATCGAAAGCAATGCATCCAGTCCGTTCAACTTGGTGATTCCCACCGGCACCCCAATCACTGGCAGCGGTGTCACTGAGGCGATCATCCCCGGCAAATGTGCCGCTCCTCCCGCTCCGGCGATGATCACGCGCACGCCCCGTCCGGCCGCATCCTTGCCAAACGCGATCATCTCCTCAGGCGTGCGATGGGCCGAGATGATCCTCGTCTCCGACGGGACACCGAACTCCACCAGAACCTCAACTGCGGCCTGCATCACCGGGAGATCGGAATCGCTCCCCATGATCACACTGACCACTGGACCACCATTCGTCATCACATTCCCTCCGGTCGCGGTTCATTGGTCAGCAACTCAGTCGCCGCCCACGCCCGCTCAATGCAGAGATCGAGATCGTCACCAAGGACCGTCACATGGCCAAGTTTGCGACCAGACCGTGCGCCCTTGCCATACATATGAATGTGGACGTCTCCGCTCGCCAGCAAACCGATGCGATCGCGCGGATCGCTCCCATCGTCCGGACCGAGCACATTGACCGAGACGGCAAACGGCGCTCGTGGTTCGATGCTGCCCGGCGCGATCCCCAGCACCGAGCGAAGATGATGCTCGAACTGCGAAGAGGCCAGCGCTTCAATCGAGTAGTGCCCGGAATTGTGCGGTCGCGTCGCAATCTCGTTGATCAGCAGTTGACCATCGCTCTCAAACAGCTCCACCGCCATCACGCCAGTCAGGTCAACCACATTGGCCACGATCTCCGCGATCCGCACCGCTTCCGGCACATGGCAATCCGCCCGATAGGTGATCTGCCGGCAGATGCCGTCAATCTGGACCGTCTCAACGGTCGGGAGCACGGTCGTTCGGCCAACATGGTCACGTGCCACCATCACCGCCAGTTCCCGCTCGATCCGCACTTCGGCCTCGACCACGATCGGAATCGACCGCTCGGCCAGTCCGCTCACGACTTCGACCAGAGTGGCCTCATCGGTACACCGCCAGACACCACGACCGTCGTATCCACCGTATGCAGCCTTGACAATAACGGGGTACTCGATCGCCTCTGCCGCCTGTTCCGCCCCGTGCACTGTGCGCACGATGCGGTGGCGAGGCTGCGGCAGCCGATGCTGGGCAAACAGCTCCCTTTGCCGCTGCTTGTTCTGGGCAACCCGCAACGTGTTGGTTGATGGGGCGATTCGCTTGCCACTCGCTTCGAGTGCAATGAGGACCGATTCGGGCACCAATTCATGATCGAATGTGATCACATCGCAATCGGCCGCAAACGCAGTCACGGCAGCGGGATCGTCCGGCGAACCGATGCTGGTTCGTGGCCAAATCCGCGCAGCGCCGTCATCGGGCGAGGCAGCGAGCAAACGGATGTCCAGATCGAGCGGTGTCGCCGCCTCGATCAGCATCCGAGCCAGCTGTCCGGCGCCAATGATTCCGATCGTTTCTCGTGTCGTTCCCATGGCGGTAAGCCTACCAGTGCCACCGCGCAACGAAGGAGAGTCATCTTGACCAAATACTGGATTGGAACTGTTTCGGCGGACCATGTCGCCCGTGGTGTTGCAGGCGGCTTCGCCCAGGTCGGCCACGGCAAAGGAGCGCCACTCCGCCGCATGTCCAAAGGCGACTGGATGATTTACTACTCACCCAAAACCTCCATGACCGATGGCGAACCTCTCCAGGCCTTCACCGCGATTGGGGAGGTCGCCGACGATGAGGTCTACCAGGGCGAAATGAGCGCAGACTTCCACCCCTGGCGCAGAGACATCAACTGGCTTCCGGCGATCCATGCCCCGATCCGACCGCTGCTCCCCGACCTCGATTTCACAGCAGGCAAGGCCAACTGGGGCATGATCTTCCGCCGCGGCCACTTTGAAATTTCCGAGGCCGACGCCCGCGCAATCGCAACTGCGATGGGCGTCGAATTACCTGGCTAACCCCACTGTTTCCCTGTGTCCCGGGGACACCTGCGTGGTATAGTGAAAGAGGCACCTACAACACGCCCCGCCCTTGAACCGGCCGTTGCACGCAAGCACACGGTCCAGCATTTTTGTTTGCATTCGTCGCGTTTATCCCGCGGCGGGGAATGCGGAGACTATGGCGGAAATTCGTTGGTACGGCCATAACTGCTTCCGGATCCGGTCGCGCGAAGCAACCGTCATGTTTGATCCGGTCGGAAAGCAAACCGGCTACGCAATGGCCAAACAAACGGCCGACCTCGTGCTCATCTCGCACGATCACCCGGGACACAACAATGTCGCCGCGGTCAAGCCCGACTTCAAGGTCATCAGCGGACCTGGTGAATACGAAATCCATGATGTCTTCGTCAATGGCATTCGCACCTGGCACGATGGTGAAAAGGGCCTCGAACGAGGACGCAACACCTCCTACCTGCTACACGCCGAAGGGATGGCCTTCTGCCACCTCGGCGATGTCGGACATGCCCTGACCGATGAGCAGCTCGAAGTCCTCAATGCGTGCGATGTCCTGATGGTTCCCGTCGGCGGCGGTACGGTCATCACGGTCGAGCAGGCTGCCGAAATGGTCGGACAGCTCGAACCGAAAGTCGTCATTCCGATGCAGTACGCGACCTCGATCGGCGACAGCAGCCTCGGATCACTCGAACCATTCTGCAAGGCGCTCGGCCTGCCAGTTCCCGATGCCCTTGAGAAACTGACCTTGAAGTCGTCCGATCTCACCGAAACCATGCAACTTGTCGTCCTCGAACCTGAAAGCGAACCGGCAAAGAAGTGATCAGGACGACCACACACAACAAGCAAGACACCAGGCGGAGGCGGCGCAGCAGCGTCGCCTCCCCTCTTGATACCTGTTCTCTGCGCGCGGCGATCATCAACCTTGGGAGGGGTTCATGCCACAGTACATCTTTGTGACCGGCGGTGTCGTTTCTTCGGTCGGCAAGGGCATCACGACGGCCGCACTCGGTCGCCTGATCAAGGCCCGCGGCATGAGTGTCTCCATCATGAAACTGGATCCCTATCTCAATGTGGATCCCGGCACCATGTCTCCCTATCAACACGGCGAAGTCTTCGTCACCGATGATGGCGCCGAGACCGACCTCGACCTCGGCCATTACGAGCGATTCATCGACGAAAATCTCTCCCGCGCCTCAAATGTCACGACCGGTCAGGTCTACTCCGAAGTCATCGCCAAGGAACGCCGCGGGGACTATCTCGGCGGCACGATCCAGGTCATCCCGCACATCACCAACGAAATCAAGAACAAGATCAAACTCGCCTCAAAACAGCACAACTCCGATGTGGTGATCTGCGAGGTTGGCGGCACGGTCGGTGATATCGAGGGCCAGGCTTTTCTCGAAGCGATTCGTCAGATGCGACGCGATGCCGGCCGCCAGAATGTGCTCTACATCCATGTCACGCTCCTCCCCCAACTCGGCAGCACCGGCGAGATCAAGACCAAGCCGACCCAGCAGAGCGTCCGCGAACTCCGAGCCGCCGGTATCCAGCCGGATGTCATCGTCTGTCGTGCTGACGGCCCAATTCCGAATGATGTCCGTGACAAGATCGCCCTCTTCTGCGATGTGGATCCCCAGGCGGTCGTCGCCATGCCCACCGCCGATACGATCTATGAGGTCCCTCTGATCCTCGAGGAGTCCGGGATTGGCGCGTACATCGCCGAACACCTCGGATTTGCCGACAAGGTCGTCGATCTAACCGAGTGGAAGCAGATGGTCAACCGGATCAAGTCGCCGAAGCGCACCGTCGAGATCGCCCTGGTCGGCAAGTACGTCGATCTCCACGATTCCTACATGAGCATCGCCGAATCGCTTTCCCACGCCGGTGTCGCCTTCGATGCCGACGTCAACATCCACTGGCTCAATTCCGAAACGCTGACACCTGAGGAACTCGAGCGGGAACTGCGGAAGGTCTCCGGCGTCCTGGTTGGACCCGGCTTCGGACCTCGTGGCACCGAGGGCAAGATCGCAACCGCCCGCTATGCCCGCGAAAACGACTTGCCGTACTTCGGCATTTGTTACGGCCTGCATATGGCGGTCATCGAGTTCGCCCGCAACGTTGTCGGCCTCCAGGGCGCCAACTCCACCGAGATCGATCCCGAAACGCAGTACCCGGTCATCGACCTGATGCCCAACCAGAAGGGCGTCGATATGGGCGGGACCATGCGACTCGGCCTCTGGCCCTGCCACCTCGAAACGGGTTCGCGCGCACGAGAGGCGTACGGGGTGCCGGATGTCTCCGAGCGCCACCGTCACCGGTTTGAGGTCAACAACGAATACCGCCCTGCGTTTGAGGCGGCCGGCCTTGTCGCCAGTGGCACAACCCGCGACGGACAGCTGGTCGAGATCATGGAAATCACCGATCACCCCTTCTACATGGGGGTCCAGTTCCATCCCGAGTTCCGCAGCCGTCCGAATCGGCCCCATCCGATCTTCCGCGACTTCGTGGCTGCGGCGCTCGAGCGCCTGCCGGAAGGTGCCCAGCGCTCACTGCCGCTGAACGAGACCCCGGATGTCATCCTCACCCCCGAAGCCAACGTCCTCACCGCCGACTAAAGCCAAAGCAAAGAGCCGGGAGTAACCAAGCTCCCGGCTCTCTTGTTTGAATGTCAGGCTACCGTTCTAGCACTAGCACTAGCACTAGCACTAGCACTAGCACTAGCTATGTGCCCGCGCCCACTCCTGGAAATGCGTCTCAATGTGCTCGGCCCAATCCGGCACATCGATATCGCCCGAGGTGTACGTGCCATTCGCGATCATCGCCTTGCCAAAGACGTCCCGGTACCGGATGTCCTCGCTGCGCGTCACCACCTCTTCGGCAAGATGCGGCGGCACGAATGACACGCCTTCACGCGTACCAAGAACGACATCGCCCGGGAGCACCGTCGCATCACCGATCTGCACCGGCCCGTTGACCTCGACCAGCGTCACATTCAGGATCGCCGACGGATGCGCACCGCGGTAGAAGCAATTGAAGTTCTCGAGCTCGTAAACCCGCTCGAAATCGCGAACGCCACCGTCGACGACCAAACCGGCCTTCGTGCGGGCCGCGATCGCAGTGCCCAGGTTGTCGCCGATGAACGTGCCGTCCTCGATCTTGCCAAAGAGATCAACAACCAACACATCGCCCGGCTGGAGCGTATCGATGATCCAGGTGTTCTGACCACCGTATCGTCCCTCTCCGGTACCGTGCTCGATCGTGGCATCGTGCAAATCTGGCCGCTGCGGCACATACCGGGCCGTCACAGCACGTCCCACCATGACCCGCTCCGGGTGCATGTTGAGCAACGTGCCTTCGAACTGGTAGTGATACTCGTGCCCACGCTCCATCACGCCCCATGCCTCATCGTTGGTGACCAGGCGCATACGCTCAAGAATGTCGTCCGCAATCCTTGGCCGACCGTCCGATGTGCGTTCTCCGGTGTACAGCGGAGTGAGGGCCGCAATGCGCTCGGCCGAATTGAAGATCATGGGGTGACGCTCCTGTGCGTGCAGTTCGAATATCGGCACAAGCCTACCCGAACTCGGGTCGATGCGGAGAGTCTCGGGCAGCGATGTCTAGACCAGTGCCAACTGAATGACGGGCTGCGTCGCCGGCGATTGGCGGGCGCCCCGGAACCCGCGTTCGCCCAGACCGAAACGCTCGCGAGCGACATCCGTAATCGCCGAAATGCGAAGGTGATAGTCCTGAGACAAGTGACGGCTGCCGAATGAAACCTCATACCGCCGCATCAGATCCGGGAAGTGGAGCGCGACCCAGTTGAAGTAATGCTCCTTGACGCCAGGATCGAGCCGGAGTGGGGACGTCGCGAACGTTTCGGCTCCCGCGTCCGCCACCGCCTCGGCAACCTGCAGGATGGCGTCTTTGCTGTCGCTGATACCGGGCAGCAGCGGAGCCATGAGGACGCCTGTCCGCACGCCTGCGCTCGAAAGCATCCGGAGCGTTTCGAGGCGAGTTGCTGGAGACGGTGTGCCGGGCTCGGCAATCTTCCAGAGATCGTCATCCAGGGTCGTGATCGTGCAGTAAACCCGCGTTCCCGGAAGTTCGGAGAGCGCCGCCCAGAGATCAATATCCCGCCGGACCAGTTTCGATTTCGTCACGACCGTGCAGGGATTGCGATGACGAAGAAATGTCTCGAGACAGGAACGGGTCAGTTTGAGATGACCCTCGATCGGTTGGTAAGCATCAGTCGCCGTGCCGATCGCCACCGATTCGTGCGTCCACGATCGCTTCGAGAGATCACGATCGAGCGCCTCGGCGATGTTCATCTTCGCGAAAATCTGACTCTCGAAATCGTCGTCCGGGTTCAGCCCCAGAAACGTGTGGGTCGCACGGGCGTAGCAATAATGACAGGCGTGCGCACACCCGCGATAGGGATTCAGCGACCAATTGAATGGCATCCCCACCACTTTGTTGATCGCCGTCTTGCACATCGTCCGGTGATAGGCAGTAGCAGTCATTCACCGACAATAGAACACCTGTTCGATATTGTCAACAACCTTTGCGCCGCCCGCCTTCACCTCCAGGCGTCCCAGCGACCAAGACTCACCAAACCACCGCGCAATTCCCCAACCCTTCTTTTCCAGTGCCTTCAGCGCACTTCATTGGAGTAGCCTGGGCCTTTAGCTCCAGGCGTCCCTGCAACCAGGGCTCCCTGAAAGCACCCCCGCCAACAACCGGTCTACATCGCAGCAAGAAGCCAAAACTGGGCATCCGCCCGGCGAACACGATCATCGAATTCGAACGACGATCTACGCCTTGCGTTTGCGAGCCAACACATTGAGATACCCGATTTCCGGATGGTCTCTTGCCGCTTCCGTGAGGCGCAGGCGACGCTGCTCATCATCGGTCCCCACAATCAGATTCCGTGCACGCAGATGCTCGATCGTCGATCGCATCACATCCCAATCCGCGGAAGTGGAACGCGATCCGAAGATCACGTCAAATCCGTTGGCGGCGAGCGCGGCGAAATAGTCTGGCTCGGCGATCAGCGTTTGATCGAAAACCAGTTCCATCAGGGGAGATACCGCGGCCGGCGAGATCAGATCGCCCGCAATCAGCAATCCGCCCGGCTTCAGCCAGCGCGCTGCGGCTGCCAGCCCGGCATCCAGCCCGCCGGAAAACACATCGCCCAGTCCGCCACCCATTCCGAGCACGACATCGTAGGTACCGGCATCAAACGCGTCCCGAATGCCATCGCCATCAAGCTCCATGAACGAAACGAGCTTGTTGACATTGCGACTGACTGCCAATTGCCGGCCGAAGGCAAGGTAGGGTGGGAAGTTGTCGAATGCGGTGACCTTGCAGGCGAATGACTCGGCCAGGTCGACCGCGGCTTGCCCAATCCCGCACGAGACATCAAGCACACTTGCGCCCCGGGCAACTCCGCCCAGCATCGAAGCCGCCAGCAAAAAGGTGCGACCGCCGGGCGACTGATAGTAGGCCTCGGGCGCCAGCGCACTTGTCAACGCATCCACCGAGCCAATCGGAGCGACCCGAACTGCGGATCCGTCAGCCATTCCAGTTACCTTCCACGAGCGAGGTCGAGCATATCGGCAATCATGCCAGCGGCGGTTACGTCCGCGCCAGCGCCAGGACCAGAGATGGTCAGCGGATAGGCGTTGTACCGACCGGTCCGAATGGAAATGATGTTCTCAGGGCCTTGCAACGCGCCAATCACGGTTGACGTCGCAACAGGTTGAACACCAACCGAGATCTGACCGTTGGCTGGAATGGTTGCGACATACTTGAGCGTTTTGCCCTCCGCCAGTGCTGCCTGTTGGCGGGATGTCATGTCGCTATCGTGGGCAGCAATGCCGCGCATGAACTCGTCAACGGTCCCATCCACCAGTTCGGCCGGAACCAACGACTCAACGGCGATGTTCTCCAGTTCGACCGTCCGTCCAATTGTGCGAGCGAGAATTAGCGCCTTGCGGGCCACATCCAGACCCGAAAGGTCGTCGCGCGGATCGGGCTCGGTGTAGCCGGCTGCCTTGGCATCGGCAACGGCCTTGCTCATCGGATCCTCATTGGCCACGGATGAGAAGATCGCGCCAAGCGTTCCGGACAGACACCCGATGATTTCGATCATTTCGTCCCCGGTCGCAAGGAGCGACTTGATCGAGGAAATCACGGGCAGTCCTGCTCCGCATGTCGTTTCATAGCGGACGGAGCCCGAACGCGCGCCATCCCAAAGTGCCTTTGAGCGTGTTGTTGCTTGCGACAACGGCGCCTTGTTCGAATACACGACCGCTCCGCTTGCGCGCAAAACCGCATCGGCCAGTCCCGCTGTTCCCGTGCCAGCTGCGGCATCCAACAGGATGACATTGGCCAGGTCC
>JAPXRQ010000002.1:0-52285 GCA_033813515.1 Thermomicrobiales bacterium
TCTTCCCCCTTCCCAACCGCCTCGCTAAAACCAATCCCGCTTCTTGAACACCAGGCCCAACACTAACGCCACCATCCCCATCAAACCCAGCGACATGAAATAGCCGTAGTGCCACTGCAACTCCGGCATGTGCAGAAAGTTCATCCCGTAAATCCCGGCAATCAGCGACATCATCATCAGGATGATCGACGAAGCCGTCAGCGTCTTCATCACCTGATTCATCCGGTTGGATTGCACGCTCAGGTAGCTCTCCAGCGCACTCGAGAGCAAGTCCCGAAACGTATCAATCGAATCCAGCACGCGCAGCAGATGATCGTAGATGTCCTGGAAGTACCGCGCCGCCTCGTCGTTGTAAACGGGGGTATCGCGCCGCATCAGGAGATTCAGCACATCGCGCTCCGGGGTCAGGACCTTGCGCATCGTCAGGAGATCACGCTTCAGTCCGAAGATGTGCTGCAGCGCTTCCGTATCGAACCGCTCGAAGACCGAGTCCTCGATATCGTCGATCCGATCAGACAGGTCGTCGATGATTGGCAAATAGCCATCCACCAGCGCATCCAGAAGCGAGTAGACCAATACTGCCGGGAGATGCGCCCGGATTTGTTCGCGATGCGTTACCCAACGCTGCTCGATCGCATCAAATTCCGGCAAGGTCGCATTGTGCAAGGTCAGCACATAGCCGCGACCGGCAAAGATCGAGACCTGATGGACCGAGATGGCATGGTCGATCGGATCACATTCCATCGCGTAGAAGATGATCAGCAGGAAGTCATCAAACTGCTCGACCTTGGGCCGCTCATGGCGGATAACCGCGTCTTCGATCGCCAGTGGGTGAAGCGAGAACTCCTCCTGCAGCAGCGCGATCTCATCGGTCGTCGGCTGGTAGGCATCAACCCAGACCAGTTGGTCACCCTTGGCGATCACCTCGCTGATCTCGGTCAGTGGCAACGCCTGATTGACCACATCCCCATCAGTGTGCAACTTGATCGTGATCACGGTCCGACCGCCTCTATCGCTCCAGCAACGAAACCGGTGGGGAGTCTAGCAGTCAGCGCCGACGGAGGGCCGCAAAACGTTCCCAGCCGCGCAGTCTGGTCATCAGATCAAGCAGGAAGAAGACCAGGGCCGCCACCGCGAACCACCACCAGATGGGGCGGTAGATCTGCACGGCCGCTGCGCCCACGCTTGCCTGCCTGAAGGCCGCTGCCGGATCATCCAGGGGCAACACAGTGCCGCCGGTCACTGCCGCGATTGATTCCATCAACGCCTCACCGCCGCTCGCCGGAACCAGCTCAGGCGATTGCGGCAACACGAACCCAATCGGCTTGCCGGTTGCATCGCCCCCGGGTGAATAGAGCTGCAGTTCATACGCACCAGGATCGCCCGCCTGCACCCGGATCTGGAACTCCCCAGCACCGGTCTGCACTGGCCGCACATCCGTCACGATCGGACCGGCCACGTCCGAGATGGTGGCTAACATTCCTATCAGATCGACATAATCAGTTGAACCCTGATCAGCCGCGGTTGTCAGCGACAGCACAAGGTCTGGTCCATCGCGTTGCACGGCTACCTGAACCGGATTGCGTTCCGGATCAGGCAGCGTCCAGCGCAGCATATTGCTCCAGAAGACCCCGAACTGATCCCAACTCGACCACCCGCTCGCCAAATCGGCGCCATCATCGGGCGTCCACGCCACAACTCGCCCAAGCCCGTATTGCCACTTCGCCAGAACCGGATCGCTCCGATGACTGACCAGCACGACCTGCGCATCGGGTTTGGCCTCGGCAAAGTCGTACCCCTCCAGTGCCGGCAGTTGATCGGGTGTGATGCCGGTCATGATCGGGGAGGGGAGAGTCTGCACGGCCTGGAACGCCCCCCGGATAACCGATTCTGCCCCCGCGTTCTGCGCCTCTTCGAGCGTCAGCGCCGGGATCTCCTCGGCCTTGACCGTGAAGCGATATCTGCCGCCGCCGGCCTGCGCGATCTTTTCCATCAGCTCCTGATCAGAATCGTTGCCGATCGCGATCGTTGAGACCGTTGTCCGATCCTGGCCTGCCTCGGAGACCAGCTTCAGGAACGCATCCTCGGTGCCAGAGCGCGACTTGCCGTCGGAGAGCAGCACCACATGTCGCACATCGGCCTGCACATTGCGAATCGCATCCAGTCCGACCTGCAGTGCCGGATACATCTCGGTGCCACCCGATGCCTTGATCTGGCTGATCGCCGTATCCAGGGCGTCGATCGTCGCTGGCCCCTCGATCTGCGTCAGAGGGAAAACCCAGTTCTGCGAATCCGAGAACTCCAGCACACCGATCGTGTCGCCAACGGCCAACGCCGTACCTGCCAGCCGCATCGCCTCGCGCGCCATATCAATCTTGCTGGTCTCATTCAGCGGGTCGTATGCCATCGATCCGCTGTGATCGACGACCAGCAGCAGGGCAACCTTCTGCCGCTCCCGTCCGTTGGTCACCTTTACCGTTACCGGCAGCAATTCCTCAAGGCGGGTGCCCGCGTACTGCCCCGGTCCGTAACTCGACGTGCCGCCAACAACAATCAGCCCCTTGCCCAGTGTTTTGGTAGCCTGCTGAAGGGCCGCTATCTGTTCCACTTCAAGAGCACTGGCCGGAATGTTGTCCAGCACAAACGCGTCATAACCGCTCAGCAGCGAGAGTTGACTCGGTAACCGGCCCGGGGTGGAGAGGGTTACCGTTGCCCCGCCGGTCTCCAACGCCTTCTGCAGATTGGCTGAATCCGTATCCGCCGAGGCCACCAGCAGGACATTGGGAGCATCCCGCACGATCAACGCGGCCTGGGCCTCATTATTGGCCAAAACCAGGTCCATCGAAGCATCGGCACTCGCGCTCAGACTGATCGCGTGGAACCCGGCTGCCAGGACAGGCAGGGTAAAGGAGTAGGTGGAGAGCCCGGCCGGTATCGAAACCGATTGCTGATCCACAACCTCGCCATCGACCAGCAGATTGAGCAGCGCAGGCCCCGCAGCGACCGTCGAAACACTGACCAGTACATTCGGTTGCTCACCCTGCCAGATCGCCGCCGGAAGGGTCAGGCTGTCGATGCGAAGATCATCTTCTGTCGCGGCCGGCACGATCACGACGTCCACCGGGATCCCGTCCGCGGCCGCCTGCGATGCCTGCGTTTGCACGGTCCCCAGGTTCTCACCACCGTCCGAAATCAGCACGATCCGCCGATTGCCACCAACCGGGAGGGTCCGCGCCAGTGCGACCGCCGACTCGATGTTCGTGAAATCGGTATCGATCTGATCGGGCGCGACGGCATCTGTCCAATCCGCCGGCACATCGCTCGCTGCCCGGTTGGGCACAGTCAATTCCGCCGATCCGCCAAAGGTAATGATCGCCGCCCCGTCGGAATCACTGGCCGAGTGCAGCGCATTGGTCAGCCAGTTGTCGGCCGTGGTGTCTCCATTCGCGGTCACACTGGTCGATTGATCGACGACGAAAATCGTCGTTGTCGCATCGGCATTGCTGGCCAGAAGTGGTTCTGTCAACGCCAGGCAAACCATTGCCAGTGTCAGGAACCGAAGCACAAGCGCTCGTGTCCGATGTGCGAGGCCGGAATCTGTCAGTCGCCAGATCGCTACCGCCGCCAATCCGACCAGCACCAGTAGCACCAGCGGCCAGCGATTGGTCAACGAGAGATTGGCAAGGGCTGGCTGCATCATGCGGTTGCCCCTGCCGCGGACAACCGCCGCTGATTGCGAAGCGAGATCAACCAGTCCAGACCCAACAGTCCAAGCACGGCCAGCAGCGCGATCGGCCAAAGGTCCATCCGCTCCTGGATCGCACTGGTCTGACTGGAATCGACACCCGACACCAGCGACTGGCCAAGCAATGGATTGGGCGCCAAATTCGATTCCTGCACCTGCCCTGCATTGACCGAAATCAGCGACGTGGCCAGTTGCGCGCCAGCGGCATCAAACTCCTGCAGTTGATAGAGGCCCTGCTGGCCGGTATCGGTCCAGGTCAACTGGTGGGTGAGGCCCAATGGTGTCAAATCATCGAGCGCGAATGTGTGGGAACGCATATTGGTGTCGATCAATGTCGCCGAGGTCGTGGCTACCCGCAGGGTCACCACCAATGGATCGCCGACCGCCAGACTCGCCGGCATCGAGCGGGCCACCAGCGACGAGACTGCATTTGCAATCAGAATCGGGAACGACACCCGCTGCGGGAAATTGGAGAGATTGACATCGAATGGCATCACAACAATTGGTTGTCCGTTGCTGCTCGTGGACTGGTAGAGGAGGGGGCCGTCCTCACCACCCACGATCTCGCTATCGCCCGCCGCCATCTGATAGGCAGGCGTCTGCCCAAACGTCACCCCCGCCAGATCAACCCCTGCCAACAACGGACTCTGCGCAACGACACGGACCGGTGTCGGGTTCGCCATGATCGAGAGCACCGGCGCGAAGTCGGCGCCCGGATTGACGATCAGCATCGGGGTCCGCGGCAGCGCCAGTTGCTCCGGTACCGATCCCTCGAATACGACCAGGTCGGCCCGGGTATCCGCCTCGGTGGCCAGATACTGACCGACTGTTAGAACCGTCACCTGCGCATCCGGCAACGCCTGCAACGCTCGCAGCAGATCGGACGGAGCATCGGAAACGTAGGTCACCCGCAGTCCGCTGGCGCCATCGCCGGCCAGGGTCAGCGAGGCTTCGTCGTCCGCCGGTTGAGCATCGGTCGAGTTGGTCAGCCTGCCCTGCGCTCGTTGCGATCCGGCAGGCATGCGCTGGGTAATCAACCGCGATCCGCCTGGTTCCAGCGAGATATCGATCGTGGAGATCTCCCGCGAGTCGGCCGAAATGGCAACAGTCGTTGTCGCAGTTGTGCCGGAGAAGTTGACAACCCGCAGGAACAGATCCTGCCGGCCGGGGTCGTCGGCAGCGCCCCTCGCTGAAATCTCGGTGATGGCCAGGTTATCGGTAACTCCCGTGTTTGCGATCAGATCCATCGTGATCGGAGCCGCAATGCGAGCCGAGATGGCCGGATCAACGGCAGTCGCGCCGTCCGTGATCAGAACGATCTCGTCGTCCATGCCTGGGAGCAGAAGATCTTGACATAACCGAAGCGCGGCATTGAAATCCGCCCGCCCGCCCGGCAGTGCGATGTCTTGCAAGGTCTCGTTCAGATCGGCGATGCCAACCGTATCGCTCGCCTGGAAAGTCTGGATTTGGGTGCCCAGCAGCAGCACCGTCACAATATCCCCGTTTTGCAGATCGCCAAGTTGCGCATCGATCCGTTCTCTGGCTACCTGAAAGCGGGTCAGCGTCGGCGAGCGCACCGTATCGACAATCGCCGACATGCTGGTCGATCCGTCTACGACCAGAATCAGATGCTTCGGCTGGGTCCGCGAACCGAAGTCGGAGAGGAAACTCGCCGAGGCGGGTCTCGCCAGCGCCACCGCCAGCAGAACCGCGACGGCCAGGTGAATCAGGAAGAGGGGAGTGATCGGCGGCGGCCGAAACCGGCGCGTATCGCTCGGTGGCGTCACCGCCTGCATCCAGAATCGGGTTGCTGGCACCTTGCGCGTGCCAGGCGTCGTTGTCCGCATGTACAGCAGCACAATCAACGGCACGCCAATCAGCGCAATCAATCCCACCGGCGCCAGGAACGAGAGCCCGCTCACGACAAAATCCCGATCTCGTGCAAGAGGTGGAGTGCAGTTGGTTCAAGCGGCATCTCGGTCGTCAGGGTCAGCCAATGTGCCCCGGCCCTGCCCAATGCCTTGCGCATCTCCGCCTGCCAGGGGTCGAACGCCGCACGATACGCATCGCTCGAGGTATCGCCAGGCATCATCAGCACCTGAGCTCCGGATTCACTGTCCAGCAGCGTCACCGGCTCCTGCGACGTTGCGCCAGCGAAGACAAGATCCGGCTGCTGTTCTGCGGGATCAAGGACCTGGACGACAAGAACATCCCAGCCGCGACTGACCAGCGATCGCACCTGTTCGGCCAGCGGCTCCGGATCATCGCTGAGCAGATCGGAGAGGATGATGAGCAGTCCTGGCTGGGCGACCAGATGCCCGAACCGGAACAAGATCTCGGCCACACTCGTCGCTTCGCCATAACCGGATCGCGAGAGATAGTCGAGCATCTCATTGACCCGCGTTCGCCCGGTCAATGGACCCAATGGCCGCACATTGGCGGTCGCGAAGGGCGAGACACGAATGCGATCGAAATGCCAAAGCGTGATGTACGACACCACGGCCGCAAGCTGCTTGCCATAATGTTCTTTGGTGACCAACCCAGGTGACGATCGCCAGCCCATTGAGGGACTCGAATCCAGCACCACATGGACCGTCAGATCGGTTGTCACCTCGCTGACCCGCACGAAAAGCGTGTCCAGGCGCGCATACAGGTTCCAGTCCACCCGCCTGATGTCATCACCCGGCGAATAGCTCTTGAAATCGGCAAACTCGGGGGAGGCTCCACGGCGGCGTGATCGGTGCTCGCCGGCGAACGTCCCCCGCTGCACTCTTGGCGCATAAATTCGCATCTGTTGCAGCGACGCCATCAGCGCAGGCGAAAGCAACGCATCTTCCCGCATCGCAATCGGGGGCGTGTCCGGATCCGCCTTTTTTCGCCAGCGGTTCAGCAGGGCCGGCATCGCTATGGCCCGTCCGAGAAATAGTCTTCGACGATGTCCTTGTACCGGTCGGGAACCCGATTCGAATCAGGCCCGGCCTCGCCAACATCGCCTTGTTCCACACTGCCCGGTCCGGCCGCCGCGCCAGTCCCCGATCCGGAGCTGGACGAGGCCGAGCCACCACTCCGATACCCCGGCGCGTCGGGCGATCGGGAGAGCGAGATTGTCTCGGAGGGCGCACCACCGGTCTCGTCTGTCGCGGTGGTGCCGGTGTTTCCGCCATCAATCACATTGGGATCCGGCATGTCGGGGTCGGATTCGCCACTCGTCTTGCCGGTACCCGAATTCTTGTCGCCGGTCGAGGTGTTGTTCTTCGAATCTCCCGATCCCGCACCGTTCCCGGTGTCAGAAGATGGATTGGATCCGTCATCACCTGGTTGATCCGGACTCGATCCCGATTGACCGGCCTCGGCATCGGTTGCCGATCCGTTTCCACCTGCAGCCGGATCGCTGGATTGGTCGCCACTGGACTCGCCGGACGAAGCGCCACCGGTCGCGTCGGTCGATCCAGCCGCAGGATTGTCTTCGCCCTGACCACCATCCTGATCGCCCTGCTGACCGTCCTCGCCCGCTTGGGAACCCTCTCCACCGGATCCGGTTGTCTGCTGCTCTCCGCCGGATTCCGCGGCGTTCGATCCGGTCGCCGCATCGCCGCCATCGCCGGCAATCTGCTGATCACCCTGCCCCTCAGATGGCTGTTCCGATGCGTCCTCGGGCCGGGTATCGCGCGATCCACCAGAGTCGGATTCGGCTTCCCGTGCCTCGCTCATCTCCTGCGCGAGTTCGTCGTCGGATTGGACCTTCTCGCCGGTCTGCTCGACCTCATCCGCCAAATCACTGACCGAACCAGCCGCCGGTTCGTCGCTCGCGAGGTCATCCGCAACCTTGCGAGTTGCGTCTTGCAAGTCCGGATTTTCACCGCTCATCGCATCGGCCGCCCGATTCAGACTGGCGGCAATCTGGGCTTGGAGATCCGGCGAGAGTTGATCGAGTTGCGGTGCAATTGCGTTCAGTTCAGCCGCCGCCCGATCGTAATCTCCCGCCCGAATCGCATCGGCAATTGGCGCCGTAATCGGGTTGTCGTCCAGGGCGTCGGCAAGTTCGAGCAAATCCTGCTCGGCGGCATCGGATGCCTCCGCCTTGTCCTGCACATCCTGCACCGACGTCGCGCCGGCGTTGGTTGCAGGCTCGGCCGTTGGCTGTTCGGGGACTTTCAGCCGATCCTTGGCCGCCACAAAGGCAGGCACCGAACCCGATTCCAATGCCGAAACAGTTCCACCCGTGCCCTGCAGCAGGTACAGCGCAAGCAATATCAGACCCAAACCGGTTGCCAGCACAATCTCGCGCACCGGCAAATGAACCCGCAGCACCCGCCGCCGCATCAGAATCGCCGTCGTGTTGGTCGCCTCGATCTGCTGCAACTCCGCGATCCGCAACCCGCTTGTTCCTGGCTGCCCGATCTCGTCGACCGCTGTCGTAATCCGGTCGTCAAGGCCGAACGTTGCGTCCAGCATGATCGCGATCTCGCGCAGACCCGGTCGATAGAGCCAGGCATAGAGGAGTCCAAGACCAATCATGGCCACCCCAATGGCGGTCAGGGTGGTGGCATCGATGGCCGAACCACCGAATAGCGTCGCCGTCGTCCAGACCGCGCCAATCAGACAGGTCAGGGCCAGACCACGGAAGAGGTACGTCGGAAACCGGTCAATCAACTGCCGTCGACGAACCCTCCGCAGCAGCGCCACCAGCCGTTGCTCAATCCCTGTTTGCGGCGCGGCCATCCGTGCCCGGTGGACTGGCATCGGACCGGGCAGATCGGAGAACGCCCAGAAGGGCAGCCAGAACAACCGGATGACTTGCTGGACTGCCGAGCGATCGCCCGGCCACAGCAAGACCAGGATCGAGCGCCACCAATCAGCCAAGGCATCCGGAGTCAGGGAGCGGCGCATCCGCCCGAATGTGGCTTCCGTGGCATAACTCAGGCTGCCAAGGCGACTGGCCATCAGGCATACCCCCAGCGGATCACGGGTTTGCCGCGCGATCGCAACCAGAACGCCAGCCAGGCCAGCAGGGTCACTGCTAGGGTGTCGATCAGGATCACCAGCCGCCGTTGTCGGTTATCCAGCGTCGCGATGACCTGCTCGGCCTCGGCCCGTCGGTCGGCATCCCCAAGTTGCGCAAATGTCGCGCCCGCATCCTTCGCGGCCGCGCGCGCTTCCGGATATCGACCCCAGCTCTTGGTCAGCCGCTTCGCTGTCTCCAGTTGCGCGATCGCTGTCAAGCCGTCAGTTGCCCGCTGCCGGTAGGTTTGGAGCAGCGTGTCCGGCACCTGTTCTGGTGGGAGGAGGGCGTACTGCATCTCGGCCTGATCAAGCAGATTGGCCGCCCGTTGGTAGTCATGCGCAGTCAGCGCGGTCTGGATTTCGACCATCAGGGTCTCGGCCTGCACCCCGGTATCGGCCTCATTGACCAGTGTCTGCACCTGTTCCAGTGCCGCCGGATCATTGAGCTGGCGATACAGATTGAGCGACGAGTCCAGCACAGCCTTGGCCGAGACATACTGTCCACCTGCCAGCAAATCGCGCGCTGGCTGCAAGTCGAATGCGGCCATCAGGTTGTCGCGCCATCCGGTCGTCGTCCAGGTCGGCAGATCCTGTTGCCAGTTCGCTTCGATCTGGTTCGCGTCGACCCCAAAACTGGTTGTCAGGGCGTCCTGCCAGGTGGCGCCCGTGCCCAACGCCGAGAGCCACGAGCGCACCGACGGAAAATCGAATCTGCTGATGAGGAAGGCGACAATTGAGTAGGCTTCGGATCGGGCCAGTTCAGTCTGCGCGATCCGTTCCGAACCGTGCATCGCGTACCACGGAATCAGCGCGCCGTCCTTATCCGCGACCTGCACATTGGACGCGACGCGGGCAAGCTCCTCCTGCGTCGGCAACGCGACATAAAGTGCAACTCCAGCAACCATTTCCGGTGTCGCCAGTTGATTGCTCAGTCGTTCCACTGCGATTGCCCCAACCGCAAAGCTGACTGCGTTCTCCGCCTGAATGTCCGAGAGTGCCAAAAACGCCGGCACATCCACACGGATCACCAGGTCCACTGGATCAATCGTCACGGCGGAGTAGGGGACGAGCACGTCAGGAATCGCGGCCGTCACGTCGCGGTACATCGCGCTGTTCAGGTAGCCGAGCACCGTAGTGCTGTCGTCGAGCCCACCACCCAGAACACTGGTCGTCAGTGTTGCCGCCTGGGTGAAGGTCGGACCAAACTCGATCGCAAATGCTTCGGAGGAAAGCGTGACATCGCCGGTCAGTGGTGGCTGCACCGCATAGACAAACTGATCGGGATCGGTCTTCGGCCAGGATGTCTCAGGAATCGGGCGGGTTGCCGGCCAGGTGGCCTCGACAGGCAGCACGGCAAACCAGCCAAGCGCCCAAATCACGCACAGCAGCAATCCCGCAGAAGCAGTGATACTTCGAGGTACGGTCATCGTACCCACTCTCCGCGCCACCTGACGGAAGCTGGTCCGCATCAGGGGCAGAAAAACGCACCAAATCCGCATCAATCCGCCATCCGGGGCACCCGCATTGCCGATTGAACGGTGAACACGTCCGTTGGGGGTGACGAATGATTCGCTTCGGGCGCTGTTCGCACTCACCCTAGCACATACCTGCCACTCGAAACCGTCTCACAGCCACCCTGAGCACCCGTACAATCTCGCCAGGCCGTTCCGGATGCCTGCCTCAGCACCCCTACCATTGGAGAAACCGAGCATGGTTGCCTCACTTGACCGTCTTCGCAGCGAAATCGATGAGATCCTGCCCGGAGTCATCGCCGATCGCCGTCAGTTCCATGAAAATCCCGAGCTCGGGTTCCAGGAGTTCGAGACCGCCCGTGCCGTTGCCGAGCGCCTCGCCGCCCTCGGTGTCGAAGACATCCGCACCGGCATCGCGGTTACCGGCGTCACCGGCCTGATCCACGGCGGCAGGGGACCGGGCAAAACCGTCCTCCTTCGTGCCGATATGGACGCCCTCCCCATCCTCGAAGAGAACGATGTCGACTACCGCTCGAAGGTAGATGGCAAAATGCACGCCTGCGGGCACGATGCCCACACCGCCATGCTGCTCGGTATCGCCCGCGTCCTCACCGACCGCAAGGCCGAGTTTGCCGGCACAGTGAAGCTCCTCTTTCAGCCGGCCGAGGAGGGAGGCGGAGGCGCCCGGGTCATGATCGAGGAAGGCGTGCTCTCCGATCCGACGGTCGATGCCGTCTTCGGGATGCACATGGATCAGGGCAGCCCCGTAGGCACCATCAGCGCTCGCCCCGGACCCGCCCTCGCCGCCGCCGATCGCTTCTACGTCACGATCAAGGGCAAGGGTGGCCATGGTGCCCATCCCGATCTCACCCACGACCCGATCGTTATCGGCGCGCAGATCGTCACCGCACTCCAGACCGTGGTTGCCCGCGAGATTGATCCAATCGAGTCGGCCGTCTGCACGGTGGGCGCGTTCATCGCTGGCGAGGCGGCCAATGTCATCCCCGACACCGCCATCCTCCGCGGCACACTCCGCTCGTTCAAGCCAGAAGTGCGGGTCCACCTCGCCGAGGCTGTGGAGCGCATCATCACCAATGTCGCCACATCGATGCGGGCCACGGTCGATTACGACTACGCTCCCGGCTATCCGCCGACCGTCAATGACGATGCCATGACCGAGATGGTGCTCGGCATCGCCCGGGAGGTTGTCGGCGAGGAGAACGTGCGCGTTCCACCGGCCATGATGGGTGCGGAGGACTTCAGCTACTTCCTCGAGCAGAAACCCGGTTGCTTCTATTTCGTCGGGAGCGCCAATGAAGATCGCGGCCTGACCTGGGGACACCACCATCCGCGGTTCGACATCGACGAGGAATCGATGATCTACGGCATGGATGTCATGATCCGCACCGTGCTCACCTACCTCGGGGACGAGTAGCGTGGCCTTCGATCAGGCGCTGGTCGATCGCGTCCGGGATGTCCTGGCCAACGAACCAGGCGTAACCGGCCGCAAGATGTTCGGCTCCTACGCCTTCTTCATCAACGGGCACATGTGCGGCGGTGTGACCGCCGATCGGCTGCTCATTCGCACGCGCCCGGAGACCTACCAGGCAACACTGCAGAAGGCCCACGTGTCCCGCTTCCCGGACGAGGGCAAGGTCATGAACAACTTCGCTTCCGTGGACGAGATCGCGTTTCCCGAGGATGAAGACCTGCTCGCCTGGCTGGCCGAGGGCATGGAGATCGCCCGTACCCTGCCGCCGAAGTAACTTACGGGGCGGTCGCGATCGTGGCCGCCTCAACCCTGCGGAACAACTCGGCCACAAAGGCGGCATGCTCCGGTTTCATCAGCACACTCCGCAGCACCGTCATCCGTTCCGTATCCCAAACAATCCCGGCATCAGACACCTGCTCCGGCGTCACGGTCAGTTTGGCCAGAAAGAACGCATCAGGATCGGTATGCATCCCGGCCCCAAACACGCGCTCGGTCCATTCCGAGATCGCGCTCGCCGCGAGCCCGTCCTGTGCCGGATAGAAGCCGACGATATCCAGTTCTGGTGTCACCACCAGCCGCAGTACATCCGACAGGTCAATCAACCGGGCCAGATCCACGGACGCCTGCCGCGACTTTGCCAGGACCCGACCGAGTCCATCCGGCGTGAGCGGGAACGCCTGAATCGTTGCCCAGAATGCCGCCGCCGCCGCACCAGCCCGGGAGCACTCAAGGCTGATCTCACCGAGATGCAACTCCTTTGACGTGAAGTAGGTGTACGGCGAATCGTGCTGATAGAACCGGCCCACACTGGCATCGCGGAACAGGACCGAGCCGCATCCATAAGGCTGCAACCCGTGCTTGTGTGGATCGATCACGATGCTGTCCGCCTCGCCCATCACCCGAAATGCCCGCGCCACATCGTCCCGTAGCCCAGTGCCATCGGCAAGCAGCCGGAAGAATCCTCCGTACGCCGCATCGACGTGCACCCGAACGCCATGCTCCTGGGTCAGGGCCAGAATCGCCGGAAGATCATCGACCGCCCCGATCGAGGTTGTCCCGAGGGTTGCCACCACCGTACCTATGCGGCCGGACTTGAGCGCCTCGGCCAATCTGTCGAGCGAAAGCCGCCCTCCCCGTTCCGTCGGTATCGCAACATGCGGTACACCGAGGACCTGGCACATCCGGCTGTGGGTGTAATGCGCTCCCGCGGACGACGCTATCGCTTTGCCCGGCAGCAGTTCCCGGGCGATCCACAGCGCTTCCAGATTGGCGATCGTCCCCGACGATGTCAGATGCCCAAGTGCCTTCTCCGGTTGGTAGCCAACCATGCGGCTCATCGCTTCGATGCACTCCCGCTCCAGCGCGGCCGTCGCAGGTCCGCCATCAAGCGCGTGATTGTTGGGATTGATCTCCATCGCCAGCGCATAGGCCGCGGCCGCGATGGGATGTGGTGGCTTCAGCATCTGCCCGGCGTAGACAGGATGCTGGAACGGATAGTTGTCGCGGAGTCGTTCGGCCAGTTGATCGAGAACCGTCTCGATATCGGCATCCAGCACCGGGTCGGGATCAACCGGATCCCACTGCGCGCGCCAGGCTGCCAATCGATCCGGGGTGGTCATCAGCCGTTGTCGACCTGTCCGTAGCCGCGCGGAATGTACCGGCCAGATCCCGCCACTCCTGGCAGCCGGGCATCCCCCTCCAGCGAGTCGTCGTAAATCGTCTCGCCCCGGCGGATCGTCCTGATCACCCGACCGATAACCGTTTTGCCCTCGAACGGGGTCCATTTCTGCTTGTGGCACATGTCCTCGCCACGTACGACCCATTCGCGCTCCGGATCAAAGATCACGAGATCGGCATCCGACCCAATCGCAATCGTTCCCTTGCGCGGAAACAGGTCAAAAATCTGGGCCGGATTCGATGCCATCTGGCGCACAAATTGCGGCAGCGCCATGCCCCGCTGATTGACGGCGCCATCGAAAAACACCGGGAGCAGTGTCTGCACACCGGCCAATCCCAGCGGCGCCCGGAAGATGTCATCCGCTCCGGCGTCCTTTAGCTCCCTCGTGAATCCGCAGTGATCGGAGCAGATCAGATCGATCGTCTCATCCAGCACATAGGACCAGATCTGATCGACCTCTTCCTGCGACCGAAGGGATGGGGCGCACCGGCCGTAGCCTTTCAACGCGACCAGATCATCGGTATTCAGGGACAGGTATTGCGGACACGTCTCCACGGTCACACGCACCCCCCTGGCTCGTGCTTCTGCAATGAGTCGCAATGCATCAGCCGACGCACAGTGGCAAATGTGTGCCCAGCATCCCGTGACTTCGGCCAGGTACAACACCTCGGCCACGGCGACCGCTTCGACCAGCGGCGGACGCGACTCGGCATGCGCCAGCGGATCGGTCCGGCCGCGATCCTGCAGCCGTTTCATTCCGCTCAACAGCAGATTGTCGTTTTCGGCATGAATGCCATACGGCAGCCCGGTATCAGCCACCACCGACATTGCCCAATGCAGCGTCGTCGTATCCACAGCTGGGAATGAGGGGCTCGATGAAGCCATGAACGATTTGAATGCGACCGCTCCGGTCGATGCCAGATTGCGCAGGTCGATTTCCGACTGCAGATTGCCGCCGATGATCCCGACCCAGAGCGCCATATCGACCAGCGCGGTTTTCGCCACCTGATTGCGCTTCGCCTGGAACTGCTCGACGGTCACGGTCGTCGGATCGGCCTGCGGCATCTCGATGACCGTTGTAATCCCGCCCGCCGCCGCTCCCTGGCCGCCACTGAGGAAACCCTCGCGGGTGAACTCCTCCGGCTCGCGGAAGTGGGTGTGGGCATCGATGCCGCCTGGCATCACCAGCAGACCGGTCGCGTCGATGCGTGCGCTTGCTTCGACATCCGACGAGTCGCTGGTCAGGGCAACGATCCGCTCATCCTGGATCACTACATCTGCGCGAAAAACCGAGTCGTGGGTGACAATCGTGCCCCCCTCGACAACAAGAGCCTCAGCCATGGATTGTCATCCGGTGCGTTTCAGGAAATATCGACCACGGTATCCGACGGCGGCGCCGCCCAATCCATTGCATGTCGAAGGTTATAAAGCATCTCGGCAAAGCGCAAAACCTGCAGGCGGTCCGGCACGGGCAATTCGCGCATCAGGTAGTACAACCGCCAGTCGTCTGGGGCAAACGCCGAGATCGAGTTGGCTGGCGGATCGACCGCCATGATATCGAAATAGGAAAGCCCGCCAGCCTCACGTAACGCTCGCTCGGCCGGGGTCGCTGGTTCGTTCGCCATTGCCCTCATCTGCCCTGGGTACTGATGCCATTCTGGGGGCCGTTCGTCCCGTAGGTATAGGCCAAGGGTACCATCCCGCTGATAACCCGAACGGTATCTGCGATGCATGGGAGTCGGATCAGTCAGGCCGCTCGATTGGCGTCGTGCCAACCCTCCTGCAGGCTACAGTTGCGCGCTTTGCAGCCGGGCGATTTGTCTTGTCGGCGATGTCAAATCTCCGCCGTGCAATGCCTCCGGGGTCGGTATCTGTTCGTACAGGGTCCCGGACATCCCCCGCCGCCTGTCCACCCTGGTTGTGCCTTCCCTCCCATGTCCGATCGCCTCGCCGCTGGGTAGTCTGCTTGGTACATGGTGGCGCAATGGGACCAGTGCGCACTGGCCCCTGCCCCCATGTATACAGAGAACCGCAATGGCCGTAGTCCTTGTGGTCGGGGCGCTCGTTCTGAGCCTTTCGACCGTCGCCAAGTTGATACGCTCCACGCCGAGCCTCCGCACTGGCTGGATTGCTACTGGCCTTGCCCTGCTGCTCCTCTCTGCATCTGCCCTGACCTACAACCATCACCAGAACGCCTCCAACTGGCTCCTCATCACCGCTGCCGCTGCATTTGTCACCGGCGCGGCCTGGGCCTGGTGGATGGACCGCCGGTCACGCTGGACCTGGGATGAGGCCTGCGATGGACTGACGGCGCTGGTCGTGACGGTCGGCTGCGGCTGGCAACTCCTGCTCGGTCCGTTGCATCACAACCACACCACCGGCGGCGATCTTCTGGCGGCGATTGTGCTGGTCACGGCGCTCGCCCTCGTCTCCCTGATGTTTGTCACGGTTGGCAGCAGCCGGTGCCTCGAGGCGCTGGTAACGCCCATCTTCGCCCTCGGGGTGACCGCCTTCGCCGTCAGCCAGGCGGAGGTTCTGATCCGTTGGCGGAGCCAGATCGGTCCGAGCGCGTCCGACTGGCTAATGATCGCGTTCCTTGGTGCGGCCATGTTTGTGGTGGCCCAGGGCCGGCTTCGCCCATCGCGCGTCGCGGCGGGCGCATCGACCCAGTCCTTCCGCACCACGATGATCTTCTGCGTCGCGACCCTCATTCCGATTACCGCTTCGGTCGCGCAGGCGATCGAGTCCGAGCGCGGGTATGGACTGTGCGCCATGATGCTGGTCCTCACGCTCACGGTCCTCACCCTTCGCTTTGTTCGCTTCATCCGCCAGATCTCCAGACTCGAAGCCAACCGCATGACGCGTGATTCCCTGATCACGATCCCGGTCGGCGCGCTTTCCGTCGACAGCGATCGCGACTTCGAAACGCTTCTCGGCAAGGTCCTCGAACTCGGGGCCAACATCTTCGATGCCGAGCGCGCCCAACTCTCGCTGACCTTTGGCGCCGCCGATGGGGCCGAGCGGTTCCACATCGATCGCGGCCTGACCGACACCGAACAGACCATCCTCCACACCCACCCGCGTCTCGATCCCTCGATCTGCCTCGCCCAGGACGGCACCTGGCGCCCGCTCCGCATTCGCCGCGACGATATCGTCCTCCCGGTTGCCACTCAGGGTGCCTGGGCGGTGGCCGGCAAGATGGAAAGCCTGCTCATCCCGATCCACAGCGCCGAAAATGCGATCGGTCTGCTCGAGCTCTGGTCGCCCAACAACGATCTGGCCATTCGGGACGGAGATCTCGACACCGCCGCGACGTTCGGAGCCGATGCTGGTCAGGCAATCGAGCACGCCTATCTCGTCGTTCGCACCCGATCGCAGGTAGAGCAGGCCGAAATGCTGCTGACCGTCAGCGAAGTCTTCAGCCGTGGCCATCGCCTCGATCTCTGCCTGAGCCAGGTCGCCGAACGCCTGCTTGGGCGCGGCGGATCCGACCGCATCACGATCGGGGTCATCGAGCGCCAGCGATCCGAGATTCAGATTGCTGCCGAATTCGACCGCGATCCGGCCAGTCACCAGACCAGGGCCGGATTCCGGTTTCCCCTCGATCAGTGGTTGACCTACAGCGAGCTCAGACGCTCCGGGAATGTCGAGATCTGGTCTCGTGCTGAATCGGTTGGGTCCGAGGATCCCCGCCTGACCATCCTTGATCAGCACGATGCGGAGAGCCTGCTCGCCATTCCCGCGTACATCGATGGCCAGTTGCGCGTCATCATCCAGATCGTCAGCCGCACCAACGTTCTCAGCGATTCGGCCGAGTTGCGCGCAATCTGGCGTGTCGTTGCCCAGCAGATTCAGTTCGGCATCGAATCAATCTCCGCATTGCAGGAAAGCCGCCGCAGCGAACGCCTTGAAGCACTTCGCCGCCGCATCAACGAGGCGTTGCAATCAGTCGACGATCTCACCCAGAACTACGAATCGATCGCCCGTGCGTTCCACCGCGTTCCCGATGTCCACGGCGCCACCATCCTCAGCTGGGACGACGATCGCCGTGGCTTCGTCGTCGAAGCCGATTGGGCAGAACCGCCGATCGCGAGCTGGGACATCGGCACACTTGTCTCGACCGACTCCAACGACCTGCTGGCCGAGATCTCGGACAGTTCCGGACCGCGCATGATGTGGCAGGACTCGCAAACGCTTTCCGATGAGCAGCGCGAACGCATGGTCCGCCACCACATCGGTACCGCGCTGTCGGTCCCGTTGCGGAACGAAGACCGCTTTGTCGGCGGTCTCCTGCTGGTCTCTCACAATCGCAATGGCTTCAGCGAAGAAACAGTCTCGCTGGCCGGTCAGTTGGCTGCGACGCTCAGCCTGGTTATGAAGGCGATCGAACTCCGCCGCCAACAGGCATCGCAAGCAGACGAACAGGCTTTCAAACTGCAACTGATGGAAGCGGCCACATCCCGCGATGATCCGCAGCAGGCGCTCGAAGCGATTGCCCGCATCGGACTCGGGCGCCATGGTGCCGAGTCGATCAATATCGCCTTCTTCGACCATCCGAACAACCGCATCATCATCGCGGCCGACACGACCTTGCCTGATTGGCCGGGTGTCGACGCGCCGGGGACGGTCCTGCCCATCCTGCGCGGTTCGGTCCAGGAAGAGGCATTGATCTCGGGCCGCCTCGCCGAATACAGCAGCCTCGACGCTGACTTGAACGAACACTCACGAAGCGATATCGACCTGTACGGCGCCGAAGCCTGGCTGGCACTCCCGTTGACGGTGCAGGATCGGCCAATTGGATTGCTGCAGGTGCTCTCCCGCGATCCGCATGCCTTCCCACTCCAGCGCAAGCGCCTGTGGGGCGAAATCTCGCACCAGATCGCTCCGGTCGTCCGCAGCCTTCAACTTTCGATGGATAACGATCGCCTCTCGCTGCAGCGGCAGTTGGGAGCACGTATCAACGAAGTCGCCGCGGTCTCAACCAGAATTCAGGAGACCTGGGATCAACTGGCAGCCATCTGTCTGATTGATGATGTTCAGTGCGCCACCATCTTCGTCTGGCACGCGGAGGACCGCATTCTTGAGGTCGAAAGCGAAAGTGCCCGCCCGACCTGGTTGGCTCGATCCACAACCGGCGAGCGCATTGATGCCCAAACCTGGCATCAGGCAGGATGGACCGCCCGCGCCAACGAGATCAGCCACTTCTGGATGGGCGATTCGCGTCTGACTGAAGAAGCAGAGGTGTTGCTCGATCACTCCGACGCCGGCTCCATGCTCGTGTTCCCGCTCATCAACAAGGCCCAGATCGACGGCGTCCTCGCGCTGCGCCGGAATGCCACTGGTCCATTTGCGCAGGACACGATCGAACTCGGCGGTCTTCTCGCCGCACACCTCGCTCCGGTCGTGCACAACCTGCGTGGGCGGGAGGATCAGGCGCGGATCGAAGCCGAGAACGCAATTCTTCTCGAGATCTCCAATGTTGCCGCCCGCTCAAACAATGCCGGCGCAATCCATGAAGCCATCCTGTCCGGGCTGTGCGATCTATCCAATGGCACGGCCGGTTGGTTGTTTGCTGCAACTCCGGACAACCTGGCTCACGAGTGCATCACCGAAACGCGTCGTGATCACCTCGGGCTGCACGACACGCGCTGGCTCAACACACAGCCGCCGCTGCCACTCGAGATGCTGCGCAACGATCGTCCCGTGACGATCCCGTCGCTCGCTGACATCGAGTTGGCGCCGAACCTGCGTGCCGAACTCGAACGTGCGGCGGCCGACAGTTGCGTGGTCGTGCCGATCTTGCTCGGGAAGTCGACGAGTGGCGTCCTTGTCATTGCGTATCCGGAAAGCAAGCGCATCACCCGAGTCGAACTCGGCTCGCTCTGGTCGGTCGCAGAACGCGCCAGTCTGATCGTCGAGAAGGCCCGCGCCTCCCACGAAGAGCGCCAGGTGGCCGAGCAGCGTTCCATCCTGCTTCAGGTCAGCCAGGCATCCAGCAATGCGTTTGATCTTGATCGTGCCCTGGCCGAAATCACGCAGGCCAGTCTCCGCATCGCCAATTCCGAGAGCTGCGCAATCGAACTGTACGAGCCGGATCTCAACCAACTGGTGCTCCGCAGCACAGCCCGGGTCACTGACTGGGTGATCACGGACAATCTTGACGGCAAGATCCGTCCGTTCGGCAGCTGGTCTATCGACGAAGAGATCCGGACCAATCTGCAGGTCAACCTCTCCTCCAGCGATGATCCGCGCGTCTCCGGACAAATGCGCGCGGATATGGACCACTTCCATACCGAGAGCATTGTTGGCCGTGCCCTGATCAGCAACGGCCAATACATCGGCGCGTTTTACATCTTCTCCCGATCGCGTCATGCCTACGACGGCAACGATCTCTGGACCATCAACGAAATCTCCGAGCGTATCGTCGCTACCGTTCAGAACGCACGCAGCCTCGAGGCAGAACGCCGTCTTGCCCTGGAACGCGAGCGTCTTCTGCAGATCAGTGAGGCAGCGACCAGTTCCCTCGAAACCGGATCCGTGCTCCAGCAGATCGCCAACTCGACCATCGGCCTTGCCGGCGCTGAGTGCTGCCACATCGAAACAATCGACTGGGACCGCTGCGAGTTCGTCACCGAAGCCTTCGCCTGCGTTGGCGATTGGGCGCAGGCGGATACGCCAATGGTCGGTCTGCGATCGCCGATTGGCCAATGGGTCATTGACGAGGAATCGATCTCCAGCACCGGGGTCATCGTCATCGAATCCCAACAGGACAAGCGGGTAACCGGCCAACTCCGCACCGATATGGTCGACTTTGGCACCCAATCCATCATCCTGATTCCGATCTGGCTGCGTGAGGAATGCATCGGCATCCTCAATCTCTACTCACGGCGCGCCCAGGCGTTCTCCCTCGATCAGCAGTTGCTCGCCTCGACCCTGGCCAAGCAGGCGGCCAATGCAATCCAGAACGCGCGGACGCATACCCTCGAACGGGCGCGCCGCTATCAGCAGGAAGCCCTCGTTCGCCTCTCTAACGCGGCGACCTCCAGCCTCGATCTCCTCCAGGCGATGAAGGCCCTTTGCCAGGAAATCCACGCCCAGACCGGACTCGATTCCGCGACAGTCGGCATCTTCCGTACCGACCTCAACAGCTTCGAGATCGCGGCCGACTTCACGATTGAAGAATGGGACTACCGAGCCGCAATCGGCGAAATCATTGCGGTCAGCGATTATCCGGTGCTCGAACAAGTCCTGAGCAGCACAGATACGGTCAGGGTCCGCCTCGGGGTATCCGACGAACTCCCGGCCGTGCCGACTCCGTACCACCAGCATCTGCAGGATATGGCACTCATACCGCTCTGGTTCAACGATGCCTGCGTGGGATACGTCGGGCTCTTTGACCGTCGACCAAATGGAATCAGCGATGAACACATCTCGTTGATCGAATCGGCGGGACAGACCATCGTGCTGGCTGTCTCAAACGCGCTGCAGTGGCGGGACGAACGCCGTCGCTCCGGCAACCGCTCCGCGATCGTGGAAGTGGGCAGAATCGCGGTTTCTGATGCGCCCCTCTCCACCAAACTCGACCGGGTGACCAGCGCCTGCCTGCAGATCCACGAAGTAGACGCCTCGTTCATCGTCTCCCTTGATGAAGGTGCCAACCTCGGCTACCTCGCCTGGTCGGACCCGTCCTACACCGACGACACGCAGCCACCGGATCTCTCCGGGCTCCATCTCTCCGGCATTCTGGATCGCATCACCGACGAGGGCGGAATCATCAGTTTTTCGAATGCCGATCCCGACCTGCCATCCTCGCTGCAGGCAATCTGCCTTGTCGATCGACCCCGTCAGATCGTTGGCTTCCCGCTGCGTACCGACGAGCGCCCTCTGGGTTACCTCGTCTTTGCCTCCAATCGGAGCGTGCCGATCGACGAGGAACTCCGCAATGTAGGGCGCGAACTGGCAACACAGGTCTCGCTGACCATTTCGTCGTCGCGTCTGCTCGAAACCACGCGCCGGTATGCCAGCGAGCAGAGCGCGCTCCTGGCCGTCAATCGCTCGGTCATGTCTGCCACCCAGCGCTCCTTGCAGGAAGCCCTGGAACACATTTCGCTCGAAACGATGGCGCTCATCGCTGCCGACTGCTGCGAAATTGAGGGCCTCCTCGAGGGTCAGCACGCCACTGAGTTGCTCGCCCAGGTCAAGACCAATGATTGGGATTTCGATATCAGTGGATACGGCCGCATTCTTCCGCTGGCTGAGTGGCCCGTCACCACCCGGGTCCTCGAGTCGCGCCTGCCCGTAACCATGAACACGGACAGCACCGAGTTGAGCCCATACGAACGCCAGGTCCTGTCGCAGTTCGGCGCATCGTCAGTTCTCATCGCACCCATGACCCTGGGCGAACGGACGAGCGGGATCATCGCCTTCTATTCCCGCCAGCGCGACTTCTTCTCCGGCGAACAGGTTCGCCTGGCGATGGAGTTCGGCAGCCTCGCCGCCCTGGCCATCGATCGCGCCCGCACCCATCAGGCCCTGTCGGAACAGGCAAGCCGCGACGGTCTCACCGGCCTCCTCAACCGCCGCGCCCTCATCCACCATCTCGATCACCAGATCGCGGTGGCCGAGCGAGCCGACGATCTGGTCTCGGTCCTCATGATCGACCTCAACGAATTCAAGGCCGTCAACGACCGCCATGGCCACCTGATCGGCGACACGGTCCTGCGCGAGTTCGCATCTCAATTGGAGGCGCTGCTCCGCTCGTCCGATCTGGTCGGACGGTATGGAGGCGATGAGTTCATGGCGATCCTGCCCGGAACCGACATGGTTGCCGCCATCTCCCTGGCGCGCCGGATCTACGATGCCATTGTCTCGTCGGCCATTACCCTTCCCGATGGATCGAGTATCACGCTCTCGTGCTCGATCGGTGCGGCAACGTATCCTCTGGATGCCACCGACCGGGAGGGGCTCATTGAAATCGCCGACCGTGCCATGTACCTCACCAAGAACGCGAACAGTGCTCCGAAACAGGTGCAAAAGACCCAAACCGGGACCCTGTTCCTCCGCAGCAGCGCCGACTGACACCGAATCGCGCCGCGAAGCGTTGATGCCGGTATGAAACGCACCCTTGGCCTTGCCCTGCTCCTCCTGACCTCATTCGCCACCCTGCTCCCGGCTTCTGCCCAGGACAGCGCACCGGTCAGCGTAATTGCGGGACACCTCATCAATCCGCACGGGCTCGCCATCGCGTCCGATGGAAGCCTGGTGATCGCCGAGGCAGGATCCGGCGGCGATGCCATTGCGACCGATACCGGCCCCTTCGTCAACGGCGCTACCGGACGCATCAGCCGGATCGAAAGTGGTTGTCCGGTAGTCCTTGCAGACGGACTCCCCTCAGCCCGAGCCGAGACAGGCGAGATCGTCGGTCCATCCGGTGTGGCTGTTCTCGGCGACCGGATTTTCGCCCTGTCTGCCGGTGGAGGAGCCAGTCATGGTTCGCCCGAGACGGTGACTGCCGTCGTCGAGGTCACTGGCGGACAACTCACACCGATCGCTGACCTCACCGCCTGGTTGGCGAGCAATCCCGTTGCCAATCCTCCGCAAAATCCCGATGCGGACGGCCTCTGGACCTCGCTCATCGCCACACCGGATGGTTCCGCCCTCGTCGCAGTCGAACAAATCCAGGGTCAGGTCGTCCGCATCGGGCTAGATGGGACCATCACCCGCCTCGCTGATCTCTCCGCCGGTCACGCCAATCCGATTGATGCCGCCTTCAATCCCGACGGCACACTGGAAGTTGCCCTGTTTTCGCCTGATCCCTACGCAGCCGGCACCGCATCAGTCGTCGCAATCGCCGCGGATGGATCGCAGTCCCCAGTCTGGACCGGACTAACCATGGCGACCGCGTTGGCATTCGGACCGGATGGCTCGCGCTATGTCGCCGAGTTCTCCGAAGGCCGGACAGAGCCGCCGTATTTCGTTCCAGGCAGCGGGCGCATCGTGCACCAGACCGGTCCGGACACGAGTGAAGTGGTGGTCAGCGATGTCAATTTCCCCGGCGACATCCTGTTCGGCCCGGATGGAGCGCTGCTGATTGGTCTCCCCACAGTCGGCTCGGAGAATGGCACCGGCCAGATTCTCAGTGTTGTCCCATCCGGGCAGCCGATTGCCCTGCAATCAACCAATCTCACCGACCCTGCCTGTGGCGGAGAAGTAACCACCACACTGGTCAAGGTCTCCGATCTCGGACTCGACCCCTCCAACATCGCGATCGCGGTCGGCTCTACGGTCACCTGGCGCAATGTCGGCGAGTTTGACCATGCCGTCGCCTCGGATCAATCAAGTTCCGTGCAATGGGATTCCGGCGTCCTGACCCCTGGCATGGAGTTCTCGGTCACATTCACCGAGCCAGGCACCTACACCTATTACGACGGACTCTTCCCGGATCGCACGGGCCAGATCACCGTCCAGTAGACCATCCATCCGCGCAAGACCCGCCCATGGCATGGCAGGACGAATTGGCCACCGCCAGGCAGGCTCAGCAATCGTCCATCGAGGTCTGCAGTCGCCCCAAACGCGGCGTGCACCTCACCACAACGTGACCATCGGGCTATCCGGTCTTTGGGACCTTCCGGCTAGGCTGATACGGATCGGCACCCCGCCGGTTTGGCTGCACACGGAAGGACAGCGGCGCCGCAATGCCGTCATCATGAATCGGCCACGGATTGACCGCATCACCCTGATCATCAGTTCGCTCACCACCGGCGGAGCGGAGCGCGTGATGACGACCATGGCCAATGCCTGGGTCGCGCGGGGACGCACGGTCAGCATGGTGACGCTCACCGGACCTGACATGGCGCCGTTCTACCCCCTTGATCCGGCAATCAATTTGATCCCGCTCGGACAGGCCGCTCCCTCGCGCACGCCGATCGATGCCGCCCGCGCCAACACACACCGCCTGATCGCGCTTCGGGATGCAATCACCAGGACGGACCCCGATATCGTCATCAGTTTTCTCGACACCACCAACATCCGGACGCTCCTCGCCACCGTCGGCTTATCCGTGCCGGTGATCGTTGCTGAGCACACCGATCCTGGCCTCAAACAGATGCCTCGCGTCTGGAGTGGTTTGCGCCGCGCGACGTATCCGCGCGCCAGACAAGTCGTCGTGCTCAGTCACTCCGCCCGCGAGTACTTTCCAAGTCGGATCCAGTCCCACACAACCGTCCTTCCCAATCCGGTTGCGATCGATCCGACAGCACCACGCACGACACCCGCCGCCCGACAGTCCATCGCGGCGATGGGCCGGTTTGGCCCTGAAAAGGGATTCGATCTCCTGCTCGATGCCTTCGCTCGCATCGCCGAAACGCAACCCGCGTGGGATCTGGTTATCTGGGGCGATGGGGCGCTTCGAGCGGACCTAGAGACGCGCCGTGACCACCTCGGATTGCACAACCGGGTCGCGCTGCCAGGACGCACCACCGAACCCCATCATGCCCTGCGCCAATCAGAAATCTTCGCGCTCTCGTCTCGCCGTGAGGGCTTTCCGATGGTGCTGGCCGAAGCGCTGGCCTGCGGATTGCCTGCCGTTGCCTTCAACATCTCCAGCGGCATCAGCGACATTCTTCGCCCCGGTCTGGATGGCCTGCTTGTCGAACCCGGCGATGTGCCCGGTTTTGCTGCCGCATTGGACCGACTGATCACCGACCCCGCCGAACGTGCCCGAATGTCCACCAACGGCCCCCATGTCCTCGAACGCTTCGGCGTCGAAACGGTCATGGATCGCTGGGATGCCCTGATTGCCGATGTGGTGGCCGCATGAAGATGCTCTTCCTGCATCGCTTTCGCAACTTTGCCGGGGCAGAACGCCAACTCGTCGAACTGGCGCGCGGCCTCTCCGACCGGGGTCATCAGATCACCGTCGTTACCTTTTATCGATCCGGGCAGGTCACCGCACTGCTCGAACCGGCCGGCGTCCGTGTCATCTCGCTGGACAAATCCGGGCGGTGGGATCTGGCCGGGTTCATCTGGCGCCTCCTCCGTACGCTGCGCCGGGAGCGAGCCGAGATTGTCCATGGCTACCTGGGCTTTGCCAACGCCCTCCTCGCCCTGACCAAACCCGTCCACCGTGCGCGCGTCGTCTGGGGCGTACGCTCCTCCGATATCGACATCTCTCGCTACGATCGCCTCGCCCGCCTTGATGCCTGGATCGAGGCGGCGCTCAGTCGGCTCCCCGATCTCATCATTTCCAACAGCGCCTCCGGCCGCACCGCCGCCATTGCCCGTGGATTTCCCGAGGCGAAAGTCATCGTCATTCCAAACGGTGTGGATCTCCACCGATTCAGGCGTTCGGAAGTCGATCGCGCCCGCGTCCGCTCCGAATGGGATGTCCCCGATACCATCAAGGTTGTTGGACGCGTTGGGCGGATTGATCCCCAGAAGGACTTCGAAACCTTCCTCCGCGCTGCGAAGGTGATTCGGGGCGCACGATCAGACATTCGATTTGCGCTCGTCGCGTCCGATCCCCACGGAGTTCGCGACCGGTTGCAGGCATTCGCTACCGAACTCGGCTTCACCAATGAACTGATCTGGAACAACGCCAGAGAGGACATGGCTGCCGTCTACAGTGCATTCGATCTGAATGTCTCCAGTTCAGCCTACGGCGAGGGAATTCCGAATGTCCTCGTCGAAGCGATGGCCTGCGGTGTTCCCTGTGTCACCACCGATGTCGGCGATTCGGCCGCGACCATCGTTGCGCCCGGTCAGGTCGTACCCCGGCAGGATCCAGACGCGCTCGCCTCGGCCATCCTCGTTGCACTCGATCAGCCAGCCGACCCCGCACTGCTTCGGCAGGCCATGGCCGAGCGGTACAGCATGGAGCGGTTGGTCACATCGAGCGAAGCCGCGTTTCAGGCTGTCCTCGATGGCAACACTGCTGGATTGCGACAGGAGCAGCCGGGATGGTAACGATCAATCCCGGTGAGATCTACCGCAAATTCCTTGTTATCTTCGCGGTGGGCATGTTCTTCACCAACTTCGCCGATTACAGCCAACGCTGGGGCCTGATTCCGCTTTTCTGGATTGCCTTGCTGATCGGTCTTTCGTTCCCGCTCGTGTTGTCGGGGCTCTATCGCGGGCACCTGACTGTTCCCCCCCTGCTTTGGTGGGCGCTGTTCTATCTCGGTCTGAGCGTGATCTGGTTCTATCGCACTGAACAGGATGCCGTTGCCTACCAGGAGGTGCAGACCCGCATCCTGGCGGTGGTGTTCCTCTTCCTCGGCCTGATGATCGTCAGTCGCGAAAGCGATCAAAAACTCGCGCGCCAGGCCGTGGCCGTTGCTGTCCTGATTGCCACCGCGCTCAATGTCTACGAGTTCTTCAATCCGATGACGTTCAGCACCATCCCCGGCCGATCATCAGGCATCTACACGAATGTCAATCAGAGCGGGGCCGCGCTCGTGCTCGGTCTCATCCTCGCCTATCAGGTCATCCCCGATCGCTTCAAAATGCTCTTTGTCGCAATCACCGCCGCCGGAATCTTCCCCACCTTTTCCCGCTCGGCGATGATCGGCTGGTTGATTGTTGTCACCTACCTCTGGTTGCGTTCCGGCCTGATAACCCAACTTCGCCGCCTGATTATCTTCAGCCTGTCCGGTGTCATTCTCACCTGGTCACCGATCTGGAAAAATCTCGAGCAGACAATCGAGAACAGAGGCGTGCTCAATCTGAACGTCCTCGAGCGCATTTCCTTCTTCACCGCCGGAACACGCACCGACGACTCCGCGAACGAACGCAAGGCGGTCGCCCATCGCGCCTGGGATCTCTTCGGTCAACAACCGATTCTGGGATGGGGTACCGGCGCCAGTCGCCACATCGAAGGCTTTGATGTCGGCACACACAACATCTACCTCGCGATGATGGTCGATCACGGACTGCTCGGGCTCTTCGTGATTCCGATCCTGATCCTCGCCGTGCTCTGGGGGGCAAATCGCCGCACCATGGACGTCACCATTCCCTTCACCAGTTTCATCCTGATCTGGGGCATGTTCAGCCACAATGTCCTCGAAGAGCGGTTCATCCTGTTTTCGGTTGCTCTGGTTGCGGCCATGGTGGCGTCCAATCGCACCGCACCCGCAGTTGAACGCACCGTGATACCTGCCGTCCTCACACCCGCCCGGGAGATGGCGTGAAGCCCCGACTCGCGCACATCATCACGGGTCTCCAGACTGGCGGCGCCGAACTGATGCTCGAACGCCTGGTTGCCGGCCAGTCGCATTCAGCCTTCGATCAGATCGTGATCTGTCTGACCGGTGATGGACCGACGGCCGCACGCATCCGTATCGCAGGCACGCGGGTCATCTGCCTCAATCTCCGCCCTGGTCTGCCCAATCCGCTCGCCATCGCCCGCATCCGCACCACCCTGCGCGAGGAGCAAATCGCAATCGCACAGACCTGGCTGTACCATGCCGACTTGCTCGGTGGCCTTGCCGCCAGATCCGCAGGCATTCCCGTGCTCTGGGGCATCCATCGCAGCAGCCTCGATCCCGCTGTCACCAGCCGCAGTGTGATCTGGACCGCGCGGGCGTGCCGCACAATTGCCGGCCGGGTGCCATCCCGGATCGTCTGTTGTTCCGAGGCGACGGTTACTGCCCACAAGGCCTTTGGCTATCCGGCCGCAAAACTGACCGAGATCCCCAACGGCTTCGATCTTGACCAATTCCAGCCGGATGCCTGCCTACGTCGCACCACCCGCGAGGCGCTGAAGATCCCGACCAGCGCTACGGTCGTGGGAATCATCGGCCGCTTTGTTCCCCTCAAGAACCACCGCATGTTTGTCGAGGCATGTGGAACGGCTGCGCGCACCGATCCCAACCTTCACATGGTGATGATTGGCGACGGACTCGAGTCCTCGAATCCGGAACTCGCAACCTGGATCGCGGAAACCGGCGTTGCCAATCGTTTCCACCTTCCTGGGCGCCGCACGGATACCCATGCCATGCTCAATGCCATGGATATCTTCTGCCTGACCTCCGATACCGAAGCCTTCCCGCTCGTCCTCGGAGAAGCGATGTCCACCTGCGTTCCCTGCATGGCGACCGATGTCGGCGATTGCCGCCGCATCATCGGACCAACTGGAACGGTGATCTCACCGCGCGATACGGTTGCCCTTGCCAATGCGATCACCCGGCTGACCGTAGATCCGGTCGAACGCCTCTGCCTGGGTCGTGCTGCCCGCCAGCGCATTGCCGACAACTTCGCCATCGACACCATTGCCGCCCGGTACGACGCGCTCTGGAGCGAAACGCTGGCCGGAGCAGCCGCGTGAACATCGTCTGGCTGATTACGCGCGGCGATTCCATCGGCGGCGCCCAGATCCACGTTCGCGATCTGGCTCTTCGTGCCCAGGCCGATGGCCACGCAGTTACCGTCGCCACCGGGGCGGCAGGACCACTGACGGAACAGTTGAGCTCCGCTGGAATCCCAACCCGGATCGTCGAAGGCATGCTCCGCGAGATCAATCCAATCCATGACGTAGGCGCAATCCGCTCGGTCACCGATTTGCTGCGCGACATCAGACCGAACGTGATCAGCACGCACAGCAGCAAGGCCGGCATCATCGGCCGCATTGCCGCCAGGCGAGCCGGTGTGCCCGCTGTTTTCACCGCACATGGCTGGGCGTTCACCGATGGCGTGCCCCAACCCAAACGCGCGATTTACCGGCTGACCGAGCGCGCCACGGCACCACTGGCGCGCCGCATCATCTGCGTCTCCAGGCACGATCTTGCCCTCGCCACATCCGCCGGCATCGCATCCGACCGACTGATCGCCATCCACAACGGCATGCCCGATATTGCCGGCGACCTTCGTGCCCATCCGGATCAGGGCCAACCAGTTCGCGCGGTGATGACTGCCCGCTTTGATCGTCAAAAAGATCACGAAACACTCCTGCGCGCCCTGCTTGATGTTCCTGATATGCATCTCGACCTGGTCGGAGATGGGCCGGATCATCACCGCATCGCGCAGCGCATCCGCACCCTCGGCCTGGCGGATCGCGTTCACATCCTGGGCCAGCGTCACGATGTCGACCGCATCCTTGCCCGTGCCCATCTCTTCGTTCTCAGTTCCCACTGGGAGGGCTTCCCGCGGTCCACCCTCGAAGCGATGCGCGCCGGTCTTCCCGTTGTTGTTTCCGATGTCGGCGGAGCAGCGGAAGCGATCGAAGAGGGAACAACCGGATTTGTCGTTCCACCATCGGATCGGGATGCGCTTGTCGCCAGACTGACCGAACTGAGCGCCAATCCGGCCTTGCGGAAGTCCATGGGGGATGCAGGACGCCAGCGGTACGAAGCGTTGTTCACATTTGATCGCATGTACGATCAAACCATGGAAGTTTTGAGGGCGGCGAGCACCGACTGATCGGGAGAAAAGTCCCGGTTTGCGGTGACTGTTGGGCTAGGGAAAACGGGCTAGACCACTTCCATACTGAGTCACACATTCGTCATGGATGGTGCGGTCCGCTGGTCCCGCGCGATCCGGCACCGACAGGCTTCCCGTTGCATGTCCGAACGGTGATGCCACCCGCCCGCAGATGGACATGGATGGCTGATCCTGTGTCGACGCTCACTGCCCACCCGCATGTTGCCGCCGCCGAAGAGCGACTGTTGCACATTGCCCCGGGTCCGGTTGCGCATCACACCATCTGTCCCGTCCAGGATCTGCCCGCGGATCTCGAAACCGCCCGATCCTGGGGCATGCTCGCCGCCCGATGGGGCACCTCGCCCTTCCTCTTCCCGTCATGGATCGACACCTGGGTCACCTGGTATCAGCCGCAATCCCGGATCGAGATCTTCGATGCCCGCGCCGGCGAGCAGGTGATCGGCGCCCTTCCTTTGCTCCGCGAATCAACCTGGCTGTGCGGCGTACCAGTTCGCCGATTGCGCCCACCGTACTCGCTCACCAGCCCCGATCCCTACGAATTGCAAACCGTGCCCGGGGGCCAGGATCTTGCCGCGGAAGCGATCTGGAATCACCTCCGCCGCGATCGCTCCTGGGATGTTATTGAACTCGTCGACCTTGCCGCCGGGAGTTCCGCCGCCGCACTGATCGCGCAGGCAGAGGCGAGCGGCTTCGTTACCGGCCGTCGACCTTCGCGTGTCACCCCGTGGGTGGACCTGACCACGATTACCGATCCCTTCGCCCACACCACTGCCAAATTCCGGGCCAATCTCCGTCGTCGTCGCCGCAATCTGGAACAGTTGGGCAATCTCCAACTGGTGCGCCATACCGATCTCTCGAGCGATGTCGTGAATCAGTTCCTCGAGCTGGAGCACGCCGGCTGGAAGGGCCGCAATGGCACGTCCATCCTGAGTAGTGCGACCGACACGATGTACCACTGCGCAATCGCGAGGGTGGCGGCCGAGGCCGGACACCTCGCCATCTACAGTCTCGAATTCGACGGCAAACCGATCGCCATGCACTTCGGTGTCATTGCCCAGAACCGGTACTCGGTCCCGAAACTTGCCTTCGACGAACAGTTTCACGAGTACGCACCGGGTCACATCCTCGTCCACGATGTGCTGCAGGACCTGATCGCCCGCGATATCGCGGAGTTCGATTTCCTTGGCAATCAGATGGATTGGAAGCGCGAGTGGACCCCGCTTACCCGATCCTGCGAGCGAGTCCATATCTTCAACCGAACAACCTGTGGCCTCGCTGCCGCCGGGATGCGGTACAACCTGCTGCCCCGCGCCCGCGCCGTCCGCAATCGTCTCGCCGCCGTCCAGCCGGAGCACGGGTCATGAGCACCGTGCCGTGCCCCCAAATCGGAACCCGCACCTTCGCTGGTCGCGATACCTTGCTTTCCCCCGCGATGTTGGTGCGCCGGCCCGCCCGGAATCAACACTGGCTATCCAGCAACACGAACGTCACCTACCACTACCTCGGACGCAACGCCAGCCATGCCCTGGTCAGGGGACTTGGGCTTGGCAATGGCGCCGAGGTGCTCTTTCCCTCCTTTTTCGGACCTCCCGTCCTGCAGGCGCCAATGGATGCGGGTGCTGCCATCCGCTTCTATCAAGTCCGCGCCGACCTGAGCGTTCGCATCGAGGACATTCGCACGGCCCTTACCGCGCAAACCAGAGCCATCTATCTGATCCACTTTAACGGCGTTCCGGGCCCGATCGACGCCGTCATGGATCTTGCCCGGGAGCGAGATCTCGTCGTCATCGAGGACAGTGCCCATGCCCTGCTCTCCACCATCGACGGCCGACCGGCAGGCTCGATTGGCGATGGCGGCGTCTTCTCGTTCTACAAGTGGGTTCCGGTCCCGAATGGCGCGGCCTTCGTTGCCAACCGGCCACTGATCGAGGCCGTCCCGCCTGCGGATCGCCGAAGCCTGACCTCCGGCGTGACACTTTCGGCCTTCTCGCTGCTCGACTATGCCGATCGCAACTGGGGCACGCCCGGCATGAAGTTGCACGATTCAGTTCGCGCACTGGGCAGGCAGGTCTCGCGCCGCAGTTCGCTCGCCTATGTGTCGACCGGTGGGGTTGAGTTCCATCATGACGAACTCAACTACAGCATGAGCGCCATCTCTCACCGCATCATGGCTGTCCAGAACTGGGACGAAATCGTGCGCCGCCGCCGAGAGAACTACGCGCATCTGAGCGACCTCCTCGCCGACTGCTCGCCATCGGTCCAGGGCGAGCTCCCGCTCGGCGCGACACCGCTCTTCTATGCCACGGCAGTCGCAGACAAGCGCTCCGTCCTCAGCCGGCTTGCTGCCCGCGGGATACAAGGGCGCAACTTCTGGGAACTCCATCATCCGCTTCTCCCATCCGGCACATGGGCAGATACCGATCACCTTCGCCGCACCACCATGGAGCTGCCGATCCATCAGGATCTCGACGCACCCGACATCGAACGCATCGCCGCCGCCGTCCGCACACTGGTCGGTGCCCCTCGCCAGCATGTCGTTCTGGATCGGATTGCTTCCTGATGGCTTCGCTCGCCGCCACACCGCTGCCAGAGACCGCACGCAATCCGCTGACGATTACCGTCGAGCGCAATCGGGATCGCGTCGCATTGCTCTGGAAGTCGCTGGAGCAGCGTATCGGCAATGGCTCGCTCGCCACCTCCTGGGTCTGGACGAGCACCTGGCTGGCCGCCTACGGCGATGCAATCGATCACTGGTTCGTTATCGCCATGACAGGTGGCCTCCCGGTCGGGATGGCCCTTCTCACCCGTGGCGTCAATCAGCGCCGCGGCCCACTGCCGGTCCGATCGATCCACATCGGCACCGCCGGAGAATCACCTGGCGAAGGCGTCTGGATCGAGTACAACCGCCTGCTGGTCGAGCCGGAACATCGCGCTGCCTTTCTGGACATCCTCACCTCCGCCCCCGGCTGCCGGTGGGGAACAGCCGATGTGCTGCAACTGGACGGCTTCGATCCAGATGAACTGGGCGAGGCCACGCGCGCCATCGCGACCATCCAGGAGCGCACCTGTTACATCGCCGCCATCGATCCACAGACAGATCCGATCGACTCCTTTGATCGCGAGACGCGCCGCAAACTCAGGAACACGCTCCGCCGCTTCACCGCTGAGTTCGGTCCGGTTGCCGTTGAGTGGATCGACGACCCCCACCGCGCCGAAGCCGTGTTTGCCGAGCTCATCGTGCTGCATCAGGAACGCTGGGTCACCGCAGGCGAACCCGGCGCCTTTGCCAGCGTCCGCTTCCGCGCGTTCCATGATCAGCTCATTCGACGCCTGGTCAGCGAGCAGGGTGTCGTCCTCGTCCGTATCACCGCGGGAACGCAACTCATCGGAATCTTCTACGGACTGGTTGAACGCGACGTCATCTTCCACTATCAATGGGGCTTAACCGCGTTCGCAGACAACCGGCTTGCCCCCGGATTTATCACTGGCTATCTCGTGCTCGATGAAGCCCGCCGGCGTGGGTACAGGGAGTTCAACTGGCTCGCCGGCGATCATCGCTACAAAAAGGATCTTTCGACAGGTGCACGGTCGCTGATTTGGGCCGAGATTCCACTCTCGCCCTGGATGCGAACCATCTCCGGATTGGTAGTAGCCAGACGAACGCTAAGGGGATTGCTGTGATTTCCAAAATTGATATGGCCGCAAATGCATTTCGCTGGTTTGGCGGCGACATCCTCTCCCGCAACGCCCCGTTTGGCGATGGCATCCTCGTCTTCAACTATCACCGCATCGGCAATGCATCCGAGTCCCAATACGATCGCGATGTCTTCAGCACAACAGCCGATCAGTTCGACGTGCAAATGGATTTCCTCAAGCGCAACTTTGAGGTCATCAGCCCGCACGATCTGCCGATGGCGCGTCGTCTCGCTCGCGGCCGCTACGTCATCATCACGTTCGATGACGGGTACATCGACAACTACCAGCTCGCGTTTCCAATCCTCAAGAGCCACGGCCTGAACGCAACCTTCTTTATCCCGACCGGCATGATCGACCGCCGCGAACTCTCATGGTGGGATACCATCGCCTGGATGATTCGGCACAGCGACGCGCGCCAGATTCCTGCAGATGAATGGTTCGAGGCCCCGCTGCCAATGACCGGCGATGCCCGTGAGTACGCGATCCGCCAGGCCCTCAAGACATACAAGAGCCTGCCCGGCCGCGATACCGCCCGCTATGTCGATTTCCTTGCCAACGTCACGGGTCACGCCACCTTGCCAACCCATCTGGGCGACGAGCTCTGGATGACCTGGAACAACATCCGCGAACTCCGCCTGGCCGGCATGACGATCGGTGGCCACACCGTCAATCATCCGCTGCTTGCCCGGCTTTCCTCGACCGAGCAGTTCGATGAAATCCGCGGCAGTCGAGATCGTCTGCAGGAGATGCTCGGAACAGCGCCCAAGGCCTTCGCCTATCCCGTCGGCAAGCCGGATACCTTCACCACCATTACCCGCGCCATCCTGCTCTCCACCGGGTACGAGTACGCCTTCAGCTTCTACGGCGGATACCAGAACCTGGCCGATATCGATCTGCTCGATATCCGCCGCGTCAATGTCGGGCGCCGCACCAGCCAGTCACTCTTTGAAATGCTCTCATCGCTGCCAACAGTGTTCGCCCGTTTCGCGTAGGCGCGTCCTCTCCCAACCCACCGTGCGAGAATCCATCCAACGGAATCGCGTACGCGTGGAGTCTTGCGTGAACATTCAGATTGCCCAGTTCGATCCACTTTCGGTAGAAACCGATGCCCTCATCCTGCCGATCACCTCGGCCGACAAGAAACCCATGTTTACCGCCGCGATCTCCGAGATCGATGTCGCCGTCGGGGGCGAACTGACCCGCTTCGCCTCGGATACCAACTACGCGGCCAAGCGTGGCGCCAGTCTCGCCTATGCGACCGCTGGACGACTTCCCGCCCGCCGGGTGATCCTCGCCGGGGTCGGAGCCGAGCCGGTCACCTCAGAGAATCTCCGCCGGGCGTACGGGGCCGCCGTCTCGGCTGCCCGTGATGCGGGAGCCAAATCGGTTCACCTCGCGCTCCCTGAAACCAATTCGGTGCAGGCTGCCGAAGCCGCCGCCGAGGCAGCACTCCTGGCGACCTACCGATTCACCACCTATTACGGCAAAGCCCGCGCCGAAGATCCGCCCCTCAAGGAAATCGAAAACCTGACGATTTCCGATGGGCCGGATATCGCCGCTGCTGTCGCTCGCGGACAGGCGCGCGCAAACGCCATCACCCTGACCCGCGATCTCGCCAATGAGCCAGCCAGTGTGCTCCACCCGGTCGAGATGGCCGCCCGCGCGCAGGCCGTGGCTGAGGCAAATGACCTCGAAATCACCATCCTTGGTCCGGCCGAAATGGAATCGATGGGCATGGGCGCCATTCTCGCGGTGGGCAAGGGCAGCGCCATCGAACCGCGCATGATTCACCTTGTCTACCGCCCAAATGGCGCCAACAAGTCCGATCGCTCGATCGGCATCGTCGGCAAGTGCATCACCTTCGACACCGGTGGCTACTCCATCAAACCGTACGAGGGCATGCTCGAGATGAAGGGCGATATGGCTGGTGGCGCGGCTGTCCTTGGCGCCATGTCTGCCCTCCGCGCCCTCGATTGCCCGCATACCGTGCACGCCGTCATTTGCGCCGCCGAGAACATGATCTCCGGCGAGGCCTTCCGCCCCGGCGATATCCTGACGGCCATGAATGGCGTCACAATCGAGATCCTTTCCACGGATGCCGAGGGTCGCCTGGTCCTTGCCGATGGCCTCGTCTACTGCAGCAAGCAGGGCGTGCAGGAAATGATCGACCTCGCCACATTGACCGGTGCAATCGTGGTTGCCCTCGGTGATGGCACCTGTGGCCTCTTCGCCAATGACGACCCCCTCGCCGATCGCATCCTCGCCGCCGCCGGTGCCGCCGGGGAGCGAATGTGGCGCATGCCGCTGACCGAGGAACTCAACGACCAGATCCGCGGCGAAGTCGGCGATATCAAAAACACCGGCGGTCGAGGGGGAGGCGCTATCACCGCCGCCCTCTTCATCAAACACTTCGCTGAAGGCCTGCCCTGGGCCCATCTCGATATCGCTGGCTGTAACCGCACGACCAAGCCTTCCGCCTACACCCCGAAGGGGGCAACCGGCTGGGGCACCCGTACCCTGATTGATTACCTCGTCCCGGGAGCCGAATAGATGTCCGTCACCACAGATTCCCTTTCTGCCACTGTCGATGAGATCTTTCCTGGCGTCGTCGCCGACCGCCGGTGGCTGCACCAACATCCCGAACTGAGTTACGAGGAATACGAAACCGCCGCCTTTGTCGCGGAACGGCTCAAGTCACTCGGTGTCGAAGATATCCGCACCGAAATCGGCAAGACCGGCGTCACTGGGCTCATCCGCGGCAATCTCGGCGAGGGCAAAACGGTCGCTCTTCGCGCCGATATGGACGCTCTGCCAATCCTCGAGGAGAACGAGGCCGAGTATGCGTCGGTGAAACCCGGTGTCATGCACGCCTGCGGTCACGACGGTCACACCGCCATGTTGCTGGGATCTGCCCGCGCCCTGATGGGGATGCGGGATCAGTTCGCCGGCACGGTCAAATTGCTCTTCCAGCCCGCCGAAGAAGGGGGCCGCGGCGCTACCTACATGATCGAGGACAAGGCTCTGGAAGATCCCCGGCCAGATGCCGTCTTCGGCATTCATCTCTGGAACGGCGTCCCGGTCGGTGAAGTCTGGGTCCGCGATGGGGCCATGATGGTCGGCGTCGATGCAATCGAGATCAAGATCACCGGCGCGGGCGGCCACGGCGGAATTCCCAACATTTGCATCGACCCGATTGTTGCTGCTGCCTCGGTCGTCATGAACCTGCAGACAGTCATCGCCCGAAACAACAATCCGCTTGAACCGGGCGTGGTCACCATCGGCTCGATCCATGCTGGTCAGGCCGGCAATGTCATCCCCGACACCGTCGTCATGACCGGAGCGATCCGCCATGTACTGCCGGAGCAGGCGGAGACCATGCGCCGCCGCATCACCGAGATCGTCGAGCAGACGGCCGCCGCTTTGGGATGCAAGGGCGAGGTCACGATCGGCTCAGGCGTCGGCCCGACCGTCAACGACCCGGCGATGGCCCAAATCGTGCGTGATGCCGCCGCCCAGGTCGTCGGACCCGAGAACGTCGTCGCGGGCCAGATCCTGATGGTTTCCGAAGATGTCAGCGAATTCCTGAACGAGGTGCCCGGCTGCTACTACCTGGTCGGCAGTTCGAATGAGGAGAAAGGACTGACCTGGGGTCACCACACCTCACGTTTCGACATCGACGAGGATTCGCTGGCCATCGGCATCGAAACCACCGTCCGCTCCGTCCTCGCCTTCCTCGCCCAGGACTAAGAGAGCTCGGGCAGTTACCACATTTGTCGTAGTCCCGGCACCGCCGTGTGCCGGTTCCCGTTCTTTCGTTCAGGTAGCGCGGGATCTTTAGACCCGTGCGATACAGCGCACTTCTGGCAGGACTCGTTCTACCGCGCGTACTTCGGCGTGATCAACAGATCGATATCCTCGTCGTGGACTTCGAATACCCATCCGGCTACCGAAACAATCGCCGGGGAACTGATCTCGCCATGGCGCAACTCCACCGGCACGCCATCGATCACGACATCCGCCGTCTGCTGCAAGGTGTAGGCGTACTTCGGGTTGCGATAGACAGCCCGCGTTCCGCCCGCCTGCTCTACCACTGCCCAGGCAAGTTCGCGCGCCCGCTCTTCGCTGATCTCCACGAGCTATGTACCGGAGTTCGGTGACGTCGGCGGAAGTTGACCCGGCTTGGAAACTGGTCCTGCTGGCAAATCGCTTCCCGGCTGTCCCTGAACGGTCGTCGTGCTGTTTCGGATCCAGCGCCAGCCTGGGGCAACCGCCTCGGTCTGCTGCCGCTGCTCGCGCCGGCCCTTCATGTACTCAGACAGAATCACCTGCACTGCGGCTGATATTGGTATCGCCAGCAATGCCCCCAGCACCCCGAGATACTGCGTACCCGCCAGGATTGCGACAAACACCGTCAGTGGCGAAAGCCCGACGGCGCCCTTCATCACCCGCGGCACCAGAATCGAGTTCTCCAGAAACTGCAACAGCACCACGAATACGGCGACCATGATCGCCTTGTCCCAGCTTTGGGTCGCGGCGATTGCCACCGCCGGAATGCCGCCCAACCAGGGACCGACAATCGGGATGATCTCTGTGATACCGGCCCACAGCCCGAGCAGCGGCCAGAACCGGATACCCATCGTCCCGTAGCCGATAAACGATAACGACCCGATGATCAGGCAGAGCACCAGTTGTCCACGCAGCCAGCGGCCGACCTGAGCCTCGACCTCATTCCAGATGCGATTGACCTTCTCCCGTGAAATCGGTTCGACCTGGTTCAGGATCAGCCGCTTCAGAAACTGCTTTTCGGTCAGGTAGTAGAACGCCATCACGAAGACGGTGATCAGCCCGACCACGCCTCCACCCACACCGGTAACGATACCGACCGTTACTTCCTGCGGTGGACTTGAGGGATCATCCAGTTCGGCCAGCAATCGATTGAGCGCATTGACCCCGGCTCCTCGCAGAAACGGACTGTCGCTGGTTCGCCAGTCATCCCGCAGATCGCGCAATTGAGCAGGTGCATCCGTCCGGAACGAGTTGGCTTCGTCGGCGATCGTCGGGGCAACCAGAACACCGGCCAGCACTATCGTGCCGATGATCATGACGTAGACGGCCAGAATACTCAGCGGCCGTGGCACCCGATAGCGATGCAGCGCCATCACCGGTCGCTCGATTATCGTGGCAAACAGCACGGCCAGAATGACCAGCACAATTACCAGTTGAACCTTGAACAGGATGAATGCGGCCACCAGCACCAGGAAGAGCGAAAGCGGCGTCAATCCAGGCACACGGCGCTCGCGGTCAGGAGGACCAGGCTGGTTCTCACCCACGCGCAGGGAAGCTCGCTCAGTCACGCGCTACGAGCTCGAAGCTGCAGGGCGGCGGACGCGCCAGTACTGCCGGTCAAAGGGATCAACCTTCTGCCGCTTTTCGGTCGGAGTCAGATCATTCCAGACCGTTGCGAACGCATACACCTCATCGCCATCGATCACCATCCGTCGGGCACTGCCAAAAGGACGATCGACCGGGAAAATCTCCCGCGGTGGCTTCGAGATCACTTCACACTGAAACCAGCCATGCTCAGGGCATTCTCCGGCGTGCAACTGCCAGACCAGATCGGCCGTCACACCCGCCAGATCGCGGACGTAGATGGCACCCAAAGCGCCATCGCAAATCGGGCACCGCAGCGGCGAATTGGCATTCGCGCGATCCTTGGCAACGAGGACATCGGCTGGCATGAACTTGACTATCTCCGCGACGCGTGATGCTTGCCCGGCCAACACCCGGGTACCATCGAGTCTATCACCCGCCGTAACCCAGCCAAATGCCAGATTTACACAGATTTTCGTGTACACTCAACCTGCGTAACAGTGACCGACCGAGACCGCATCCTGTCGGCCCAACTGTTGCCTTTGCCCGAACCGAAACAGGCGGCTCCGTTGATCGTTTTAAGAACGACAGGCGGGGACAAACGCCACGGCTACACCGAAGAGATTCCCGCTGGCAGGAGGTCCGCACCATGCCACTTACCCGATCCCAGTTACCCACGGTCGCCGGCTTCGATCGGAGACTCCACCTTGGCAATGCGATTGAGCGCGGCACCAGCAGGTTCGCCCGGTGGCTGCTCGGCGCAGGCTTCCTCGCGGTCGATCTTGCGCTCTTCGGGACCAGTCTCCTGGTCGCATACGTCTGGGCCTTGATCGCCCATCCCGGAGATCTCGATTCGATCAATCCGTTCCGCTATTGGGGCGTCGTTGCCGTTGTGCATACGCTCGTCGCCGGTGGTGGATTGCTGGCCTGGAAGCTCCTCGGCATGGACGAGCCTGCCACCCGCACCGCCATCCCTGCCTATCAGCCCGTCCCGGCCCGTGGTCAGTACGCGCTCAGCACCTGGAGCCAGAGCCAGCCGGTCGATGCTATCTATGCCCAGCCCCAGGCAGCCGCACCGCGCAGGACCGCGTGGGCAAGCCGTCCGGTCGAGCAAAACTGGCCGCAGCAGCCCGAGTTGCTCCGGACTCAGCCGGGCACAACCACCGATCCCGATCTCGGCGAGGCAACCTGGCCGGAGAATGTCCCGCTCTCGACCAGTCTCGGAGTTTCCGGTTCGGCCAGCGAGTCGGGCGAACGACCGTCCCCGTCCCAATCCTGGTTTGATTCCTTCATGGGCTCACGTGGCGCCTCCCAGAAAGAGAAGGAACAGCGCTGGTCATGGGTCGAAGCCGCGGCAGGCTCCTGGCTCTCCCGCCGTGAACCAACCACACCACCCACCGCCGAGACCACTGCGGACGCACCGATTGCAGATGCCGCCGCGCAGCCACTCGATGACGACCAGCAGCCGCACGCCTGATTTCCACCAGCATGCCTGAACGCGACTGGGGTGTTGCCGTCTTCGTGGTGCGCAACGATCGAGTCTTGCTGCATCAGCACGAACGTCTCCATCGTTGGCTGCCGCCAGGCGGGCACATTGAGCCAAACGAGATCCCGGACGAAGCCGCCATTCGTGAAGTACGTGAAGAGACCGGCGTCCACGTCGAACTGATCGACGCGCCGTTGATCACGCTCGCCGCGCCAAATCTGCCGCGGATGCTCGCCCGCCCACTCGGCATCATGCTGGTCGACATTCGGCCCGATCATCAGCACATCGATCTGGTCTACCTTGCGCGAGCGACCAACGATGGCGACGGGCGCGGTACCTGGTTCACCATCACCGATCTCGCCACCCTCGATCTCACCGAAGAGATCCGCGCCTGGTGCACCCTCGCGCTCGGAAACCAGTAGCCAGCAGCCAGTAACTGGTTGCACGTTGTCGGTATTCCGAAAGAGGCGAACACTTATGCCAACCGCCAACCGATTAAACGGCGAAGCCCGGAAGGTGCATTCCCGGGCTTCAGCCTTTATCTCAAATTCGCGATACAGGTGGCGCGGGGCCTAATCCGTATCCACGAGTTTGATCACAACACTTCCACCGCAGTCGCGGCACCAGCTGTTTTGCGAAACTCCCCAAACCGGATAGTCATCCAGCAAGGTCCCCTGGTAGCAACTGCCGCCGCACGAGGAAACCAGGAATCCGAGTACCTTGACGACCTTGAAGTTCGGCCGTCCACTCGCCATGCGGGCCGAGTCTCCGATGTCGCCACCGTTCACATCGGTCGCAACCGGCAGGAGCATCACGCAGGTGCCGTACGGTGCCGCGGTCAACTGCCTGCAGCCCCTGACGCCCGTGACGGTGTACTGGATTGCCCCAGGCGATGTTCCAAGCCGTCCGAACCACCACTGGTTGTTCCCACGGCCGTTGTTGTTCAATCCTGAATACTGATTCTCTGCCAGACCACGCCAACCGGCCGCATTCGTGCCCGTCAGACCGCAATCAGCGATCTGCGCGTTGGAACCCGTGCTGGTCCCGGTCAAGCGGAACGTCTTGCCAATCGCGTTCGGATTGACCGTGGAATTGGTCAGCAGGATGTCCTGCTCCGACCCGTCCATCCGCTTGGTGTTGTACCCGCAGACAACGAACGGTCCGTCCATACCGGCCAGCTGCATCAGTTCCACACGAGCGGCAGCCCTGGCCCGGGTCGTGACCGTGTCTGGCCCGCCCGGGATCACGCGAAGAAAGAAGGTCTGATGTGTTTCCCGCACCTGGACCGACACGCCGATCGCAGACGAAGGAACGGCCCCATCGCAGGAGTAAATCGCATTGTCGGCATTGTCTGTGTATTCGCAGCGCTCCAGAACCCCTGGGCCTTCCGCCGTCTGATTCCCGTTGAGCGCCGCCTGCACCGAGGTCATCGCTGGCACCTGGTTGGTGTCATTGAAGCTGGCCACGGCCAGGGCGCCGGCCTGTGCCGAGAGATCCGCCGCGTTCTGCATCGATCTGCGCTGCGACGCGGAATATCCGACATCCATCGCCAGACCAAGAATGCCCAGCATGGCCGTCAGAAAGAGAGCGAACAGGATCAGAATCTGGCCCTTCTCGGCCTTGTTCCGCTCCGGCTCGAGCACAAAGCCCTTGCGCTCCAGCACATTGGTTTCGAGCGCTTCTGATGCAGTTATTTCGGGATACTGGATCATTTCTGCACCTGGCTGCTCGCGGTGGACCTCAGCGGAATATCGCCGATGCCCCAATACGTCTCAAAGAACTCGGAAAATTGCGGAGAAAACGTGCGCTCGCAGCTGACAACCAGCATGGTGCGCGAGTCCGTTGTTACATCCAGATTGCCCTGGACCTCAACGGTGACAGTCGTCGTGCTGTAGACCTTGTAGGGATCTTCCGCGGTCACCCGGGACTCGATGCCCGGGGTGTCGGTTGGATGTCGGGCGCCGTACGACGCTGCCTCACGACAGCCATTGCGGAGCTGGACATAGCCAACAAACATCTGACCGAGGTCGAGCGTGCCGAGCATGATGAGGAGCATCAGCGGCAGGCCCAGCGCCAGTTCGACAAACGCCTGACCGCGCCGAGCGCGGTCAGACGAGTTGGATGGGGTTCGTTTCGAAGTTCGCCGCTGCACCACGGTCTAGCCCTTACCTTCCTGGTCGGCCCGAATTACTCGGCCTCAACCCGGGTCGAAGCCCGCAATGTGATGGTGTTGTCGATGCCAAGGAAGCCCGCAACGATCGGGTGGAAGTCGTACTCGGCCGAGACGGTGACGTCCGAACATCCTGGCCGGCAACCACCGGTGCAGCTCGGATCATCAACAGTCAGCAGCGCACCGCCACCAGCGCCTGTGCCATCGAGACTGGGCGCCTTGTCAACGACGACTGCCTTGATTTGCGCACTCTGCTCCGGGTGCATCTTCCCGTACCGGGCACCCTCCCGAACTGCATTCGTCAGCTCGGAGTACATGAACACCGCCCGACCAAGGTCGATCGTGCCCATGACGATGGAAAAGAACGCAACACTGACCATTGCAAATTCAACGATGGCCTGACCAGAGCGCTCTCCGGTCCGCAGGGCTCGCAGAAAACGCGGTGCGGATTCCACGCGTTGTGCCCCCTCAGCTGCAGAAATGTCATCCATACTCATTCCCCTTGACGTCCTGAACGGCGGGACCGTCAGGTAGAACGTCCCGTAGGAGCATCATCCCCCGGCGCCACATAGCCGTACAGGCGGAGAAAGAGCGAATATCCGGGGGGATGAATGTCCCGATGATTGGGACCTTCGGGTCACATCGGCCGGTACCTGTTCTGCATTGCCTCATGGTCACAGAGTGTCAACATCCGTTTATCCCGGTATCCTGACCTTGTACAAACGCGCAATCCAATGAGGCATTGCCGGAGAATGCGTTCCGCACCGCAGTGGAACCCGTGTGAGGTGGTTTCCCGGTCAGTCGAACCGTCGACCCGGGTGGTTGGTTTCGTTCCTGGAGGAATGAATAGCGTGATTTCCCGACGCCAGATCCTTGCAGCGCTCCCCGCTGGTGCTGTCTTTGCGTGGCATGGCCCGTCTTCGATCCTCGCCCAGGATGGCGAAGAGATCACCGCCGCTTTCGTCTATATCGGCCCCATCGGCGATATGGGCTGGACCTACGCCCACGATCAGGGTCGCCTCGCTCTTGAGGCCGCGCTCCCGAATGTGAAAACCACCTACGTCGAGAATGTTGCCGAGGGCTCCGCCGACTCCGAACGCATCATCCGCCAGCTCGCCCAGGATGGCGCCAAAATTGTCGTCACCACCTCCTTCGGATACATGGATGCCACCATCAATGTCGCCAAGGATTTCCCCGACACCGTCTTCATCCACATCTCCGGCTACAAGACAGCCGATAACGTCGGCACCGCGTTCGCCAAGATCGAGGAACCCCGCTACGTGTCCGGCTACATCGCCGGCAAGATGAGCGCCAGCGGCAACCTCGGCTATGTCGCCGCCTTCCCGATTCCGGAGGTCATCCGCGGGATCAATGCCTTCACCCTCGGTGTCCGCGCCGCCAATCCGGCCGCCACGGTCAAGGTCGTCTGGACCAACACCTGGTTCAACCCGCAGGACGAGCGTCTCGCCGCCGAAGCCCTTCTCGAGGGTGGCGCCGATGTTCTCGCCCAGCATCAGGACACCGCCGGACCGTCCCAGGCCGCCGAAGCAGCAGGCAAGTACTCTATCGGCTACGACTCCGATCAGGCATCGTCCGCGCCGAAGGCCGTCCTCACATCGGTTGTCTTCAACTGGGGTCCCTTCTACATCCAGACCGCCCAACAGGTCCTCGATGGCACCTGGACGACCAACCAGTACTGGGGCAGCTGGCAGGACGGCGTCGTCGATCTCGCTCCCGTGTCCGATCTCGTCCCGGCTGAAATTGCCACCGAGGCTGCCGCCATGGCCGACAAGTTCCGCGCCGGCGAGCAGACGATCTTCACCGTCTTCACCGGTCCAATCAACGATCAGACGGGCGCCGAGAAGGTTGCCGCTGACACCGCCATGACCGCCGAGGAACTGCTCAGCATGGCCTGGTTTGTCGAAGGCGTCGACGGCGAGATTCCCGCCAGCTAAGACCCGATCGGAGGGCGGGGTAACCTGCCCTCCTCGTCTCGCCTCCGCTGGCACAGGAGCCCCGGGTGTCTGTCCCCACCGGTGTCCCCGCAATTGAACTGATCGACGTCACCAAGACGTTCGGCCCGGTCGTCGCCAATCGCAACGTCACCTTCGACGTGCGCGCGGGCGAAGTCCATGCCCTCGTCGGAGAAAACGGCGCAGGGAAGTCGACCCTGATGTCGATCGTCGCCGGTCTCTATCGACCGGACGCCGGCTCAATTCGTGTCGGCGGTCAACCCCGCATCTTTCATGCCCCCGGTGATGCCATCGAAGCAGGCATCGGCATGGTCTATCAGCATTTCATGCTGGTCGAAACCATGACCGTTGCCGAAAATGTCCTGCTTGGTCTCCGGAACACCCCGTTCAAACTTGATACATCGCACGTCAGCACCCGTCTGCGCGAGTTGGGCGATCGCTTTGGTCTCTCGGTCGATCCCGATCGTCAGGTTTGGCAGCTCTCGGTTGGCGAACAGCAACGCGCCGAAATCGTCCGACTCCTCTTTCGTGGCGCCCGCATCCTGGTCCTCGACGAGCCGACCGCCGTCCTCACGCCGGTCGAAGCACAGGGGCTGATCAAAACGGTCCGCGCGATGGCGGCCGACGGCTTCTCCCTCATCTTCATCTCGCACAAACTCGATGAGGTCCTGACGGTCTCCGATCGGATCACGGTCCTCCGGCGCGGCGAATCAGTGGCGACCGTCCCGGCTGCGGGCACCAATCGCTACGATCTCGCTCGCCTCATGGTCGGCCGCGAACTCGCACCACCCCCACCCCCGCGCGTCTCGGAACCTGGTCCTGTCGTCCTCGCGACCCAGACCCTCGATGTCTGGAACGATCGCGGCACTCCGGCCGTGGTCGAACTCTCGCTCGCAGTCCGCGCCGGTGAGGTCCTCGGTATCGCGGGAGTTGCCGGCAATGGCCAACGCGAGCTGGTTGAAGCGTTGGCTGGTCTCCGCGCTCACGTCGGCGGATCGGTCACCATCAATGGCACTCCGGTCACCAGGCCCGATCCCGCGCACATTGCAACACTCGGTGTCGCTCACATCCCCGAAGACCGCCTCGCAACGGGACTCGCCGGCGGGCGCGATGTCGAAACCAATGCCGCCCTCCGCAGTTATCGTGAACCACCGCTCTCGACCGGTCCATTCCTGCGCCGGAGCGAGGTGGAAGGTTTTGCGGATCGGGTCATTGCGGCGAACGATGTTGCGACACCCGGCCGCCATGCGCGGGCCCGCCAACTTTCCGGCGGCAATCAGCAGAAACTGATCATCGGGCGCGAACTGGCCGGTGAACCTTCGCTGATCATCGCCAGTTACCCAACCCGGGGCGTCGATGTCGCCGCCAGCGAAGCCATTCATGACCAGCTTCGGGCGCAGCGCGATCGTGGCGCCGCGATTCTCCTGGTCTCTGAGGATCTCGACGAATTGCGCGGCCTCAGCGATCGTATCGCCGTGATGGTCCGTGGCCAGGTCATCGGAACACTGACTCCCGCGGAGGCCACCTCCGACGCGGTCGGCATGCTCATGGCAGGTTTCGCGGCCGAAGTGGAGGAGCCCGCCTCCAATGGCTGACACCGGCTTCTACTTTGAGCGACTCCCGACCCCATCCGGTTGGCGCACGTTGGCAATCACCGCAATCTCGATCATGCTCGCCCTGATCGCAACAGGCATTGTCCTCGCCGTCAGCGGAGTCAACCCGTTCGATGTCTATCGCTCGATGCTCTCGGGATCGCTCGGCGATACCTACGCCCGCACCGAGACGCTCGTGAAAATGACCCCGCTGCTCCTCACCGGGCTCGCGGTCACGGTCGCGTTCCGCATGCAACTCTGGAATATCGGCGCCGAAGGTCAGCTCTACTTCGGTGCAATCGCCGCCACCATCATCCCGCTGTTCTGGCTGCCCGACGCCGGCGGCTGGGTCATGGTCCCGGCCATGGTCATCATGGGCTTCCTGGGCGGCGCAATCTGGGGAGCCATTCCCGGCATTCTCCGCGCGTACTTCAACGCCAACGAGACCATCACCACCCTGATGCTCAACTACGTGGCCATTCTCTTTTGCCAGTACCTCGTGTACGGACCGTGGAAGGATCCGCAGGCGTTCGGCTTCCCCGGGACCAAGACATTCCCCGATGCCGCCTCGCTCCCCAACTGGCAGACGTATCGGGTCAATATCGGCCTGATCTTCGCGCTTGTTGCGGTCGTCGTCATCGCCTTCATCTTGCGCCGTACCCGCTTCGGCTTCGAGATCGCGGTCATCGGCGATAACCCCCGAGCCGCTCGTTACGCCGGGATGCACACCCGCCGCATGATCGTCCTCGTCCTGGCCCTGAGCGGTGGACTTGCCGGAATTGCCGGCATGATCGAGGTCGCCGGTATCAATCACTCACTGCAGCGCCAGATCAGCCCCGGATATGGCTACACCGCGATCATCGTCGCCTGGCTCGCCCGTCTCAATCCGTACGCCCTCATCCTGGTCAGTTTCTTCATGGCCACCATCCTCGTCGGCAGCGATCAATTGCAGACATCTATGGGCCTGCCCGGATCGGTCGGACCGATGTTCCAGGGTGCACTGCTTTTCTTCCTGATTGGTGGCGAGGTCTTTACCCGCTACCGACTCCGACGCGCAGTCCCGGACCTCGCCAATGGATAGCGTCTGGTCGGTCGCCTTTTTCACGACCGTCTTTGCGGCAGCCATCCCGGCCGGCACCGCCATCCTCTACGCTTGTCTCGGGGAACTCATCGCGGAGCGCTCCGGCGTCCTCAACCTCGGCGTTGAAGGCATGATGCTGATGGGCGCCCTAGGTGGTGTCGCCGTCACGATCTGGACCGGATCAGCCGTCGTCGGCGTGATCGGAGCGATGATTGCCGGCGCCGTCCTCGCATCCTTGCACGCCATCGTGACAATCGGGCTGCGCGCCAACCAGGTCATCAGCGGTCTTGCCCTCACCCTGTTCGGAACCGGACTTTCCGCATTCCTCGGCCGCAATCTGGTCGGCAAACCACTGCCCGACAAGTTTGGCGAGGTATCCATTCCAGTCCTCTCCGATATTCCCGAAATCGGCGAGATCTTCTTCCAGCAGGACATGCTGACGTATCTGTCCTTTCTGGTTGTGCCCGCGCTCTGGTACTACATCTACCGCACCCAACCCGGCCTCCACCTGCGTGCGATCGGCGAGAATCCGGCTGCCGCCGATGCTATGGGTGTGCCGGTCAACCCCCTCCGTTTCCTCTATGTCGTGGCTGGCGGTGCGCTGGCCGGTTTGGGCGGCGCGGTCATCTCCCTCTCAACGAATCCCGGCTGGACAGAAGGCATGACTGCCGGCCGTGGCTGGATCGCCGTCGCCCTTGTCATCTTTGCCGGCTGGAATCCGCTGTGGGCCATGGCTGGCGCCTGGATCTTCGGTGGCGTGCAGGCCGGACAATTTCAGTTGCAGGTGGTCGGGGTTGGTATCTCACCGTTCTTCCTGAACATGCTCCCGTACCTCTTTACAATTCTCGTGCTCGTCATCGCTTCGGGCGATCAGGCGAAGAAGCGAATTGGCGCTCCAGCGGCGCTCGGTCGTCCGTTCATCCGCGAGGAGCGTTGATGGACCACGCCAGCCCAGTCGAGGATCACCTGCCGCCAATGTCGATTCCCCGGTACGACCGCCACCACGAGCAACCCGCCGAGTCGACCGTTGCCGACCCTGCCCCGTTCAGCGAGCTCGAATCGTTGCTCGGTGCATCAACACTTTTGCCCGGCAGCAAAGATCTTGCCCGCGCCGTCCTCCGCTATGCCGAACCGCGCATCTTTGGCGGCGGCGGTCTTGGTCTCGAATACGGCCCACTTCTCAAGACAGCCACCCGCCCGGACCTGCTCCGGACGCACATCGCCGAAGTCGCCGCTCACCTGCACCAGGCCAGAGTCGACCTGCTGGTTGTTCCCGGCATGTCCGGCTATCCCATCGGCGCCATGTACAGCCAGGCCAGCGGCATACCGGCCGTGCTCCTCAAGAAACAGACGCACCGTGAGGTGTCGATGAAGTCGCCGCCACCCGGCGCGTTCCTGATTCCCTCATACACCGGCGATGGCGACACCCTGATCTCCGCCGATATGGCCGCCGTCCGTGCCATGCTCGATCCAATCATTGAGCGCCAACTCCAGTCTGCGGAGAACAAACCGACCATCGAGATCCGCATCGCCGGGGCCGATGAGATTATCGACAAGGCCACCATGGCCACGGCCATCACCGAAACCGCTCCGATCTTCTGTCGCGCCGCTGCCGAATCCTTGCTGGCCGGGCGCGCTGCCGATCTCCGCATCACCTTCGTTGCCTGGGTTACCCCGCTGATCAAGGCCTACAACCGCTCACAGACCGTCCTGAGCGAACGGTTTGGTATCGAACCGTTCGCCGGCCTCGCACTGACCTCGCTTCAGATCGATCCACCTGCCGCTGGCATTGCGGGCCTCGGCACCATCGCATTCGCACCCGGAGAATCCACCACGTGAAGTACCAGCGCATGATCATGGAAGTCGAAAGCCCGGAGCAGATCGGCTACGAAAAGGTTGTCGTCAACCTGGCCGAAAGCTCGATGCGCGATCGCACCCTGGAAGATGTCGGTCTCAAACCAGACGATCTTGCCAATGTGCTCCTCAACTATGGCGACCACCGCGGCAGCGAGATGGCCCGGACCTTGATCGCCGCTGAGGCCGGGGGAGCGCTCGCCCCAACCGATGTCCTCGTCGCAGTTGGCGCTGCCGGTGCCCTCTTCCTCGTCGCGACCGCCATCCTCAATCCCGGCGACGGGCTCGTCGTTGTCCGGCCCAATTACGCCAGTAACCTGGAAACGCCACGAGCCATTGGCGCCGATATCACCTACGTCGAACTTGCCCACGAGAGCGGTTACCGCCTCGATCCCGACCAGATCGCCGCCGCCATCACCCCCAACACACGCCTGGTCAGTATCACCACACCGCACAACCCGACCGGCGCGATCATCCCGGCCGATGATCTTCAGCGGATCGTCGAAATCACTGCCAATGCCGGTTGCTGGCTGCTTGTCGACGAGACCTACCGCGAACTGGCCGACGAAATCGCTCCGCCGGCCTCAATCCTGGGCACGCATGTGATCAGCGTCTCCTCGCTCTCGAAGACCTACGGTGTACCGGGTATCCGCTTCGGCTGGCTCACCTGCCGCGATCAATCCCTGATGACGATTCTTCTCGCCGCCCAGGAGCAACTCGCCCTCGCGCACTCCACGCTCGATACCGCTGTCGCCGAGTTCATCCTCGCCAATCGCGAACGCCTGCTCCCCGATGTCCGCACACACCTCCACGCCAACCGTGCCATCGTGGCCGACTGGATCGCTGCCGATCCGCGCATCGAGTGGGTCGCACCTCAGGGCGGCGCTGTCTGCTTCCCACGTTTCGCTGATCCCGCCATCAACGCGCGCCGCATCTTTGCCAACCTGCAGAAGGCCGGCATCTTTCTCGGTCCGGGTTGGTGGTTCGAGCAGGAGGAGCGCTGCTTTCGCCTCGGGTTTGGTTACCCGACTGAGGAAGAACTCCGCCTTGGTTTACAGATGATCTCGAGCGAACTCGATCGCGCTACCTAATCCGGCGGAAGCACGACCAATTCGGCGATATTCCCCAGCGTCTCACCCGTGGCGCTGAACGGGAAGACGATCCGGACATACCGTGTCGAACTTACTGACGCGTCGGGATCCGGCGACACCGTGATCCACCCATCATCGTCAATCGCTGCTGTGCCATCGACTTCGGCATATCGAACCCAGGTCTCGCCGTCTTCCGACACCTCGATGATGCCGTTGCCCGCAAGACCGCCCGGCCCGGTCAACATGCGGATGACGCCAATCGCGAGCACCTGTCCATAGTCCAGCTGCAGCACGCCAATCGGCGAGGAACCATCGTCGGTCGTCGTCCAGATAGTCCCGGGATCACCGTCGACCGCCTGGGCACCGTTGGTTGAATTGGTTGAGCGCGTGATGCCGGTCACCACGTACGGTGTCGGAGTAACCGCAACCGGTGTCTCCACTGGCGGCTCAGTCGGCGCCTCGGTCGCATCCGGAGTGGGGGAGCCGTCGATCGGCACCGGCGTCTCGGTTGGCGCCTCAGGCGTTGTCGTCGCGGTCGGAATCACTGTCTCGGTCGCAACTGGAGTCTCATCCGGAACAGTTGGCGACACCTCAATCGTCGGAGTGACCGTCGGTGCCGGTGTTGGCGGTACCGTCGGGTCCTCGGTATCGGCGCTGCCGTTGACCGTGAACGTCGTCGATGCGCTTCGGCTGACCGTAGTCACCGAACCACGCACCGTATTGGCGCCGGCCGCCGCCGACCACGGCACACTGACCATCATCGATCCACGCCCGTTCGACGCAATCGTCACTGTTCCCAACACGGTGTAGTCGGTTGTGGATTTTCCGTACCACCGGATCTGGACTCGATCACCCGGTGCGTATCCGTAGAGGTAAACGCGGAATGCCGAACCAGGATCGCCTCCGGTCACATTCGTCGTGATCCGCGGAATCACCCGCAATGTCTGCCGACTGATATGTCCGTCACCATCATTGGCCAGGACGACATAATCACCGAGCGGCGCAAGCGGTGTCCGGAACTTGATACTCGTCGCACCTGAACTGTTCGTCGTCCGGCTCCCCAGCACCGTTCCATCTGGCCAGGTCAGCGTCACCGTCTTCCCTGGACTGAAGCCGGTAAGCGTTGCTTCGACCGTGCCGTTGTATTTGCTGCTGCTGGTCGAGAGTGTCATCGCCCAGGTCGGCTGGATCTCGGTAAACACCAGAGACGCGCTCCGGCTGATACCGACGACGGATCCGCGCACCGTGTGAGCGCCTGGCTGCCCGTCATCCGGAATGGTGATAAGTGCTGTCCCCCGTCCGTTCCCAGCGATGGTAAGCGTATTCAGCACCTGATAGGACGATCCGTCCGCCGTGAACCACCTCGTCTCGACCTGATCACCCGGGGCAAACCCGTAGTAGTAGACCCGAACCACATCCAGCGGATATCCGGACTCGGCAGTCAACATAACGCGGGGAATGACGCGCAGTCCCTCTACGCCGACGTGTCCGCTCTCATCCGTCGCCAGAACACCGTAGTCGCCCAGCGGCGCAAGCGGAGTCTTGAACGTGACCGTCGCCCCACCACTGCCATTTGTCGTCGCGGAACCCAGACCGGTCCCATCCTGCCAGGTCAGATTGATTGGCGAATACGGCGCGAAGCCGGCCAGTGTGGCGGTCACAAATCCGTTGTATTTGCTCTGTTCCTTGTCCAGTGCCACCGTCCAGTCCGTCTGCTGGAGCGTGAACTGGACTGTTGCCGATTGCCCACCTTCGACCAGGCGTCCTCGAATCGAATGCTTGCCCGGCTCCCACGAGTAGGGGATCGTGACGAGCACCGAGGCCCGTCCGGTATCCGCAATCGTCACTGTCGCCAGCACGGTCGGCGTGCCATCGGACGCCTCCCAGAGAACATCGACCACGTCTTCGCGCACAAACCCGTACAGGTACACGCGGACGACATCACCCGGTATCCCCGTCGTCGTATTGACATTGACCCGCGGGATCACTTCGATCAGTTCGGTGTCGCTCATCCCGGAGGAGTCTTTGGCCAGAACAGCCTGTCCACCTCCTTCCGCGAGCGGCGCCCTGAACTTGACCGTCCCCTTGCCCCCGCTATCGGCGACTACTGTCCCAACAACAGACTTGTCCGCCCAGTAAACAGTGAT
>JAPXRQ010000003.1:0-44382 GCA_033813515.1 Thermomicrobiales bacterium
GTTCGAAATGGAGTACCCGCCCCGTCTCAGCCGGTTGCTGATCTTCGTCAAATGGCTGCTCGTCATTCCCTCGGCCCTTGTCCTTTGGGTGGTGACCCTGGCCGGAATGTTTGTCCTGATCGTCGCCTGGTTCGCGATTCTCTTCACCGGTCGCTTCCCGGAAGGCATGTTTGGCTTCGTGACCGGCATGTACCGTTGGTCCAATCGCGTGGCTGCCTACAGCCTGCTCATGACCGACAAATACCCCGGCTTTTCTCTGGAATAGCGATTCCCGACCGGGCCATTGTGTCGCGACATCCGGCTTGCTAGGATGTCGCTCACAGTCATTTCACTCCGGCAGGGGGCCGATCCGTGTTATCCGAACGTGGATGTCTTGCGCGACAGCAACGCATGCGCTCGTTGCTCGAAGCAAACGGGCTCGATGCTGCCCTGATCACCGACTCGCGCGATATCTACTACTTCACCGGATTGCTGGCCACAAGTTGGCTGCCCGATCCGGCCGCCCTCTTCATCCCCACCGATGGCGATATCTGGCTTGCGTCCAACAACCTGACCGCCACCGCGTATGCCGATCAACGGGTCGCATTCGTGCCCAACATCGGTGGTACACGCAACCTCGATATGAACCGGCAGATCGATGCCCTGCTGCGCCAGCATCTGACAGGCAAGCGATACGAGCGCGTCGGCTATCAGATCGAAGCAATGCCCCGGCTGTTCGGTGAAACGCTGACCGAGATCGTCCATGTCTCCGACTGGGTGGCAATCGACGATCTTCTCGCCGATTTACAGCGAGCCAAGGATCCGGACGAGATCGAGTGTCTGCGTCTGACGATTGCCTGCGATCTGGCCGCATACGATGCCGCGCAGATGGCGATCGCTCCGGGTGTAAGCGAGATCATCGTTCTCGCGGCCGCCGAGCGCTCAGCCTGCCTCCGCGCCGGGAAGCAAGTCATCCACAGTGGTGATTACCGTTCTGGCGAGATGGGTGGGCCGGTCCGGGAGCGCGCAATTCTGCCCGACGAACTCTTCATCATTGATGCCTGGTCCTATGTCGACGGCTACTGGTCAGATCTCTGTCGTACCTTTGCCGTCCAGAATGTCACGCCGCTGCAGGCCGAGGTGTATCAGCACCTGGCCGATATTCTGACCGAAGTCGAGGGGCATCTTGCTCCAGGCATGCCGGGCACCGAACTCTGGCGCTGGATAGACGGACGCATTCGGGAACATCCCCATCTGCGCGATGTCGGCCTGCCGCATCATGCCGGACACGGCGTCGGTGTCCGCGCGCACGAATGGCCCGATATCAATCCCGAGCGCGGACCGGAACTGCGGGCGGGTGATGTCATTTCAATTGAGCCCGGAGCGTATACCGCCGAGCTCAATCCCGGTGTCCGCCTCGAAAACATGTTCCTGATCACCGAAACAGGCTGCGAATTGCTCTCGCCCTATCCCCTGACACTGGAACGACCGGTCTAGGGTCTGGTTGGCAGTTGCCGGTCGGCAGTCGGCAGTAAAAGAGGGAGGCGCCGGATTTCTCCGGCGCCTCTCTGTCTTTCGGACTACGAACTTCGGTCTACGAACTACGGGAACGGATCTTCGTAACCGATCTTCGTCTCGCAGTCGTCATCCAGCAGGTCGCCTGGCAGCGTCGACGGATCGCCGCCGTCGCAGTAATCCGCGTTTCCGATCGTGAACGGACTCAGTGGGTAGGCGCCACCGGCATTGTCGCCCCACAAGGTATCGATATCGCCATCGCCGTAGATCTCATCATTGTTGTTTCCGCCGCTGATCCAGTCGTGGCCACTGCCACCATACAGACCATCGTCACCGGCCCAACCTTCGATGATGTCGTTGCCATCGCCACCGTAGATCACATCCTCGGCGCCATCGCCGCCATCCGCTCCAACGATGTAGTCGTCGCCGGCATAGCCAAACACATTGTTGTCGTACCAGTCGTCAGCAAACTTGGTGTATCCGCCGACAAAGATCAGGTCACGATCGTCGCCGCCAAGGATGGTGTCCTTGCCGCCAGCGCCCTGGACCGATGGGAAGTCGCCGATGAGCAGGTTCTGACCAGCGCCACCATCGATGTAGTCGTCGCCGGAACCACCGACCACGATGTCCGCACCGGTTCCACCAAGCAGCGTGTCGGTGCCCGGCTCGAAGTTGCCAGTCGGGAGTCCAAATGGATCCGTGCCGCGCAGGGTCGTTCCGGCAGTGATCACGACGGAGAGATAGGTCGCGTTGTACGTCGAGGTGCCAATGACATCATCGCCATCGCCGCCTTCCGCATAATCGTTGCCATCACTGCCCAGGATCGTATCGTTCCCGCCCTCGCCATACATGAAATCGTTGCCAGCGCCGCCCTTGATCGAGTCTGCGCCGTCGCCAGCCCAAACAGCATCGGTGTCCGGACCGGCATCGATCACATCGTTGCCGATACCGCCCCAGATCTGATCCTGACCGGTTGAGCCGTTGATCTCGTCGTTCCCATCGCCGCCCATAAGGTCGTCATTGCCATACGAACCGGAGAGGTAATCGTCGCCCGTGCCGCCATCCATGGTGTCGTTGTCGTTTTCGCCATAGAGACGATCGTTACCGGCGCCGCCTTCGACAATGTCATCGCCATTGCTGGCGGTCAGTTTGTCGTCGCCGTTGCCGCCACGAATGTGGTCATTGCCAGCCTTGCCCGAGACCTTGTCGTTGTCGTCGCCGCCATCGAGGAGGTCATCGCCGTTCTGGCCATAGAGGGTGTCGATCGCGGCCTGGCCATACATTTCGTCGTTGCCTTCGCCGCCGGTCAGCTTGTCCTTGTCATCGCCGCCGTAGATCAGGTCGTTGCCATCGCCACCGGCGCCGGAATCGCGTCCCGTGCCGCCAACGATCTTGTCGTCGCCGCCCTGGCCACGCAACTTGTCATGCCCGTCATCGCCGTACAGTTCATCGGCGCCATTGCTGCCGGTGATGTCGTCGTTACCGGCATTGCCGCGCACAAAGACGCGGACGTTGCTTGTGGCGATGACCTTGTCGTTGCCCTCGCCAGCGCAGATGTAGTCGGTGCCGCCCTTGCCATCGATCGTGTCATTGCGATCGGAGCCGAGGATGACATCGTTGCCGGGGGTGCCGTTGATGGTTCCGGCGCCAGTGATTGTCACGGTCTTGCCAAAGCAGGTTGCCGCTGCATCTGCCTGGTGCACGATGGAGATCGCCGAGGTTGTCGCCATCAGGGCTCCGGCAATCCGGAGCGTGGCAAAGAGTCGATTCATGAGAGATTCTCCCTGGTGGTGAGATTTGCGGAGATTCCGCCGGCATACTCACCGTCAAGGATGCCCAATTGAACCCTCTTTAAGGCATTGACCGTACATACCCCCGGTACCGAACATTGTCAGTCCGTCCGGCTCCACAGGGCGGGCCATTTCGGGCGAAAAGTCTGTTTTGGGCATGGACCATGGTCAGGCTAGTCCCGCTCTGGCGTGCACCAAAGCACCTGCTGCGCAACCACCTGATAACCGAGCGAGGCGTACAGTGGCTCCGCCATGGCCGTCGATGTGAGCGCGACCAGTGCGATTCCGGCCTTGCCTGCTTCGGCATGAAGGGCGTGCATCAGCGCCGTGGCCAGACCGCGCTTCCGATAATCGGGCAGTGTCACGATATCGGTCACATACGCGCAGGGTGAGGTCAGTGCGATCTTGCCAACGCAGACGGGGAGGCCATCCAGCTTGATCTGCAGATACCGGATCGCGTCAACATCGAGCAACGCCTGGTTGAACTGCCGGACTGGATAGCCGATTGCGCGGTGGGCGTCGGCGATCCGGGTGGCTTCGTCCAGCGTGGTCACGCGCGCGACGGGATACCCAGGCTCCGGAGGCGCGATCGCAGTCAGATCGATCGCCATAAATGGTTCAGACGATCCCACCTCGTAACCGGCTGTCGTCCAGGCGTCATCATCCGCCGGACGTTCCACGCTGATTGCCGAGACGAGATGATCAGGACCGGGATCCGCGGCAGCGATATCGATCAGAGCGGCCGCAACATCGGCATCAACGACATAGAACTGCTCGGTGAATTCGTCACCCTTGCGACCGGCGACCGGCCAGTGCAGATAGGGTGTCGCGCCGGAAATCCGTTCGTCAACGATTTGAAACGGGCGCTCAAGCACGGCAAAGCCATGCCGGATGCCATCGAGTGCGTCCGCCGTCCAGGTTTGCTGCGCCATCTGATCCCCTCCCGAGATACCCGCAATTGTGCCGGGTCGCCGAGGGGATGTGCATGGCGCATTCGCCTAAACGGCTGGCAGAAAACCCGCGTCCACCAGCATTGCCTGCCCGGCCGGGCCTGTCATCCAGGTTACGAATGCATCGGCGGCCGGATGACATGCACCATCCTGCGCAATCGCACTGATCATGAAGTGGATCTTCTCGTGACAATCCTGCCCGGGCGGGAGATCGATCACCTGCACCCAGTCCCGGATCGCACCGGTTTCGGATCGATAGAGAATACCTGTCTCCACACGCCCGTCGCGCAGGAATCCGGGGAGGTCTCCGGAGCCATGGGAGTGCATCAGTGTCCCGGCGGTCAGGCGTGCTGCAACGGCGGCATCCAGCCCCAGCGCGGAGAACTGATCGGCGATGTAGCGGCCACAGGGATCGGTCTGCGGTTGGGGCGCAACGATCCGGCGATTGGACGCCACCAGGGAGCACAGATCGGTGATTCCGGCTCCCGCGCCAGGCAAGGCAATGATGCAAAGTGCATTGCCAGCCAACCGCCTCGGACCTCGCGCCCGTCCGGCTGCCTCCACCTGATCCATGAAATGGCGGTTGGCCGAGACATACACGTCCGCCGGCGCCCCATCCAGAATCAACGCGGCCAGGTCTCCGGAAGGAACGAACCGGTGGAAGGCGAGCGGAGTATGCGGATCAACCCTGACCCATTCCGCCCGAAGGCGTTCGCCCAGATTGGCAAACGCCCCTGGCAGATACAGGGAGAGTGGCCGACCCGTATTCAGCTTGCGGACTCGCTCTCCAGGCCGCGCACCTCAATCCTGATCACTCCGGTGACGCACCGGCCGCCCTTGATATCGCCCGGTGTCACCAGGCGGACCGGGCCATCTTCGGCGCTCAACGGGGCGCCATCTTCGTCCCAGGCAAGCAAATACGGGTTGTTGCCAAAGGCGGGATCGATCTCGCCCATCGAGAGCACAACCGTGTATCCATTGGACGCCGTGATGACCAGATAGCGCTGCAACACCTGATTCTTGATAACCGGATCGAGCGTCGGATTGGCCAAAGCGAGCACATCCGAGAGCAACGCTCCGGTGTAGGGGTGCTGTTGCTCGCCCTTGCCCGACTGGAAGGTGACATCGACTGTCTGGCTGGGGAGCGCCTTGATGTCGTCCACAGAGACGCTGATTGGATGGTCGACCAGACCAGTTATCTCCACCGATTGAGCGGCGGTTGGTGACGCACCAGGCGTGGCATCCTGGGCAACCGCGACCGATCCGATCAGCGGCAACAGGGTTAGCGCCAAAACGAGGCCGGCAAAACGAAGGAATCGCGACAATGTCATGGAAAACTGTCCTCTCGTTCGGTCCTGCCGCTAATCCTCGACGCCGACGAGCACTTCGGTCGCCTTGATGACAGCAACGACCTTCGACCCCTCGGTGATACCCATGTTTTCGACCGAGGCCCGGGTGATTGCCGAGACGACGGTCAGACCATTGCCAATATCAATCGTCACTTCGGCCATAACACCGCCCAGGGTGATGTGGGTGACCGTGCCTGGTAGTTGGTTGCGTGCGCTCAGTTTCATCGGGATCTCCTGGGGTATCGGCCGCTTGACAGGCGGCGGAGGGCACCGTAGCCTTCTCCGCATAGTATTCAATAGCTGACTACTCAGCAACCGATCAAGCGGCACACCCCCGGGAGGAACCACGTGCGAACACGACGTTCACTACTGCACCCGTTGTTGATCATCGCGACCCTCGTTCTGGCCCTGGGCGCGCCGTTCTTCTCGCTCCGCACGACCTTCGCCCAGGCGACCCCGATTGATTGCGCCTCCTATGTCACCCCCACTCCGGCCGGATCACCCGCAGCCACAACTGCCGCTCCGGAACCAGCCTCCAGCCCCGAAGCTGTAGCCTTTCCTGAAGCAGGTGGCAATGTCACCGTCTTCGCGGCGGCCTCACTGACCGACTCGTTCACCACCATCGGCGAAGCGATCACGGCCCAAAATCCCAATGTCACCTTCACGTTCAACTTTGCCGGTTCGCAAGCGCTTGTCACCCAGCTGACCGAGGGGAATCCGGCTGATGTCTTTGCCTCAGCCAATAACACCCAGATGAAGGCGGCACAGGAAGCTGGCGTCATCGATGGCGATTCGGTCGTGTTCACCCAGAACCGTCTCGCGCTGATCGTGCCGAAGGACAATCCGGCCGGTATCGCGAGCTTCGCTGATCTCTCCAAGGACGGCGTGAAACTGGTGGTTGCGGCGGCTGATGTGCCGGTTGGCAACTACGGTCGCCAGGCGGTTTGCAAGGCCGGAGCCGATACCGCTACCTACGGCGATGGCTTCGTTGAGGCCGTGCAGTCCAACATCGTTTCCGAGGAAGACAACGTCAAGGCTGTGGCCAGCAAGGTTGCCCTCGGTGAGGCGGATGCCGGCATCGTCTACACCACCGACGTGACCGAAGACATCAAGGCCGATGTGGTCGTGATCGAGATTCCGGCCGAGGTCAATATCGTAGCCAAGTACCCGATCGCCCCGGTTGCGGGCGGCAATGCGGATCTGGCGGCGGCGTTCATCGCCTTCGTCAACGGTCCTGAAGGACAGGCGATTCTGCAGAAGTACGGCTTCGAACCCAAGCCGTAAGGCCCTTCTGCCATAACCGCGCACAGACGGGTCGTGTCCGAACGCACGACCCGTCTGTATTTAAGGAAAGGCCACGCCACCACACTCACGATCCGGATACCATAGCCCCAGAATTCTGATCAGCAGAAGGGACAAGCACCGCAATGCAGCGCTATGCCATGATCGTCGGGATCAAACCCGAAGCCATCGAGGAGTACGAGCGGATTCACGCCGAGGTTTGGCCCGAGGTGCTGGACAACATCCGCCGCCACGGGATCACCAATTACTCGATCTTCCGCCTCGGCAACACGCTCTTCGGCTACTACGAGTACGTCGGCGATGACTGGGAAGCCGATATGGCGGACATGAAGAACGATCCCAAAAATGTCGAGTGGTGGGGTATCACCGACAACATGCAGTTCGCCGTGCCGGAAGCCCTGGCATCGGACAAGCCGGGCAACCTCTGGACCTTCGCCAAAGAGGTTTTCCACACCGATTAGTGTTCACACCGGTTTGAGAATCACCGACGCATGGGGGAAGAGCAGGATCGCGCTTCCCCTCGGTGGTTATGGGCATTCGTTATCCGTCGACTGTCGGCGGAGCCCCAGACGCAATGCCGCCGCACCCGCCGCGGCACTGGCCAGCACCCAGACACCGGTTCGCGCCGATCCATCCTAAACCCCGGAACCGGTGTTGGGCAGCTGGTTGACTGGGGCCGTGGTCGAGACAGGCGATGGCGGTATCTCGGGCGAGCCAGGTTCGGTGGGGACCGGGGTCGTCGTTCCGCCGGCAACACAGACGTTGCCCTGGCAGGTCAGCCCGTCCCCACATCGCGCATCCGGTTCGGTATCGGCCGAGCAGCAATCATCCTGGCTGCAGCGTCCGTCGCAGCAGATACCGGCCGCGCATTGGCTATCAACCGTGCAAACAAAATTGGCCGGATAGCAATACCCGTCAACGCAGACCTGGTCAAGCGAGCATTCATAAAAGAACTGGGAACTGCACGCGTAGGCCATACAGATGCCACCCCGACACTCCCCACCACAACATTGCTCGCCATTGGTGCACGGCATCCCAAACGAACCGCACTGGATGCAGATCATGCCCTTCTCGGTCTCGGCACACGTGCCCGAGCAGCAATCGCCCATTGCGTCGCACCCCTCGCGTTCGGAGATGCACCTGACGCAAACGCCATACCAGCACGATCCACTGCAACAATCATCCGAGAACCCGCACGTTTCGCCATCCGCCTGGCAGGTTGCACACGTCCCCTGCGTGCAGATGCCAAGGCAGCAATCGCTATCGGTGGTGCAGGTGTCCGGGTCTTCGCATTGCGCGGTCGCCCTGCGCCGTCCAGCGATTCCACCGGCGATGGCGGCCAATCCGCTCAGCAGGGTGCGGCGGGAGGCTCCGTGCGCAAATGTTCTCGAGACCTGGTCGAATCGTTGCGGGTCCATGGGGCACCTCGTTGTGCAGCGGGAAGGGACCATTTGCGGGCACAGGCGTGAATCACCCGAAAACCCATGTCAGAAGTAGGCGCGCTCACGTATCGGTCACTATGCGACCAGATATTGACGCGATCCTGTGAACTCGATACTATCAGGTAATTCGACTAGCTAAACTGTACGAACGCTTTGTCGCACCCGGTACTGCGGAAGGGTCAACCTCGTGGATGATCAGCGCTTTGATCGATTTGCGCGTCTGTTCGGTCGGCGACACTCTCGCCGTAAAGCCATCGCTATCGCATTGGGGGCAACCGCCGGCATCGTCGGTGTTCAACGCGAGCGGGCTGAAGCCGGCACACCCTGTGTGCTGACTTGTCCGCCCAACGTCATCACGGATTCGCAGCCTGGCCTGTGCAGTGCGGTCGTCAACTACACCGCCCCCGCACCGATCGGCACCTGCGGGATCGTCATCTGCGATCCGCCTGCCGGATCGGTATTCAATAGCGGTGTCCCGGGCGAGACGCTGGTGACCTGCATTGCCGGCAGCGCGACTTGCTCGTTCCTTGTCACGGTCACCGACGCCGAACTGCCAATCATCACCTGCCCGGCCAATATCGAACTCGAATCGGCCGATCCGATCGCGGTCGATTACACGCCGACCGCCAGCGACAACTGCCCAGGTGTGACGACGTTCTGTAATCCGCCAAGCGGATCTGAATTTGGCCCAGGCATGACCGAAGTCGTCTGTTCCGCGCTCGAGAATGCACCGGATCAAAGCACAGTCACTTGCTCATTCAACGTCACGATCACTGCACCTACACCAACCCCGACCGAGCCGCCCCAGGCCGGACCGACGTCCGTCCCGACCGATGTCCCCTCGACCGAAGTGCCAGCCACCGAGGTTCCCACGGCGGTCGATCCAACCGCCATTCCAGGCGATCCAACCGCCACCACTGCCCCTGTCAGCGAGTTGCCCAACACCGGCGCCGGAGCAGGAGACCGTGGCTCGGGCATGCTGCTGCCACTGGCGATTGCCGGTGCGGGCGCGGCGGCAGTGGCACGGTTGGGCATGCGAGGCAAGGAAGCATCTGCGTCACCGGATATGAACGAGTAGGCATTGGTGCAATTGGCCGGATGATTTCTGGCCGGGGAGGTTTGGGACGGTGGAATCGCAGCGCATGGACAATCTGGCCAGGGCACTTGGCGGCCGCAGGAATCGGCGGCAGGCCCTGGCAATCATCGGCGGCGCGGCGGTGGCGTCTGTGCCGCTTGCACGCGCAGATGCCAACACGGTGACTTGCGCCATCACCTGCCCGGCAACTGGTTTCGGGTATGCCTCTGGTGGCACCTGCACCTCGGCACTCAACTTCGTCAATCCCGCCGATAACGGGTTCTGCGGCCAGGCGCCTACCATTACCTGTGTCCCCAGTGCGACCGATCAGCTTGCGATTGGCGATGGCTCGGTCACCTGCACCGTTGACCAGTTCCCGGCATCCCAATGCTCGTTCACCTATTTCGTCTATGACATCAGCGATTACACCCTGACCTGTCCGGCCGACATCAGCATCACCGCCAATGTGCCGACAGCCGTTGGCTACGGCGATCCAATCCTCGGGCAGGAGTGCGGCACCGTGATTGGACCGTACTTCTCCTGCGATGTGCCAAGCGGCGAAATATTCCAGTTGGGAACAACCCCGGTCAATTGCTCCGGCATGCTGCCGGGCGGCAAGGGTCAGCAGATTCCAACCTGTTCCTTCAATGTCACCCTGACCCCGGAGCCAGCCACGGCCACCCCGACCGAGCCGCCCCAGGCCGGACCGACCTCCGTCCCGACCGAGGTTCCCGCAACCGAAGTGCCGGCGACTGAGGTGCCCACGGCTGTCGATCCCACCTCGATCCCGGCTGATCCAACTGCCACCACCGCGCCCGTTACCCAGCTGCCGAATACCGGAGCCGGTTCGAACGGATCTGGTGCGGCCAGCAAGCTGATCCCGGTGGCCGCCTTTGGTGCCGGCGCGGCCCTTCTGGCCAGATTGGGGCTGCGTAACCGCACACCATCAGCAGAAACGGGCGACGACTAACCTGCACCGACCCTGGAGCTTCGTCGAACCGGGTAATTGACGGTATAGGTCAAACGGCCTAGGATGGCGTAAGTACCTCGCCCCCCCGATTTTGCATACCGTCGCGCCGGGTTTGTGCTGCCAGTCTTTTGGTACGGCAGGGAAGGAAGCCAATTTGGATTCGCAACGACTGGACAACCTCGCCCGATCCCTCGGCGCCCGCAAGAATCGGCGGCAAACGCTGGCCATGCTCGGGGGAGCGGCGGCGGCGGCCATTCCCATCACCCGGGCCAGCGCAGGGGGCCAACCCGCCTGCTCCATGATCTGCCCGACCTACTCCTACGGTTATGCCTATGGAGATACCTGCACTGCCAACCTGGACTTCGTTTACCCGGTCGCGATTGGCGATTGCCTGGCGCCGGAGGTCGTCTGCATCCCGGACATCACCACCGATCTCGGGATTGGAAACGGGACTGTGAACTGCTCGGTGACAAGTAATCCGTATGTGAACTGCCAGTTCGGATACTCGGTCTATGACCTCAGCGATCTCGTCCTCACCTGTCCGGCCGATATCAGCATCATCGCGAACGAGCCAACTTCGGTGCCTTTCGGCGATCCCGTTCTGGCCACCGAATGCGGATACAACTACGGAAGTAATGCAAACTGCGATGCCACCAGCGGCGATGTGTTCAATCTTGGGACGACGCTGGTTACCTGCACCGCCATTTTGCCCAGCGGCAAGGGTCAGCAGATTCCAACCTGTTCGTTCAACATCACCCTGACTCCGGAGCCAGCCACGGCCACCCCGACCGAGCCAGCCACGGCCACCCCGACCGAGCCGCCCCAGGCCGGACCGACATCCGTCCCGACCGAGGTTCCCGCAACCGAAGTTCCGGCGACTGAGGTGCCGACGGCGGTCGATCCGACCTCGATTCCGGCTGATCCAACTGCCACCACCGCGCCCGTTACCCAGCTGCCGAATACCGGAGCGGGTTCGAACGGATCTGGTGCGGCCAACAAGCTGATCCCGGTGGCGGCCGTTGGCGCCGGTGCGGCTCTCCTCGCCCGCCTCGGCCTTCGCAAACAGGCAGACACAGAACCAGTCGAGTAACACGAACCAGACAGACTCGAAGCACCGGTGGGTGATGGAATGAGCAATCGTTCCCGCACCCACCGTTTTTTTCACGCGGAGTTATTGACGCTCTGTAACAACCCCAGTACGATTTCGAACGGTTCTCGATCTCCCGATCAATGGTGATGGTCCGCTCCGCGGCGGATCGAGTTGTGTGTGTTTGCCGGATAGGGCAATGGAAGGCGATGGGTTTGGACAATCAGCAATTTGATCGATTGGCCCGCATGTTGGGCAGACGGCAATCTCGCCGCAATGCGATCACGGTCATCGCCGGCGCAGCTGCTGTTGCCGCTGTTCCTGCCTCGCGCGCTCGTGCCGGCAATGAGGTCTGCCTTCTTGCCTGCCCAGACACAACCTTCAGCTACGTGTCCGACGGTACGTGCGAGATTGCTGCCGACTACATCCTGCCAACTCCGAACGCCTTTTGCGAGACCGATCCCAACATCTTTTGTGACACCGCAGTTGGAGATCCTCTGGGACTCGGTGAGCACCTGATCTCCTGCTACATCCCTGGCCAGGAATCCTCCGACTGTTCCTTCTACTACTACGTCTATGACAACAATCCCGACTCCCTCATTTGTCCGGAAGACGTCACCATGACGGTCGATGGCCCGACGGCAGTTACCTGGGATTCCCCATGGTGGGGCACGGCCTGCACAACCTGGCTTGATACCTGGATCTGCGATCACAACAGTGGCGATGTCTTCCCGATTGGCACCACGACAGTTACCTGCACCCCGGATTTCCAGCCATCGGGGAAGGGTCCGGACAACTGCGTGTTCAACATCACGCTCAATCAAACCGTTCCGACTGCCACAGCGACCGAGCCGCCCCAGGCCGGACCAACTTCCGTCCCGACCGAGGTTCCCGCAACTGAAGTGCCGACAGCGGTCGATCCGACCTCCATCCCGGCTGATCCAACTGCCACCACCGCTCCCGTCACCCAGCTGCCCAACACCGGTGCTGGCTCGAACGGATCCGGTGCGGCCAGCAAGCTGATCCCGGTCGCCGCTGTCGGCGCCGGTGCAGCCCTCCTCGCCCGCCTCGGCCTCCGCAAGAGCACTGCAGACGCCGCCGAGTAGCACCTCCCCCTGATCACAAGCGCCCCGTCCGGATCTCCGAACGGGGCGTTTTTTCTGGCCGTTGGCCGTTGGAGGAAAAATCGTAGTTGTGGACCGAGTCAACCCCCGTCCACTTCCCCAAAATCGCTTAGCGACCACCAGCCAGGAACTAGGAACTCAATAACTCGAACCTACCCCTCATCCCTGACCTCATCCGAGTCATACGGGGGGAACCGAAACGCCGCATCGCGATCCAGCAAGCCGCCAAACCCGATCTCGGCCAGATCGTCCAGCGCGACCTGCTCATCCGCCATCACCCAGGGCAACACCAGATCGGCCACGGTCGAGCGGGAGTAGAGCGAACACGAGGCCAGGTTGAACACCGGCACCTCGCCCGCGCGCGCAAACCAGAACATGCTGCCCGGATGCGCTGGCGCCCCAAACTTGACCATCTCTGCCCCGATCCTGGGCAACGCCTTCAACGTCGGATCGAGTGGATCGAGCGAGTTACCGCCACCGGTCAGGATCACATCGGCCCCATTGGTAATCGCATCCAGCATCGCCCCGGCCACCACATCGGGGTCATCCGGCAGATCGACAAAACCGGAGACGACACTGCCGTACCAACCGATCTTCTTCTCCACCGCCGTCCGAAAACGATCGCGCACGGCCTCATCGAGTCCTTCGGTGCTGATCACCGCCACCCGTTTTGGGGCAAATGGCTTGATCTGCACGACCGCGCGATCGGCCGCTATCGCCAGCGCCTCATCCAGCACCGCCTGCGGCACAGCGACTGGAGCAATCTTCGCCCCGGCGACATTCTTGCCCGGCACGACTGCGATGCCATCGACCAATGTGAAAACCGATATCCCGGGCAGTCGATTGAGCGCGACGACGGCATCGCGATCGACCCGCAACAGTCCCTTGCCCGCCGCCATGAGATTGACCCGGCTCTGAATCGGTCTGCGCGTTTCGATTCCCGGTCCGGCAATCGCCTGGGCCAGGGCCATTCCGGCATCGTCTTCATGCACATCGCCGGGATCGAGCCGGACCAGATGTACGCGATGCTCGAGCCGTTCGATATCGGCCAGATCGGCGGTGGCAATGCGATGCCCCTTGCGGAAGCGGCGTTTGCCATCGACCCGGCCCTCGGTAATGAAGACCGCTCCGAGCGCTGATTGTGGATCGTCAGAAGCCGGATCAAACACAAACCCATTCATACACGGTAGGGTACGCCGTAGGGGAGGGGCTTGTCTCCTCCCGATGGGCTCAGCAAGGCGGTGGACAGAGCATGTCGATTTCGCGAACAGCGTTAGTAACCGGAGCAGGGAGCGGCATAGGGGCGGCGATTGCGCAGGGTCTGGCTGCGGATGGGCATCGGGTGATCGTCACCGATCTCGACCTGACAGCGGCCGAACAAACTGTCACGGAGATTGCAGCCGACGGGGGCATGGCAACGGCCGAGGTGCTCGATGTCGCTGATCCAGGCATGGTGCGGCTGGAGATCGAACGAGTCGGTCCGCTGGCGGTGCTGGTCAACAATGCGGGCCTGCAACATGTCGCCCCGCTGGACACCTATCCGCTCGAGATGTGGAATCGGCTCATGGCCGTCCTCCTGACCGGGCCATTCCTGACTGCCCAGGCCGCCCTGCCTGGAATGCGTGCGCAGAAGTGGGGCCGGATCATCAATATCGCGAGTATCAATGGCAAACGCGGCGATCCCGGCAAGGCAGCCTATTGCGCCGCCAAGCACGGTGTGATCGGTCTGACCCGAACTGCGGCCCTGGAGGCAGCCGCCGACGGCATCACCGTCAATGCGATCTGTCCGGGCTTTGTCGACACCCCGCTCACTCGTGGTCAGTTGGCCGATCTGGGCGCACTGCACGGGATCCCGCCGGACGAGGTGATCCAGCGCTTCTTCCTGCCCCGCATGCCGACGGGTCGCCCGGTGGAGCGGGAAGAGGTGGCGGGATTGGTCCGTTATCTCGCCTCGGACGCCGCTGCCAGCATCACCGGCCAGGCGATCAACATAGACGGCGGCACCGTGATGGTCTAGGAGGCGGTTGGCGGTCCGCGCCCGCTTTTTGCGCCGATTCGTAGCGGCGATCGTCAGATCGCCCTTCCTTCCAACTCCGGTCCCGATGGAATGCACACATCCCGGCCACCAAACCGACCCGTCCGCATCCCGAACGACGCATCGTAGGGCGGATCCCCCCGTGGTCCGCCGCAGATCTTCGCCAAACCCGCTCGCACGCGGATACCATCGTCTCCGATCACCCAACCCGGCCGACGGCAACCATTCGGCGGGCACAAGGCCTCACCCTACGGTTCTGGCGACGCGATTGGGGTACCCGGTCCTTCCCTGGCTTCAACCGGACCAAGCACGGTCAACTGACCCGACTCTGTCGTGCACAGAATCACCCCGCTCGGCCCGACCGGGAAGAGGACATCGGAGCAATTTTGACTGTCCAGGGCAAAGGTCCAGAGCACCTGGTGCGTCACCGCATCCCATCCCTCCAGGACTTCATCACCGATGGTCTCTGTACCCCAGTTCATGACCACAATCTGGTCCCATTCCGCGAGATAACCGATGACGATTCGAGGTACGTCATCTTTCTGTTGCCAGATCATGGAACCATCTACGAGCGAGAACCAGGCGACGGCGCAGCACTGCTCGGTTATGGGAACCGGCGTGCCCACAAGCGACGACTTGCTGGCCGCAAAGTAGAACGAATCCCCTCCGGTCAGAACCGGATACTGACCCAGGAGTGCATCGGTGGACCAGATTTCGCTTCCGTCCCTAGCCGACCAGAGTGCCAATGTCTCGGCCGGCATTTCAGCGCCAACCGGATAACGGGATATCACGACCAGCGGCCCGCGCTCAGTTGCGACGCTGTAGGCCGCGATGAACTCCTCAGGCGGGACGATCTCCAGCAGGTTACGGCTCCAGATGACCTCACCAGTGGCAATGTCCAATGCTGTCAAAGTTGCGGTCAGATAGTCGGAAACATAGACGGTCTCCCCATCAGACGTCACTATCGGACCGCGATCTTCCCGATTGAACATGCAGGCATTGCAGGTCGGCTCTATCGTCAGTCCTGGCGCCAGGACACGATCGTAGTCGTACGCCCATCGTTGCTGGCCGGAGGAGAAATCGAGCGCAGCGACATGTCCCGTTCGATCGCTGACAAGAATCGTATTCCCGGTGACATTGACACCCAGCTGACCCCAGGCATCCGGAGCGGCGAATGTTGCGTCGGACAGTTTCACGATTCGACCATCTGCTGAAGCGAGCACTGCTACCCGCAATATCGTGCTGTCGAACCTGTCCTGGACAAGGGTAACGACGCCGCTGCTGGTAACCATGTAGGGCGCGAATGTGGATATCTGCGTCTGCCAGATGAGGTCGCCGCTGCCAAGGTCGCGGGCCATGAGGTATGTGGTGCCATCAGCTTGCGCAGAACTCGTGGAGTAGACGTTGTAGCGATAGACCGTAGCGAACGGATCGTCGGTTTGGATTGCGTTGCTGTCAGCAGCCCAGATCGGCTGGTAACTGGCGTCGCTGATTGGCAACCCACGGATCTGGCTGCCACCGGTTGCATCGCCATTGACCTGATATGGACCCGGATAGTCATCTGCAGCAACAGGCGAGGCACTGACCGTCCTGGTATCAGATGGACTGATTCGCGCAACAACAGGTCCGTCCGATCCTCCCCAACAGACAGCCAATCCATCCGAACTCAACGGAAAGGTAATTTGGCAGGTGTTCGCACCCTGCGACACTTCCCATTTGATGTCACCGGTGGTCGCATCCAGTCCCCACGTCCGGCGCGGAGCATCGTACTCCTGGACGACCACAGTCTTATCTGATGCCAGGTATCCGATAACTGAGCCAGCATTGATCGGCTGGAACCAAAGCAACTCGCCAGTTTTGTTCTCGACCGAAGCGACTGCATACTGATCGCCAACCATCATTTGGCCAAACAGCTGGTGTCCATCCGACGCCGCAACCATGGACATCAACATAGTGGAACTTGAAAGTGTGTCGCCTGATGCCCCACTAACGACAAACTGGCTTGGAAGCTCTGAAGTGAAGTCGGCAGTTGTTTGCTGGACGGCATAAACCACATTGTCATCGGCCGTGGTCACAACTCCAAACGGCGCTATGACAGCGGTGGAGCTATGCACATCCTGCGCAGACTGAACCCACCGTTCGTCTCCTGAGGCCGCATCGATCGCCCGGATCGTCATCGTGGCAGCATCAGCCACAAACACAGTGTTCGCTGTGATGGCAACCGGCATGAAGTAGTCCGTGCGCAACTGGCAGTCTGATTCGTCGAAAGCCCAGCAGATTCGATCTTCGAACCCGGCTGCAAGTTCTCGTTTGAACGAGTACAACCACCGCTCGGCTCCGGTAGCCAGATCCAGCGCCACGATCAGTCCAGATCGATCGACTAGGTATAGATTGGCTCCCTCAACAATCAAGTGATACCCATAGGCATCCGCCTTGCCGTCGAAAACGCGGTCCACTTCCCAAATGGTTTTCCCGGTATCGCGATCGAGCAACGCGATGTCATATGGAGGATTCTTGGCATTAGTCGGAGTCGACTTCGCATTCTCAGGAACGATCAGCGCAACCACACCTACCGATGTTGCGGCCAGTTCCGACCACGACGAAACCGACCTTTGCCACATCACAGTGCCATCGGAAGCATCGAACGCAGTTAGCGGACGGTAAAAAGCGTCTGAACCGTCATCGTGAATGGCATAGAGATATTCGCCGGACATCAGCATCGGGTAATAGGACGCAGCCGCCCCACCCGGAAGCTGCCAGGCCATTTCCGGCGTGCCCGAAACTGGTGCTGGACCCGGGAACTGGTTGTCCTGGGCCGCCGTCCCGCCGTATTGCACCGTCGGCAGGTCCTCCTCCGGCGCAGTAATGGCAGTCGGAGAGGCCGGAGCGCTCGATCGCTGCGTAGTGCTGGCCAGACCGCCGATCATCGCCAGCAGCAATGCCGCCACCGCCGCTAAATCCAGCAGCTTCCGCCTGTTCGAGATCGATCGCATCCGGATCACAGGCCGACCAATCTCGGCCGGTCGCGCGGTCACAACGGCGACAGTCTCGCCGCTCATCGCTGCAGCCAAAAATGCCGCTTCCAGCCGGTTCGCAAAGACCGGACTCGGATCGGTTGCTGCCTCAAATCGGCTCAGTGGTCCCGTGTTTACCGCGAGTTCATTTGCCATGATGGGCTCTCCTCTGATTCCCTGATTGCGTTCCGCATCGCGGTCCTCTCCCGGGACAACATCGACTCGGTTGCGTGTTCGGACTTGCCGATCATCGCGGCGATATCCCGCACGGCATAGCCATCCAGATAGCGCAGCAGCAGCACGGCCTGGTACTGAACCGGCAGCACCGACAGCAGCTGGAAAAGTTCGTCCCGATCGGCAATTTGATCAAACTCGTTGCTGAAATCGGGAATCTGTTCGGCAGTGAGCGTCCATTCGGATCGGAGGTCAGCTCGAGCCGCCTCCGCCCGGTAGTACATGAGCACCTTGTTGCGGGCGATACCAATCAGCCAGGCTGTTGGATCGGAAACGCGATAGTGATCGCGCGGCCACTGAATCGCAAACGCAAGAAAGGTCTCGCTGGTCAGGTCCTCGGCAACGGCGGCATTGCCAGCAACCCGGAGCAGGATGAATCCGTACACCTGCGGGAGTGCCGTCCGGAAAATCGCCGCCAGGGCATTTGCGTCGTCGCGGGGCACAGCATCACCTGCGTCCGCCTGCGCATTGGCCGTGATTTGCGTTCCACCCTTCGCCCTCATACAACAAGATTGCGCGACACCAGCCAAATCCGTCGCCCAACGCAGCAATTCGTTGTGGAGATTTCGTACCGGCCATTCGTCACGGCGGTCCGTACGGGCGATTCATGACACCGAACCGCGCCGGCGATTTTTGGACCGATGCCTGCCGCCGATTCTTGCGGCGATCGTCAGATCGCCCATCCATCGAAGGCATACGCACAAACCGGCCACCCAACCCATCCACCGGCAACCCCAACGACGCATCGTAAGGCGGATCCCCCGTGGTCCGCCGCCGGTCTTCGCCGCACCCATTCGCATGCGGTAACCACGGTCTCCGATCACCCAACCCGGCCGACGGCAACCAGTCGACGGGCACAAGGCACCGCTTTACATCACGGATCGACAGGCGCGAAAACGGCCAACCTCCCATCGGCATTGGTGCAAACGACTTTTCCAGATGCGTCGATCGGAAACTCAACCTCCAGGCACTGCTTGCCATCGGTCACAAACATGAACACCTGCTCATGTGTCGTCGCGTCGATCCCGAGAATCGTTGTTCCGCTGGCTCCGTCAACACCATCAACCCCGTCGATTGATGACGCCGCCATCGGGCCGGCCGAGTTCGTAATCAACACATTGCTGCTGGTCAATATCCCGATCACCGTTCGCGGCAACTCGTCCCCTGGCGTCCAGATCAATGATCCGTCGGCAAGTGAATACTCAGCGAGAAAGCAGCAAATCTCGGAATCTGGTGACGTGGCAGGAGTGCCGGAGATACGGGATTCTGACAGTGATGCGTAAAACGTTCCGTGATCCGTCACGGCCAGACCACTGACAATCGAAAAGTCGACTTTTTGCCAGACCGTCGAACCATCGTCCGAAGACCACAGGCCCAGAATCATTCCTCCATCGCCCTTCGCTCCGGATACGGTCATGATGCCGACCAGTGGACCTTCCGGTGTTGCTGAAATCCACGCGTTGAAAAAGTCATCTGGCGGTACGAGGTCCAAAGATGATCTCTGCCAACGCATGTCTCCTGTCGAAAAGTCCAGTGCCGTTGCCATGCCACTGAGCACATCGACCATGAATACCGTCCGGCCATCAGTCGAGAGATATGGGGCAAACCCGGCTCGCGGGACACAGATCTCACAGGTGGCGTAGTCGTTCATGCCCGGACCCAGCACCCGATCAACGGTGTTTTTCCAAAGCAGCGTGCCCGTGCCCATATCGATCGCCGCTATCTGCCCCGAAACGTCGCTGAACAAGATGGTCGTTCCGCTCACAATCAGAAAGGTGCCCGAGGAAGTTTGGGGAGGTAGCACTGAAACATCGCTCGCCAATGACCTACGCGAGCCATCCAGGTTGAACAAAGCCACCCGGAGTACAGAAGAGTCGGCGGGATCTCTGACCAGGGTCACGATGCCCTGACTCGTCACAACATACGGGACATTCTTCGGAATCGGCTGTTGCCAAAGGGCCTCACCGGACGACAAATCCTGCGCAGTCAATTGGACATCGCCATGCGCATCGGCGGCCGTGGTCGAATACAGCACCGTGCCGAAAGAAGTTGCGAATTGATCACTGGATTGCCGTGACCAATCCTGCACCCACGTCGCCGAATACTGGCCACTCGTGAGTGTCGGACCAGTTATCTGGCCGGAACCGGTCGGATCGATGCTGGAGTCAATCGCATCTGCCGAAGGGTTCTCGTCCGGGGTCGACACGTCGGCACGCGCAGCAGAGCCATACATACGAGCCGTGTTTTCAACTCCAAGGCAAACAAACGAACCGTCATCGGCGATAGGCAATGACAGGATGCAATTGAGCGATTCAGGAATCTCCCAGAGCGTCTCACCTGTTTCCGGTCGAAACCCAATCGTTCGCAGTCCGTCACGCCCCGACGCAAGAATCAGCGCATTGTCTCGCGACGAGTAACCACGCAGGTATGCCGGGAAATCGCTTTCCCATTTTTGCTCGCCATTGTTCAGATCATAGGAGCGAACCTTCGAATCATCACCAATGATGAAATTTACATAAAGATTCGATCCATCAGTCGAAATCGTGCTGTCGAACTCTCCAGAAAGCTGCCAACGTTCGGCCCCATCTGCAGAGTCGAAAACCTGCAGGACCATCACAGGAGCATCCTGCGAACCTCCTGAGGAACCCAATTCCGAAATCGAAACAATCTCAGGTGTCGTGGGCGGTTCTTCCGCCGTGGTAACGAGCACAACTCCGTGCGGAATGGCCACCGGAAGTGTGAATACATCAGCTGGGATCAGACTTCCCTGCGCCAATTGCCTCCATTGCTCAATCCCATCATCGATTCGCACTGCAACGATCAGGCGAGATCGAGGATTGAAGACATAAAGCAATCCTGATCCCAGCGCAGTATTCAAACGCACATTTGTATTCGAAGGATCAGTTGAAGCAAAGACCCAATTTTCGGAGCCGGTTTGCAGGTCGAACTTGATCACGTTACCCATGCGATCAGGCATATAGACAGCATTGTCATCAACAAGCATCCGGTGTGCAGAATCCAGTGACCAGTTCTGAAAGACACGTGTGCTTATCCAGATTGGCTCGCCAGTTTCTTTGTCCAGGAGTGTCACTGAAAACGGCGGTTGCAGAATGCCATCTCCGCCACCAGACGAATAGACCCGCGTTGTCACGACTCCAGCGTCGGTCAGGATGAAGTCGACGGTGCTTGCCACCTCTGCCCGCCATCGTTCCGCGCCTGTGATGCGATCGTACGCAACCACCTGACTTGTGGTCAGTTTGTCTACCGGATGTTCCTGAACATAGACGAGATCGTCACCGAAGAACACAGGGCTTCTCCACACATGCGTGGCGCTCGGAAACTGCCAGTCTTCCTGTGGGTTCGCGCCGTTCGGGACACCACCGGTGTAATTCAGATCCCGGGCCGGTGATCCTCCAATCATTTGGATCGAATTGGCAGTCGACGGTGCATTAATGGTTGGAAACACGGACGAATCGGAAGTGTCCCGCCTCAGGCTGGATAGACCCGCCAGCGTCGCAATGAGCAGTACTGCCGCCGCCGCAATCGAAAGCATCCGATATCTCGTGGTGATGCTGGGTTGTTTCGATGTCCGCATAACCTGCCAGCCCGTCGGGACACCCCGAGCCGCACCAGCTCCGGATGCATCCGCCGCTCCCATTGCGCCGAGCATTTCTCCGCGCAACCGGCCGGCAAACCCCGCCTCGGGCTGCGCCGGACGATCCAGATCGGCCAGGGCCTGATCAATCAACTGCTCCGTCGTCATCGCGTGCTCTCCTCCGGATCGAGATGCTGGCGCAGGCTGCGTCGGGCCCGGACCAAATGCGCCTCAATCGCGTGCTCGGTTTTGCCAGTCAGGGAGGCAATCGCACGGACGCTCAAACCGTCCGTCCATCGCAGCAGGATCAACAGCCGGTGCAAATCGGGCAGCGTATCGAGCGCGGCCAGCAAATCAGCCCGGTCGATTGCGGCGGCAATGCCATCCCGCGGTTCGACTGGCTCCGGAATGGCATCCAGATCCAGGCTCGCTCCTGTCCAGAGGGTTCGGTGATGATCGACGATCTTGTGCCTGGCCGTGCCGTACAGCCAGGCCATCGGCTGCTCGATCGATTTGCCGTCCGCAACCGCGCGGGACCAGGCCAGAAAGGTCTCCTGCGTCAGATCCTCCGCCACCGGGGCGTTGTGCCGGACCCGAAGCAGGATGTACCCATAGATCCGCGGCAGATACTCGGCCAGCACCGCATCAACCGCAGCAGCCGAACTATCCGCGTGGATTGATTCCGATTGCCGCCGAGCAACCATCCCGAAACCTCCTCCCTGTTAAGGAAGTCGGAGAAATCTGCGGTTTCCGTTAAGCGTCACAGGTTCCGCACGATCAGGTCTCGGGCGTGGACGATATTGGGGTCGGAACGTAGTAGCCCAGCGAATTGCTCGCCGTCTTGTAACAGAGCAGGGACCCATCGGGATTAATCGGATACAGAATCCCGCAGGAGTCCACGTCCACCGTCGCAGTCACGGTCAAGGTGTCAGGATTGATGACGCTTGCCAGCCCGTTCCAACTCTGGACAATGATCAGGTCCGCTTCTGCGAGATACAACTTCTGCCCGTCGATGGTGTCTGCGTTTACCTGTTGTTCTACGAGGACAATGCCCGTAACCGCATCCACCACCAACGCCACATCTCCGCTGACCATCAGCACCCGCGTGCCGAGGGAAAGCGCCGACCAGGAATTCCCGCCATCGAAATCTCTAATCCAAACGATCGAGCCGTCTTTGGCGGAGAGCTGAACGACTGTGTCGGAAAGTGACGCACCATCGGTCGATTGGTTGGGATCTGTCCAAAGATTGGCATACAGCAAGGGACCAGCCGATGTTGCACCGAGCAAACTCGCCACGCGCAGAGACTGCATCGCCGAGTCTTCGTTCTGAATGACCGCCAGTGCATCTACCGACCAGATCTTGTGGCCGTCGGCAATGTCCAGGCTGGTGATGGTCATCTGATCGGCGTTGAACAGGAAGAGCGTCGTCTCGGACATTTCCATCCGGGAGGTGCAGTTCATGCACGCGCCTCCACCTGTCGTGGTGGGGGTGTATTGCCAGCGCTGCATGCCATTCGCGAGATCGATTCCGGCCGCGTAACCCGTGGAATCGGCATAGAGAATGGTCGAACTGGAAACGGCAATTTGGTAGCGAAGCGTGTGCCGATAGGTCTCCGGCGATGACCAAATCGGCACTCCCGTCGTGTGATCCAGCAGGGCGATCCGCAGCCCTGTTCCACCTTGCCAATCGGGCACCAAAACCACCACACCATACCGCGTTGCGATCACCTGTTGGGAGTCGCTGATTGTCGCTCGCCAGCGCTCGGCACCCGTATCCGTTGAAAGTGCGATCAGATGCGCCGCCGTTCCAGAGGTTCCGAGCGGTTCGATTCGATAGATATTGGGACCGAAAAGAAGCGATTGATTGGCTGTGTCCGCCGAAGCATCGACCGACCACTGCAGCACATATGCGCCGTTTTGCGGAGCCGGACCCAGGACATTGCTGGCAAGAATGTCGCTTGCCGTCATGCTCCGGGTTGCCAAATCAAACCCGGTCGGAACAGTCAGCGGACCGGCGATCAACTCCTCCGGCGCGGCTATCGAATCCAGATCGTCTATCGGATCCTGGCTGGTGTTGATCCGCAATACGGATAGCAATGACAGCAACACAATCGCAGCAATCGCAGCCCATCGACCGAGTGTGGACCAGCCGCGTAAACCCGGACCGCTCGACTGCAATCTCCGGATCGGACGCTCTGTCATATCGATCTTTGCATAGACCGCCCGGAGTTGTTCATGCAGTTCGATCGATGGGGTTGCCACGTGGTCGAACTGGGCAAACGACCGTTCCATGTTTGGGAAATGCTCAGTCATGATCGTGCTCCTGTCATTGGTCCCTGCTCACGAAGAGCCGCTCGCCCCCTCGCCAGAAGCGATTCGATGGCGTGTTCCGATCGGCCGAACTGTGCGGCCAGGTCCGCAACCCTTAATCCGTCGCAGTAGTGCAGGATGAGCACTGCTTGTTGCATCGGCGGCAACGGCGATAACAGGCGGCGCAATTCGTCGGCATCAAGAACACGGGCAAAATCGTGCTCTTCGCTCCTGCCAATGTCATGGTCGGGCCATGGATCGATCGGAACGGTCCGTTGCTGGTGACGGAAGTGATCGATCACCTTGTTGCGGGCGGTGCCAAAAAGCCATGCCATGTGATCTTCGACTGCAGCACGTTTCGACTGAAGTACCTGCGCCAGGGCGATCATGGTTTCCTGGGTCAGATCCTCCGCCAATGCCCGATCGTTTCCCACCCGAACCAGGATGTAACCGAAAACTCTGGGAAGCGCGTGCTCGAGGAGATCAACAGCGTCGACCGCTTTGGTAGCCGTACCAGGCGCGTTCCGGATATTGGGTATGACCGTCATGGACTGTGTCATCGAATCGCCTCCTCAAACCCCTGGAATGTGAGTCGATCAGCGTGTCGAAAATCCGTCGTTGGAAAGGGCCATGTGGCAGAGATGCCACCTGTCGTCGAACTGACTTGGTGCTGTTCTCGAGAACGGAAGGCGGAAGGGGAACGAAAGAAGAGCATATTATCGTGACATAAAGTCTCTCATTTTCTAAATGTGTGAGGGTTCTCCAATGGTGCCGTTTTCCGCCTCAATTGCAAACACGTCTGGATATGCCGCGCTGTTCGCTTCTGGCGCCCCTTTTCCGCTTCCCTTTTACCTCCTACCTCTTTCCTCTTACCTCTTTCCTCTTGCCCCTTACCTCCTACCTCTTACCTCAGACAGGAATCAGCGCCCGCTCGCTTCTCGCAAATGCCCGGATCGTTTTCAGCATCCCGTAGATCGCCCTGCCATCCGAATCCACTGCCACCGTCAGCAGGCTGCGATCAACCAGCCCGTGCAAAACTGGCAGTAATTCGCTCATTTCCTGGCCTGTGTGGGCGGCCAGTTCTGCTACCGTCAATCCGTCTGCTGCCGTTGCCATCGCGCAGAAAAGCCACTGCTCATCTTCCGAACACTGATTTATGCTCCACGTGAATGCATCGATCAGGCTCTGATGCCGCTCCGGTAAATCCCTCGCCCCGTCACTGAGCAGCGCGAACCGATCCCGATCCAGTTCCGCCCGAATTGCCGCCACCGGCAACATTCGCACACGCGCCGCGGCCAACTCAATCGCCAGCGGAATCCCGTCCAGCTCCCCACAGATCGCAATCACATCAGCCAGATTTTCAGCATCGATCTCGAAGTGCGGCGAAACAGCCCTGGCCCTCGCCCGGAACAGCGCCAATGCCGGGTAATCATTGACCAGCATCGGATCCGTCAGATCAGCATCATCCGGCGGAACTGACAACGGGCGAACCGGATAGACCTGCTCCCCCTGCAGACACAGCGGGGATTGACTGGTCGCAATCACGGTCATGCTCGGGCAGAAATGGAGCAGATCGGTCATATCAACCGCCGCATCCATCAGGTGCTCGAAGGTATCCAGCACCAGCACCAGGAACTCCCGCTCCTGCACCTCGTGGATTACCGCCAGCGGATCACGATCACCACACGGGCTTCCCTGAATCGCGGTCGCCACCAACGGCAGCACCTCGGTCGGGTTGGTCACATCAGCCAACGCCAACGAGACGATGCGGGATCCATGTCTGCGCGCAATCTCCTCCGCTACCTGCATACCCAGGCGTGTCTTTCCGATTCCAGCCGGACCGACCAGGGTAACCATGCAAAGATTGGCGCGCTTGGCCAGCACGGCCAGTTCCCGGACCTCGAAATCCCGCCCGATCACTTCATTCCCCGGAATCTGAACCGGTTCAACCTGCGCGGCCGGGTGCCTGGGCAGGCTGGCGTACCGGAGCGATTGCTGCAGATCCGCGCGCATTGCCTCGTCCAGATCCAGGCCCCGACAAAGAGCTTGTACGGTGTGGAGCTGAGGTCGGGTTCGGGTGCCACGCTCGAGCGTGCTGATCGCCTGGACGGAGAGTCCGCAACGCTCAGCCAATGCCTGCTGCGTCAGACCAGCGTCCTCGCGCAATTGCCGAAGCAAGCGCCCAAATGTGGTTTGTTGGGATTGCTGCACGAAGGCCACCTCTTGCCGTGTGTGCCTGTAGTCGCTCAATTGTATGGGTGCTTGTACAGGTGTTGTCGCTGTCCGCCCAATCCCGGCACTGGCAGGATAGGGAGCGGTTCGAATCCGGATGATGCGGAGTTGGGCGCCGAATGGGTCGGATCGGGGTGAATCGGCCACAGACGGAATCTGACTCCGGATCGACCGGATACCCAATTGCCAGCCCCCTCAGAAGCAGGATCACGATCAACAGCGCCGCCCGGGCGTGCTGTTCGGATCCCGCGCGGGCTGGTCTGGTTGCTCACATGACAGAGAGGACACCATGCGTTTTGTTCAGATGTGTGTCGTGCTGGCGTTACTTGGCGTTTCCGCCTTGACCAGCCTGGCCACCGTTTCTGCCGCCAATTCCTGCACGATCGGCGGCATCAAATACACCGTCACGATTAGCGGCTCCGGCACAATCAACGGCACTAACAATGCCGATGTCATCGCCGGCTCCAGTCTCGACGACAAGATCTTTGGCGGCGAAGGCAACGATGTCATTTGCGGCAACGGGGGCGCCGATACCATCGAAGGCGGCTCAGGCAATGACCTGATCAGTGGCGGCACCAACCGGGACTCCATCAAGGGCGATCTCGATTCCGACCGCATCTATGGAGGCGATTCCGATGACAGCCTTGATGGTGGCGACGACATCGATTACATCTTCGGCGAGGCCGGCAACGACACTCTGGTCGGCAACTTCGGCGATGATCGCCTCTATGGCGGAATCGGCAACGACCGTGTGTACGGCCGCACCGGCTTCGATTATCTGTACGGGGAGGATGGCGACGACTACCTCTCCGGGGCCAGCGACAGCGATCTTCTCTCGGGTGGGCCAGGCAATGACACTCTGACCGATACCACCGGCGGCGTCTATGCCCAGGGTGGACCGGGGAACGACATTATCACCGGCAGCACCGAAGAGAAGAATGCCCTCTATGGCAACGAGGGGAACGATGTCCTCGTTGCCCAGTCTCAATCGGTCGTCTTCGGCGGACCGGGGAATGATGATCTGACCGGCAGCGCTGAGGATGATTACCTGATCGGCGACGACGATGCCCCGGTGGAAGCAAGTGCAACCTTCTCATCCGCCGCCGAAGGGAGCGATGGTAATGATGTTCTTCGCGGTGGTGCCGGCAACGACAAACTTCTCGGCAACGGCGGCGATGATCGCCTGGCCGGAGAGGATGGCGACGATCGTCTCGATGGCCAGGATGGCAACGATACGTTGACGGGTGGTATCGGAAGTGACCTCCTCAATGGTGATGCCGGACTCGATCGCATCTATGGTCAGGATGGCGATGACACCATCGATGGCGGATCCGATGCTGATCAGATCTCGGGCTCAACCGGTGATGACGATATCTACGGCAACAATGGAAGCGATGTCATCGATGGCGGCGCGGGTGCTGATTCAATCTCGGGCGACAGCGGCGATGATCAGATTCATGGTGGAACCGGAGACGATGAAATCTTCGGCGGAACTGGCGCCAATGTGATCTTTGGCGGTCCGAACGATGATGTCATTCAGGGCGGCAAGTCCATTGACCAGATTGATGGCGGCGCCGGTAACGACACTATCGACGGGTATGACGGTAACGACCTTCTTCTCGGCGGAGAATCCGGCATCGATACGATTGTCGGCGGCGATGGGGACGATCTGATCGCCGGCGGAACCGAAAACGACATCATCAATGGTGGCTACGGCAATGACACCATCAATGGTGAACTCGGCGATGACAAGATCAACGGTGATACCGGCACCGACAAGATCCACGGGAACGATGGCAACGATGTTCTCCAGGGATCGGATGGTGAGAACGATCTGGTCTACGGTGATGCCGGCAACGACAAACTCGATGGCGGAGAAGGTCTCGGCGACTACTGCTCCGGCGGAACCGGCTCCGATGCCGCCGATCCCAATTGCGAAACAACCAACAGCATTCCATAGGAGGGCCGAGCTGCAAGGACGAAACTGATCGCAGCTACCCCTAAACACTGCGACGCGTCCGCCGTCACCCTTCACCCCTCACCCTTCACCCCTCACCCTATCAAACGACAGTTTTCGCCCACACCGTCCGACTTCTCCTTTAATTGGAGGATCGGATGGTGGCGGTTACGGGCAACATGGTGGCACCAGGCAAATTACGCCGGTTCGGGAAAGCAACGGATCAGGACCGCGAGCGCGCCGCCTTCCTGTCCGAAATGCTTCCCCGCATCTACGGCTACATTCTGCTCCGGGTCAATCGCGATCCAGGTATCGCGGAGGATCTGACCCAGGAAACCCTGCTTGCCTATACCCGGCAGCAGCAATCCGGTGTTGCCATCGCCAATCCCACGGCCATGCTCTTCGGGATCGCCCGGCATAAGGTGATCGATTGGTATCGGACCCGCGTCATGCTCACCGTCGATGCGGACGAGACGCTCGGGGTCATTGATCCGGTCGATGATCTCGACCGGGTTCTGCAGCGGGATGAACTGCTCCGCTATCTCGATCAACTCCCACCCGGGCAGCGCATGGTCCTCATCCTACATTACGCCGATGGCCTCAGTGCCGCCGAAATCGCCGCGCATCTCGGGAAGACCCGGGATGCCGTCGAATCGCTCCTCGCACGTGGCCGGCGTGCCATGCGTCAACTCGCCAGCAATCAGGGTGAAGCACGATGACCAACAACGATCAGAACCTGCGCGATTCCTTCCGCTCTTTCGACCAGCCCGCGCATCCCCCGTCCGCATTGGCCAGCTCACTCGGCCTGGAAACTCCAGTCCATCGCCGATCAACCTGGGCAATCTGGACTGCCGCGGCTGCTGCCCTACTGATCCTGCTCGGCGCAGCTGCCATGCTCCTGAATACCCAATCTCCCGACTCCCGGTCGCAAGATGTAATTGCCGGGCAAGTGATTGCCGCTCCAGGTGGAACGCCAGTCGCCAGTCCATCTCCCACGCATGACTCTTCTGCCGTCATGTTTGGTGGCACTGCTGCTCAAACCATCAGCTACCCCGGACTAGCTCCGGATCCCGCCAATCTTCAGAAGCTGTGGGAAACCGCAGACAACGTGATTGGCGATCCCATGTTTTACGGGGATGCGCTCTACGTGCTCGGGTATCCGGAAGGCGATCAGGATTTCGACACGTCTCTCACGGCCTACGATGCCGCCACTGGCACATTGCGCTGGCAGACGAATGTGGCCAGCGGACAATTCATGGCCATCGATCAAAACGGAATCTACGTCGCCATCACAGCCGAAACCAACATGCACTCATTCGCCCGATTGGATGCCGCTTCCGGGCAAGTCATCTGGCAAACACAGGAATCTGTCCCCAATAGCAATCTGCTTTCCGATGTCCTGTTGGTCAGCGACAACACGCTTGTCGTTGTCCATGGCAATCAGACGCTACTCGCCTTCGACAGTGCAACGGGCGTCAAAACCTGGGAGTGGCATGCCGCTGGTGCTGGCGCGATCGACTGCACCTATCTCCCGTGCGGAGCGACTCCAGCGATTCGCGACGGCCAGGTTTATCTGCTCGATTGGTCCAGTAATCAACTGGTCGCGCTCGATCTTGCCACCGGCACCGATCGCTGGAAAGCACCATTCCTTTCCGATGCCGATTACGCAGATGCAATTACCGCCAGTGCAACCCTGACCGCGGCAGGACGGGATTCAGGTGGGATCTCGTCAGATCAGGTGCCGTTCTTCCGCTTCTACCAACTTTCCGCAACTGCATACGGACCCGTCCTGATTGAGTTCAACTGGCAGGATCCGCAGAACTACCCAACAGTCATCCATCTCTACACTGCGAAAGACGGCGCTTTGGCCTGGAACCGAACCATGGCAATCTCGACCTGGACTCAGTTCGCCATCAGTGAGACCACTCTCTACGCCGCAACCCAAAGTACGGCAGAAGGAGCAAAACCGACTCTCGCATTGATTGATCTCGCAAGTGGCACGGATCTCTCAAGTCACGAAATCGATCTTGATCGCGTTCACTGGTCGCAGATGATCTACCTTCCACAGGCAAACATGCTTATCACCGGTACCAACGCCGCAACTGGCTCATCTTCGACTCTCTCACGAATTCCGATCATTGGCTCGTGGTTCGGGAGCAATGACTCCGAAGCGACCATCTGGCTGATCGACCCGACGACACTGGAGGCACGGGGCAAGGCAACATTCAAGAACTGCTATGTTGCCAGCACCTTTTCTCAATCCAGTCAGATCGTCTGCCAAAGCACGAGCGGCAAGGGCTTCGCCGTCTACGGCACTCCGTAACTCAGTCCCCATCGCAAAGAGAGCCCCGTCTCCCAGTCAGGAGAGGGGCTCTCTTTGCTCAACTGGCTACTGGTTACTGACTACTCCTCACCAGATACCGGCTTGCGCAGTCCCAGTCTGGCCAACGCGGCCGCGCCAGCACCAACCATGGCAACCGGCAGCAGCCTGCTCATACCTGATCCACTCGATCCAGCCCCCGTGTTCGGCAACTCGGTTACCGGGGATGTTGCAGTTGGGTCCACCGGGACTGTGGTCGGCGCCACTGTCTCGGGAATCTCGGTAGCTGGAATCTCGGTCGGATCCGGCTCGACAGGAGTCTCCGTCGGTGTGGCGGTCGGCGGCGCCGGGGCCAGGGTGACATTGAATGTGCAGGAGGCCGAAAAGGGATTCTCCTTCCCGGTCGGCACGATCGTCGAGCAGGTCACGGTTGTCGTACCCAGTTCGAAGACATCACCGCTTGCGTGGTCACACGAGTAGCCAACCTCGGTCGTTACTGGTGGACATTCCTGACCAACAACCGGATCATCGAATGTCACTGCAGTCGCCGCGTCCGCTGGAATTGAGATATCGGCCGGGCAGGTCAGGGTCGCCTGGGTGTAATTCCCAACGTAGACATCGACCGTGCATGAGGTATCGGTGCCATCGATGGTGCAGGTGACAGTCGTTGTTTGACCCACCGGAAATGTCGACAGGTCAGACGGGTCGCAGGTGTAGGACTGCTCACCACAATCACCGATCAGGTTCGGCGGATACGGTACACCGACTGCCAGACAAGTCTCAGAATCGATTGGGTACACCAGCGAAGCCGGGCATTCGATGGTGCATGTCTCACCTCCTGCCGCTGCGCTTTGGGTCTTTGCGAGGCCTGTGGCAATGGCAGCTGCACCAGCCAGCGAGGAAATCGATTTGCGTCGATTCAGTCGCGTCCCCAGCGCCCGACTGATCCGATCGAATTGCTGACTATCCATACTCCCGCAAACCCCTCCCGCAGATACAGCGTCATCAGCCAGCGCTGACAAACCAAATCGCGGCCACAAATCAACATTTCATCAAGCAAACCTGTCTCGAATCCTAGCGAATTCGTGACTACCAGTCAATTAGCGCGTTGAGAGTCAGAGGTTGAAAGTCAAACGGATTCGCCGATAACCACCGAGCGAACCGTCAACATTCAACTTACGTCTCGATCCGGAGGGTGACGATCTCGAACGGCTTGAGGTCGATGGTGGCTGTCTGGCCGTTCTCGGAGAGTGAGACAGTCGCGCCTTCCAGCGGATCCTCAAGCAGATCAACCCGACTGACAGCACTCGCTGGTTTGGCAAAACTCAGCTTCGTTAGCCCGCGTCGACCATGCGGCTCGTACACCCGCAGGATCATCCCGTTACCATTGAATGCCGGCTTCAACGCCCCCAGGCCAACCTCAAGCCCGCCAACCGTCACAAATCCCTCGCTATCAGTTGTCTCCGGATTAGCCTGCGCCACGATTAGCGGACTGTTCAAGGCAGCAGCCTCAGCCACAACATCGGAATCGGTCCAGTCGCCAGCATGCGGATACAGGCTGTAGGTGAACTTCTGAGACCCCTCATCGGCCAGCCAATCCGGATACATCGGCCCGCGAACCAATGACATCGAGAGCACATTGTCTTTGGCGGCATGACCGTACTTGCCATTGTTGAGCAGCGACACCCCATAGCCTGGCTCCGAGATATCGACCCAGCGATGCGCTCCGACCTCGAATCTGGCCTGCTCAAATGAGGTGTTCCGGTGCGTCGCCCGCCGGGACGCGCCATACATCGTCTCGAACGTTGCCTCGTGACTGCGGATCGCCATCGGGAAGTTGGTCCGCAGCAGAACCTGCCGCTCATGCCAATCGATCTCGGTCTCGATATCCAGCCGCATCGAACCAGCCGTCAGTCGATAGGTCTGGACGATCGTCGAGTCCCGATACCTCCGCTCTACCCGGACCGAGGCACGCAAAGGTCCGGATTCAGTAACGGTGATCGCATCAACTGTGGTCAGGGGATCCGGACAGCGATCGTAGGTTTCATCAACATCCCAGGCATCCCACGATCGCGGCTTGTCCAGATAGGCAATGAGTTGATTGCCAGGACCGGACAAGACATCGCGGTTCACTCGTTTGTCATGCACCTGGCCAATCGTGCCATCGGCAGCAATGGTTACCCGCAGGTGGTCATTGCTTAGGACTGCTCCCCCATCGTTACTGCTTTGCGCATGGACCGGCGAAGTCAACATCGGCTTGCCGTGTGCACTTGCCCCGAGAGTGACAGTCCGCCACCCAAGACCCGGTACCCGTGTTTCATCAGCACCGATCAACATCCCGCCATCAACCATCTGGGTCGAAACCGGTGTGCCATCGCTGAGAGCGACCGCGGGGTCTGTTACATCCGGCAGGAAGGCAATCAGTGGCCGCTCAGAAATACCCGGGTTGGCAATGATCCGGCCATTACCTGTCCCGGCAATAGTTGCTACCGCCTCGTCGCGTATTCCTTCGACTGTCGCAATCGCGGCGGTCATTTCACGATGCGTATCCTCATAGACCTCATGAATGGAGGATCCCGGCAGGATGTCGTGGAACTGGTTCAGCAGCAGTGTCTGCCAACTTGTCTGAATCGTTTCAGCCGGATAGGTAAAGCCGTTGGCCAGCGCCAGGGTGCCAAATGCCTCTGCCTCGACCAGCCGCTGCTCCAGCGCCCGATTCTGGAACTTGACTTGACTCTGTGTGGTCAATGTGCCGCGGTGCAGTTCCAGGTAAAGCTCACCGATGTATTTCGGCAGGGTTGACCGATCAGGCAGATTGGCAAAAAACTCGCTGACCGATCCCATTCGCAGCCTGGGAAGCACCGGGAAATCCTTGATCCGCGCGTAGTTCTCCAGCATTTTCTCGCTTGGGCCGCCGGCGCCATCACCCCACCCAAACGCCAGCAGTGTCTCCCCGTGCTTTTCCTTGCCCCGGAAATGGCGCCAGGTGCCGAGCGTATCCAGCGGTACGATGTTGCCGTTGTATCCCTCGCCCGGATTCAGGAATGTGTGCGCAGTCACCTGACTGCCATCGATCCCTTCCCAGACGAAAAGATCGGCCGGGAATTGGTTGACTTCGTTCCAGTTGACCTTGATCGTGAAGAACCCGGTGATCCCACCCAGCTTCAGCAGCTGCGGCATCCCGGCCGAGAAACCAAAGACATCCGGCAACCAGGCTACAGTGTGCCGCTTGCCAAAGGTGCGCTCGAAATACTGTTGCCCTTCAATAATCTGCCTGGCCAGTGCTTCACCACCAGTGACCATGCAGTCCGGTTCGAGCCACATGCCGCCGATCGGTTCCCAGCGACCCTCGGCCACGCGCTCCTTGATCCGCTCGAGCAACGCAGGATCGTCTTCTTCCATCCACTTGTAGGCCTGGGCGGAGGACTGGTTGAAAACGAAATCGGGATACTGATCCATCAGGTTGATGACGGTCGAAAAAGTCCGCCGGGTCTTGCGCCGTGTTTCCGCAACCGGCCACAACCAGGCCAGATCAATGTGCGCATGCCCGGTCAGGACCAGCGATCCGATCGGCGGGTACTTCTCGCGGACAGCAGCCAGCCTCTCCTCGAATGTGGCTAATGCTCGATTGACTGCTTCCACCGCGGCATCTGGCAACGGCCGCAGGGTGGAAGGCGCGGGCGGCAGACTCCAGGTGGGGTTGGTTGGCCGCGCGGCATCAATCGCCTGCGGAACCCAGTTGCTCGGAACAGCCTGCGTTCCGCTTCCCATGCCGTTGTGATAGCCAAGCACATAGCGGGTCAGCATCGTCTCGGTATCGGACGGCCAGCCATCGGCAAGTTCATCCAACGCCGCCTCGGCCACACCCAGCAACTGCGGAACGACTTCGTTCCCATCCAGTTCGATGCAGGCATCGCGCAGATTGGTCAGATCCCGCTCCAGCGCCCGGACCTCGCGCTGGGGAATGACAAAGTGCGCCCGCTCGATTCGCGGCTCGGTGATATTGCTGCCGAAGATCCCCTTGGGCACCGCTTCGGCTGTGATGGTGATCGTTTCACCTCCTGCCGCTGATTCAGTGATCGGAAAGCGGTGATGCATCGGATTGAGTCCGGCCTGGAACCCGGTGCTGAGCTGAATAAACGCCTCACCACCCAGCCACAGCTCCAGTTCAACCGGAGAGCCAGCCCACGCGGCCGGAATTGTCCCGGTCGCGGTCAGGGTCACCGGCAGGGTATGGACCGGCCAGAAATCGCCCAGATGCAACTCGGTGCTGGCGCCATCCGGAGCAGTGAAGGTCCAGGTATCGATGGTCGCTTCGCGAGCATTGCGCCAGGCCCGGAGTTCCTCCAGCCGGCGCAGAATCCGCTCAATACGGCGAGTGTCGAGGGAATGTTGAATATCGCGCAAGGCAATCTCCTTCGGCGGAGTATCCGCAGTCAGTCATTGCGAGAATCCTACCGCTTGCCATGACGGCACACCCGCACTCTTCAACATCTACGTCGATATTTAGGAGAGAGGATGCTCATCCGCAGTCGGCGGTTCGAACCAGGTCGCCCATTCTGCCAACTGCTCCGGCTCGATGTGAAACGTATCCGGTGGCAACTCCACATTCCGGGCAGCCACCCGCCGTTGGAGTTCCTCGAGGGGAACATTAAGGTAGATCAGTACAAACTCAGCGCTCGTTTCGGCCACAACCGCGCGGTAGTGATCGCGCTCACTCCTTGCCCACACACCCCAGTCGAAAACTACATCGATCCCGCGGCGCAGCAAATCCAAAGCGATCTCGAGCTGCACAGCCTTCACCCGATCCCGGGCGGCATCGTCGTGAATCGCCGGCGGATCATACAGATCGCGAATCCAGACATCTTCCGAGAAGACAACCGCATCATGCTCCCGGACCAACTCCCGCGCCCGGGTCGTTTTGCCAGATCCCGGCAGCCCGCAAAGAAAATACGCGCTCGTCATTGTCGGCAGGGGTTATCGAATGTTGGAGTCAACTGCAACAGAAACGACAGATCGGCGCCGGCCTGGTACTCAACCGGATCCTGCCCGCGCTGAAACAGTCTGGCTCCGGTCAAACCACCCAACGTCAGCACATCACCCGATCGCCGCAGCCACGCTCCTTCCCGCACACCCAGCACCGCCACATCGTTCTCGTCCAGGAATTCGCGAATGCGCTCCTCCCGGGTCTCTCCCTGGTGCGTCGATGCCGGATCGGGATCCTGATAGTGCGGATTGATCTGGAACGGAATCAGCCCGGTGGCGGCAAACGATGCCGGCTGCACGATCGGCATGTCGTTGGTCGTGCGCAAACTGGGGCAGGCCATATTCGTCCCGGCACTGGCGCCCATGTACCGCAATCTGCCAGCAGTCACCCCATCCCGAATGGCATCGATCAAACCGTGGTGCTGCATCGCCTTCAGCAGCCGGAACGAGTTCCCACCACCAACAAACACCGCACCGACATCGGCCAGTGTTCCGGCAGGATTCGCGACGGTGTGCAAACCCAGCACGGAGACTCCCAAAGGAACCAGCGCCCCCTCCAGCCGCGCGGTGTACTGATCATGATCGGCCCGAGCAAATGGCACGAACGCAACGCGATCGACCCCGCGCAGAAACGACCGAATCTCCGGCAGCGCAAACTCCAGATAACTGCCGCCGTGCACACTCGAATTGCTGAGAAGAAGGAGTTCCGACGCTGCCATCAACCACGCCCCACCATGCGATTCCATCAACCTGGCAGCAACTATAGGAGGATTGAATTGCGGACCACTAAAACACCGCCCCTTTAGCCTTGAATCGGACATATTGGTAGGAAAAAGGTCCCTGATCAGGCTAGACCCACCCGGTTAGCCCCGCTGCCTACTTACGCACCAAAGGTCATAGTCCATATCATGGAGATATGGATGTGATGACCCTTTCCCAACTCGCCGAACAGACGGCTATCAGCCCTGAAACTCTGGTTGCGTACCGCGACACCTGGTTGCTGTATCTGCCAGTCATCCGCGTTGGACAGGCGGTTGGCTTCCTTCCCGAAGCCCTCGAAGTCGTCCGCCATATCCACGCCCAAACGACCGCGGGTTTGACACGTCAGGCGATCGAGACCGATCTCGCCGAGCGCTATCCCGTCTCGGTCATTGCCTCGCAACCAATCGCGTCGGCGCAGCCTGCATCCGGTTCCGGTTCTTCAGCCATTGCCCCGGTCAGCGGTCTGCTGCAGGATGTTGATCACAAGTACCAGGCGCTTGCCTACGAGATCTCCCAGATCCGCGAGGACCTCGGCAAGACCGCTTCGGAAGAGCGCGCCCTCCAGATCCAGCAGATGATCACCGGGGTCGCCCGCAAGACCAACAAGCACCTCGAGCCGATCGCCTCCGAGCTGGCCCAGATTCGTCAGGCCGTTGGTGTCCTCGCCAATCGCGTCGAACGCCAGCACACCGCCACCCTCCAGGATCGGACCGATCTCTCCACCACCATCGATTCCCTGGCCGCGCGCCTGCCCGATCATCAGCCCGGTATTACCGATGAACTGAATGCCGTCCGCCGCGAAATCGCCGGATTGCGCTCCTCCCTGCCGGAAGGCGAGGTGAGTGACACTGGCCAACTGCAACAACTGGCCGGCGATGTTCACACCCTGCAGCAGCAAATCGGAGATCTGCGGCGCGATCGGGGACAACTGGTCTCGCTCATGTCAGCGCTGCAGGACAACCTGGCGCAGCTCTACATCGAACTGGCCGATGCCCGCCAAACCCGCAACGTACCCGCTCCGATCGAAACCATTCCAATGATCAATGCCGATCTTCAGCCATTCGATCCGGACACCGCCGCCAGCACAGGCACCGACGGACTCCGCACGCCACGCCGTTTAGGCCATCAAGGTCGCTAACGGTCTTTGAAGCCGAATGCTTCATCTAGCTGCTAAGTCAGCTTAAGCTAACTTACCGCCCTGCCCACTCGACTACACTTTACGGTCACTTGCTTCGGACTCCCTCAGGTCCGCGAACCACCGTGACACACGTATTGACATCTCGTCGGGGCGAAGTTAGGAACCGAAGTGACAAAGCATCGAGAACTCATTGCTTATGTCCGATTTCAACTAGATCAACTCTCCGCCCACAACGCGCAACACGAATTCGAGCACATGTGTCGACATCTCGCTCGCCTGCGAGTGTGCAGCAATATCCTTCCAGCTACTGGGCCGGTTGCCGCGCGCGGTGACCAAGGGAGAGATGCAGAATCTTTCCGATCCTACCTAGCGAACAGCCCGGCGCTCGCGTCCTCGACATTTGTCGGACTCCTATCCGATCGTCCGATTGCTTTCGCTGTGACTCTTCAAAAGAAAGAGAACAACCTTAAAGGAAAACTCAAGGCCGATATTGCCAAAATCCAAAAAAGCGGAGTGCCCGTAAGCGAAATTCATTATTTTTGCGCAGACGACCTCGATGTGGGTACTCGGCACACCATTCAAGCTTGGGCAAACGATACACATGGCGTGACGGTGCAGATTTACGATGGTCAAGCGATCGCGGAATTCCTCTGTGCTAGAGACACATTCTGGATCGCAACCGAATACTTGCAGGTTCCAAGCGAGATGTACCCTGACAGTCTGAGCGACGGACGGGACGACTGGTACCACACGCTGTTCCAATCCTGGCAAAACTTTCCGCAACAGCCGCTAACTTTCGCGACTTTTGCGGAGGTCAAAAGTGCGCTGCGGCACTGTACTTTCACTCCTGACCACCAGAATGACCTTCTATTCTGGATGAGGCAACTCGAACCATTTCTATCGGAGGACGTACCTACCATACTGCGATACAGAACAATGTACGAATTGGCCGTTGCCTCGCTCCGGGGATTAGGCACAATGGAAGGCAACGATCAACGACTGTACGAATACTTCGAGTCAACCTTGAGTTCTGAAACATACGCATCACTAGAAGATGCAGGAGTTCTTATCTCCTATTGTCTTGGCGCAATCCAACATCACGCAACACTTCTTCATAACGACACAGTTGTTAAGTGGCGAGATAATCTTGTAAAAATACTTGACAATCACCTCTCGACCGAACTTGCCGTTGGACCTAGATGCGACCTACTTTCTCTCCTTGGCTTTGTCGTATGCTTCAGCCAAGGATATGGAATTCCTATTGAGGACCGCTCATCTACCACTATTTGGCTTGATCTCGTAACACATTTGGACAAAGCACCGCTTTTCCCTGTAGACAGGCTAGCTAATCTGTTGACCATTGCGGTTCCCCTTCTCTCTGACGAACCCAGGTTCGATGAACTGACAAAGCGCGTTGACCAATTAGTCGGTGAGCGGGCCGGACAGGCTGCTGCGGCTGAGAAGTGTCGAGATCGAGCAATGGCTTTCTTTGAGCAAGGACAATTGCTCCGCGCCATCACAGAACTCCAAGAGGCGAAGGTAAAATGGTTTACGGACGAAACTCTTTTAGGGTCAGTTCTCGCCATGCTATTCATCGCCCAGTGCTATCACGAGCTAAATCTTCATTATGCCGCCAAGTATTACGCGATGGCTGCTGCTTGGATTGCGATCCAATCAGAGCGTCAAACTCTCAGGGACAAGATATGGGTGGCGCTCACATTCGCTGCTGAATGCGACTATCTGCTCGGGAACTGGCGCGGCTATCTGCTGCTTTCGGACCTTGGCATGAAGAGCCATTGGTGGCTCGCTCGCAGGGCAGGCGATTACGAGGAACATCCCAACCTCGACAGAGTCTTTTACCACGCATCGGTTTGCCATGCGGTCGCTGAGCGGATCGACAGTGCATTATCTGCAGCCGTGTGGGACATGATCTCTGAATGGGGCTTGACAGAGGAGATTGAGGCAATCATGCCTTACGCACGCGAAATGCTCGGCAGCGGAAGCATTGACGAGATGTTAACCCTCACAGGGAACCAACTGAGCGGACGACCATTCGCGGATGTGGCCAACGAGCGCCAGGTAGCGTGGGAGGCGCTGGGCATCACATGGCGAGTGCATTGGCAAAATGACTTGGCCACGAACAATGCTGCCGAAGAGTTTGTAGCGACACTACAAATAGCACTAACTGACTTTGCCAAACACGATTTATTACTCATAAAGACAGAAGTAGAGATCGAGATTTTGATCGGCGACGTGACGTCACCAGTCGTGGATGATGCCTCATCGAACAGTGGCCGGCTTTGGCGGGTGCAATTGCCAACTTCCGATACGCAGAATGACAATAAAGAGCATCCCAAATCAGTCGATCTCCTTGGTGTCACGATCTATATCCTGCGCGAAGCCTCCTTATTGCCGAATGATGAATTCATGATGGCATTCGAGGAAGTAACGAAGGCAGGGATTACATCGAATGTGTTCGTTGGACGAGCGTATAGTGGTTTGCTCGATCAGTTCTCCAGCGCTGCGTCTCCGCTTCACACCCTCGGAATGCCAGAGAGGCTTTTGGTTGCCGATAGACCAACTTCGGTACCTCCGCATCCGGAGCTGGCTTGGCGAGACAATCTTGCTCCCGGATATAGCCAAATTGAGTCTCATGAAGCTATTACGCGACGTTACCAACGCACATCCCAGAAAATCCCTGTGACTCTTGCACGACTTGCCGGTGATGCGCGATTTCATCTAACTCGTCAGACTCTTGTGAACGATGGATGGAAAGACTGGCATTTGCTCTTAGCTGTATTGAATCTAACTCTGAACGTACGTCTACATGCTCGTCACGGTCAAATCTTACTTGCCAACGATAGTTTGGATTATGCCCACCATGCAATAAAGGAAGTGGTTGACGACTTAGAGTTAGAAAGCTCGGCCCCAATTGACCTAGATCGATTCACCGTCGACGAGCTCCGGCATATGATGGATATCGGGATGATTAATGTACTTAACACTTGGGGGCTGGAAATCCACCAAATCACGCCTGACCTCCCTGCAATTCGCACCTTCCTTGCTCAGCGTTACAATTTCTGGATTGACGATGTTGAGCATGAAGATCCCTTTCGGACAGATCAACCGCCAAGTATCTTGGTCGTTACGAGATAAAGCGAAGGTCATTTCGTGGTCATAGCGATTCACTCGTTGCCGATCTCCAGCCATTCGATCCGGACACCGCCGCTGGCACCGGAACCGACGGCCACCGCCGCTGCCTGGGCCGGTAGGATGTCGAGGGTTGGATGTTGAACGTTGAACGTTCGGGACTGCGCTTCAATTCACTGAAATCAGAATGGCCGAGGGGTACTTCCCTCGGCCATTCTCATTGCCAGGAACCGGGCGCTCGGAACTCGGAACTCGGAACTTCAAGCTCGAAGCTCAGCCCCTCGTGCCGAGGATCGATCGCCGCTGCCACTCCTCGGTCCGGAACTCCCGTTCCGCCTTGGCCAGCAACGCCACATCTCGATCGGTCCGCTCGCCGTCCATCACCAGGTTCGGACAGATCGCTGAGGAGCGCCCCGGGAGACGCAGCAGTTGCCGCATGCGCCCAAATGCCATCCCGTACCCCCTTACCCGCGGAACCCGAACTGCGAGGCAACCAGGTCCCAATGCATGTCCTGCGCCTGCCGATTGCGCTTCACAATCTGCTCGATTTCCTTATCAGTCGCCCCGTCGATCGCGGCGACAGCAGCGGGAAGGCTCTTCTCAATCTCCGCTTGCGTTCGAGTGCGTGTCGGTCTGAACTTCATTGTCTGTTCCCTTTCAGTAACCACTATCCTTTACCAACTGGTTACATGGCTAGTCTATCGCCTCTTGTGTAACTTGTCAAGCCAGGTATAATGGTTACAGAATTGTCAACACGCCCCGACCCAAAGGAGGTCGATCCGGGTGACAACCCAACCAGATTCCTGGCACCTCGAAGAGGGCCACCTCGCAATCGATTTCATCAATACCGCCTATCTCCAGGTCGATCAGTCCGATCACTGGGGCTACCGAACGGTGGAGGAGAGCCTGCACGCACTCTCCGATCTGGCTGCCTGGGCCGACCAGCGCGGCATCCTCTCGCCCACCCTCGCGGAATCGCTACGAACCAACTCCAACCAAACCGATCCGCACCTCTCCGAACTGATTACCCTCCGCGAATCCATGCGCCGCATCTTCCGCGCCCACATTGGCAGCGGCCCAGACGCCAGCACCATGCTCACCGAGATCAATCAGCGGCTCCTGCCATCCCTGGAAGGCACAGTCCTCAGACCATCGGAAACCGGATTCGTTCCTGATCGGGTAACTGCCAAAACCTCCTCCGCGCAGGAAGCAATCAACCAGATCACCTGGGCCATCGCGCTCTCCACCGAAGCCCTCCTGACCGATCCCAAAGAGCTCGCCCTGATCAAGGAATGCCCCGCTGAGGACTGCGGCTACCTCTTCCGCGATTCCTCCCGCGGACGCCGGCGTTGGTGCAGCATGGCCACCTGCGGTAACCGGGCCAAGGTCCACCGCTTCCGCGAAAAGACGGCCTGAGGCGTAACCACCACCTGCCCACCGACGACTGACCGACAACCATCAGCCAACAGAAGAGCCGGAGGATTGCTCCCCCGGCTCTTCTCATTCGTGTTCTGTGATCGATCCCTACGGCTCCGCGACGTTCACCATCACGATGTCCGAGTGACCGCACTCGCACTGGATTCCGTTATAGGTCACCGGTCCGCTCGGCGGGCTGTACCCGTCGTTCGTGCCCGGATACTCCGTCACCGTGATCGAGCTGGTCGCCAGGCCGATCCGAACCTGAACCGTACCGTTGGCCGTGGTCTGAACACCGGTGATCGGCGTCATGCCCGGACCATTGATATCGAAGGTCACCCCGGCCGGCGCCATGGTGCAGCCCGGCGGCAGGATTCCGGCCACGATATCGCCCGTATTGATGGTCTCTGGCGCGGTCTCGCAGTTGATCTTGTAGATCTTGACATCCGTGCCTGGCGGCGGGGTGTCATCCAGCGTATTGACGATCGTCACCTCACCGTAGCCACCAGCCGGAACTTCCACGTCATAGGTCGTGTCGTCGCCGATGTAGCCAGCCGGAGCCTGCGCCTCGGTCACGTGGTACGTGCCCGGGATCAGGTGGACCAGGTAGGTCTCGCCCAGGGTTGGGTTGTTATCTTCCCAGCCCGGTCCGGCACCCGTGTCCTGATCGCAGATCCAGTTGTCGTAATCCAGCGGGCCGGTGATGGAGAAGCAGGCATCCGCCAGCAGCACTCCGAAGTCATCGACCTTGTGAATCCGCAACTGTCCGTAGAGCGAGTTCTGGATCACGATCTCGGCCGCATTTCCGCCAGCCGTCACGTTCACCTGGTAGACCGACAGGCTGATCGCGTACCCGGACGGAGCCGTGTTCTCGACGATCGTGTAGATGCCTGGCTCCAACCCGTCCATGCGCAGCTCGCCATCGGACGGATTGTCATCGTTCGCTCCGTTGTCACAGAGGTTCCCGCTGAAGCCAGGTCCAGTCACGGTGAAGCAGGCGCCCGCAAGCGGAGCATTGTCGTCGTCGACCTTGTGGATCAGGAGCGAGCCGGAGGTCGTCTGATTGACGATTGTCACCTCGGCCAGCACCGCATCCAGCGGGAAGACGTAGAGCGTGTAGATCTGCGGGTCCATGTTGTAGCCAGCCGGAGCCGAAGACTCCTGGACGGTGTACTCACCCGGGCGCAGATTGTTCAGCCGCAGCTCGCCATACGAGTTGTTGGCATCACCACTCTGGTTATCGCAGAGCGTTCCGCTGTAGCCAGGTCCATCGACCGCGAAGCATGCGCCACCCAGCGGATCCTGCTCGCCGTCCACCTTGTGGATGCGCAGGCTTCCCTTCTTGATGACATTGTCGATCGTGATCGCCACCGCGCCCTGATCGCCAGGAGTCACGACAACGCTGTAGATCGTCGAGTCGAGGTTGTAATCGCTCGGTGCCGCTGTCTCCTGGACCGAGTAGGTCGCCGGGACAAGATTGTTGATCGCGATCACACCAGGCTGTGATTCAGAGTCGCCAGCCGCACCATCACAGACCGTGGTCGTGAAGCCGCTGCGGAAGACCTTGAAGCAGGAACCATCCAGGTAATCGTGCGTCTCCGAATCCTTCTTGTGGATGCGCAGGCGGCCCGGCACCGGCGTCGGCGTGTTGGTCGCCGTCGGGGTGAAGGTCTTGGTTGGCGTGTTCGTCGGCGTGAAGGTCTTGGTCGGTGTGCTCGTCGGCGTGAAGGTCGACGTGGCAGCAACCGTGTTGGTCGGGGTGGCGGTCGGCGCCGGGATGCAGAGTGCATCGGCCGAAGCTGTACCACCATCCGAGTAGATCGCACGGACACCCAGGCGGCTGTATCCACCGGTGAACTGCTGCAGGTACCGATCATTGGTCGACGCAGGCTGGCTACCGGCCGGAAGTGGTGTCTCCGTATCCAGGCCATACAGCGTGTAGATCATCGTCGGGAAGCCCATTTCACGGTCGACCGCGAACACACCCACGGTGCGGATATCCGGGTTACCGGTGTTGATCGAGCAGCTGATGATCAAGGTGAACTCAGGCAGGCTCGGCGTCGCGGTGTAGGTCGCCGTCGGCGGAACCGGCGTGTTGCTCGGCGTGAAGGTCTTCGTCGGCGTGTTCGTCGGCGTGAAGGTCTTCGTCGGTGTGTTGCTCGGCGTGAAGGTCTTCGTTGGAGTGAACGTCGCCGTCGGCGGGACCGGGGTGTTGGTCTTGGTCGGCGTGTTACTCGGCGTGAAGGTATTCGTCGGCAACGGGGTATTCGTCTTCGTCGGCGTGTTGCTCGGCGTGAAGGTCTTCGTTGGCGTGCTTGTCGGTGGCCGCGGAGTTGCCGTCTTGGTTGGCGTCCTGGTCGCGGTCTTCGTCGGTGTAGCTGTCGGCGGCCGCGGAGTCGCCGTGTTGGTCTTCGTCGGCGTGTTGCTCGGCGTGAAGGTCTTCGTCGGCGTGTTGGTTGGCGGCGCCGGGGTGAAGGTCTTCGTCGCGGTGAACGTGGCCGTCGGCAACGGGGTATTCGTCTTTGTCGGCGTGTTGCTCGGCGTGAAGGTCTTCGTTGGAGTGAACGTCGCCGTCGGCGGGACCGGAGTATTGGTCTTGGTCGGCGTGTTGCTCGGCGTAAACGTGCTCGTCGGCAACGGGGTGTTGGTC
>JAPXRQ010000004.1:0-38308 GCA_033813515.1 Thermomicrobiales bacterium
CAATGTCCCGGGACGGCGGCTGCTGACCCCGCTCATGATCGTCAACCTCTTCGTGCCGCCACTCTTCTACACTTTCGGCTGGATCATGCTGGCCAACCCGCAGAACGGGCTCATCAACCAGCTTGCCGCGGGCCGAGTTCTGGAAAATCGCGTGTGGTTGCATCAATCCGAACTCGTGCGCTCCCACCAGCCCCTGCGTCTTCTCATTGAGCGCCAGCTGCAGCGACACGATGTCCGAAGTCGCCCACAACGCATCCCAGTCGGCCCAGGCTACGCCGTATTCGCGCTCGAGCTCCGGGAATGGCTGCACATCCCAATACTGGATGCGCATGTTGAACGCCGCGGCCACTCTGGCCATTGGTCGGGCGATTTCTCCGAAACCGACAAATCCGATGCTGAGATCGCTCAATGGCCGGATTCGTGGGAAGTTTGGACCCCATTGAATCGGAGGCTCCATTTGCTCCATCACCGCTCGCTGCTCGGCGAGACACTTCTGCAGCGAGAGGATGGTGGCCCAGGCCTGTTCGGCGACGGTTGTGTAATTGACCAATGGCGTCGCGGTCGCAAGCAGATCGCGCGCCCGAATCACGTCCAGCGGCAACCCGCGTGCGTCCTTGCCAAGATGTTGGATCAGCTGCAAATTGGCAGCCCGTTCGACCATCTCGGCCGGAACCGTTTCCTTGTGCGCGATCACGACATCGGCATTGAGAATTCCTTCAGCCACGGCACTGCGATCGTTCGAATCGATCAGAATCTCCTGATGCTCATCGATAAACGCCGCAAACCCACGTCGGGATTTGACCGGATCGTGGATCCAGGACAATTCGATCTCACCCGGAGCAAACAGCTGATCCAACGTGACGATGCGTTCAGGTGCGTCGGGATGCTCGGCCAGAAAGCGCTCCTGCGTGGCCTGATCCCAATCGGCCCAAGGGCGCATGCCTAGCACCGTATTGCCGATGTTGTCCCAGATCACGATCTTCGCTGGCCGGTCCATCTGCCTGGTCCCATTCGTTACTATCAATGAGTTCGATCCCCGGCATCATCGCACGATTGCTGCCCGCAGTCCGTCCGAAATGGAGATACTTGCGGGATGCAAACTCCCGGCCCTGGCGCCACCCTCGGCAATCGCTATCAACTGACCGCACCGCTCGGAGAGGGCGCATTCGCGACAACCTGGATCGCACAAGACCAGCGGCTGCAGCGCACCGTTGCGATCAAGCTGCTTCGCCCAGAGCTGGCAACGGATAAAGACTTCGCCGCTCGCTTCACCCGGGAGGCCCAAACCGCAGCCTCAATCTCGTCCGAACACACCGTCCAGATCTACGATGTCGGATCAGAGGGAGAGACACGCTGGATCGCGATGGAGTACGTGGCGGGCGAATCGCTGCGGGACCGATTGCGAAAAGGTGGCGGGGCGCTTGCCCCATCGACCGCCCGTGGCATAACCCAGCAGATTCTGCGGGGCCTGACCGCAATTCACGAGGGCGGTATCGTTCACCGCGACCTGAAGCCAGAGAACGTCTTGATCGGGAGCGATCGCATCGTTCGCATTGCCGACTTTGGCATCGCCTTCGATCGCGATCAGCCCGGCATGACCTCGACCGGGATGACCCTCGGCACCGCCGCGTACATGGCGCCGGAGCAGGGCAGAGGCGAACGGGTCACGCCAGCAACTGATATCTACGCCCTCGGGGTGATGCTCTTTGAAATGGTGACCGGTCGTCTCCCGTTCAGTGCACCGACGACAGTCGCGATGTTGCTTGCTCATCAAACCCAGGTGCCGCCATCGCTCGGTGCGTTGCGTCCCGAACTCGCGCCGGAAACCACACTTGATGCCGTGGTCCAGCAGGCGATGCAGAAGGTGCCCGCCCGGCGTTTCCAGAGCGCCCGCTCCATGCTGGCCGCGCTCGACCAACCCGCGCCCGTGCGAACAGCCACCGTCACCATGCCACGCGTCGCTGCCCAACCCACCATCCCGATGGCGCAGCTCCCACGTCAACCGGCCCCTCCGGCTCCCGCGGCATCATCCACGAACTGGACGGCAATCCTGGGAACGGGACTGGTGATCGCCCTCGTCGCGATCGGCGTCTGGTATGCGGTGGCCTCGGGAGTCTTCACCGGAGGCGGCGATCCCGATCCGACCGCGACCCGCAATGTCGTCGTCCAGGCAACAGACACTCCTCAGGAATCCGGTCAGCCACCGATTGAGCCAATCGACGCCACTGAAACCCCGGAGCCATCGGCAACCGACGAACCGGTCGCCACTGAGACTCCCGATGACGGTCCGCCGACGATCAGTCAGATCGAGGAAACCCCACCAACCGAAATCGCTTCCCCGCAACCATGAAGAAAGGGAGCCGGCACACGACCGACTCCCTCTCAACTGACGACAGACGACTGACGACTGGCAACTAGTAGGCCGGAAGTGCCTCGATCTGCACCCAGTGATCCAGACCCATGCCGTTCGGATTCCAGACGACCTCGCCGCCGCGAATCGTCATCTCGCACTGCAGGCGCTGTGTGCCGGAGATCTTTTCCCGCCCACAGTCAACGAAGCCGAAATCGCCGGTCCGCATCTCGAACACGGCCACATCCGCCTCGCGCCCGACCTTGAGCGTGCCGAGTTCTGTCTTGCCGATTTCCCGAGCCGGAGCCGTCGTCGACTTCTCGATCACATCGACAAGCGGCACACCGAGATTGAGAATCTTGTTCATCGTCTCGAGCATGTTGATGACCGGACCGTTCAGATTGCCGGTGTGGAGATCCGTGCTGATGGAATCCGGCACGAAGCCCTGTTCAATTGCCGGCTGTGCATTGCGGAACCAGAAACTGCCCGCTCCGTGTCCGACATCGAAGATGATGCCGCGCTCCCGCGCCTTCCACATGTGATCGTAGACCTTGCCGTCGGCGTTGATGATCGGAAACTGCTGCGCAAAGACGTGCGTGTGGATATCGCCAGGTCGCAGTTTCTTCAGGATCAGATCAGGGTAGGGACGATCGGGCAGCATCGGGTAGAAGTCCACCATGACCGGCAACCCGGCAATGTTTCCCGCCTCAACCGCGGCATCGACTGCGGTCCACGGGAGGTGATCGGCGTCAAACTGCCGCATCGCCCAGTAATGCGCGGTCTTGATTCCGACGACGACGTCCGAGTACTCCTCGGCCACCGCCGCACACAACTTCGGCCGGAACTCCCAGGCGTCATGTTCCCAGTCGCCGCCGAGTCCTCCCGCGCCCATGCCCTGCCCAACGATATTGACATAGGAATAGACACGGATCTTCGACTTGTCGATCAGGCCGAGCTTGAAGTCGGCAAAATCCCGCCATCCAGCCGTACCTGCATCTACGATCGTCGTGCACCCGTTATCGAACGTGTTCACCAATGGATTGAGCGACAGCCCGGAGCGCGTGTGCTTCTCGAAGCAGTGCACGTGCATGTCGATCAGGCCGGGAGTCACGATCAGATCGCTGACATCAACGACCTTCGCGCCATCAGGCACACCCAGGTTCTGTCCAACCCCGGCGATCAGCCCGTTCTCGATAAGGACATCGGCAACACCATCCTGCTCGCTCGCCGGATCAATGACCCAGCCGCCCTTGAGCAGAATTGCGCCCGTCTTGCCGTTGAGCATCAGTTGGTGCCTTTCTGGAGGCTCCGCTGCAGCAGAGCCGTGCTGTAGAACTCGTACGACGCCGCCTTGTCCGGAAAATCAATCAGGTGCACCGTGAAGCGACACGGCACGCCGTTTTCAGGCAGGTTGTCGGCAAAAAACGCGGAATACGCCTCGGCGTACGCCTTGCGCAGGCGATCCTGTTCGGCTGCGTAACCAGCGGGATCGGCCAGAATGTTCGGTGTCTTGGGCTGGGCCCCAAATGCGTGCATCTCGATGAAGTCGATATCCCGCAGCGACGACGCGATGCCTGCCTCGACCAGCCACTTCTCCCAGCATTGGAAGACCAGGGCAACTTCGCGATGCGGATCCATGCTGACCAGTTCGTCCAGCCCCAGCACGCTCTTGGCCGAGAAGCCGCCCGTCAGGCCAGCGAAGTGGATCTTGAGATCGCCATCGGCCTGCTCTTCCGTCACCAGCGCCGAGAGCACCGGCCGATCGCCATCGTAGTAATAGGTCAGTTTGCCGCGTTTCTTGATATTGAATGCCATTAATTGGGTCTCCTAACTGCCGAGAATCTTCCGGATCTCCCGGCTGACGACATCTGCTTCGTCTCTTGTCAGCGTCTGCGGATTGAGGGCGAACGAATTTGGTTCATCATTGAGGACGCCGACGGCAATCCGCGGCGAGTTGTTCCAGAGGCGATCCACAACGTCGGCAGCGGTCGCTTTGGCTCCATCACCGACATGGACAATCGTCCGAGGCATTGGCTGTCCGGCCTCGCTCGGGAAGCGGCGCTCAGTTGAGACGCCCGGCAATCCGGCCAGGTCCTCAATCCACCCGTGAACAATCTCTTCGTATTCACCAAGTGTCGCGGTCTCGTCCTGGTCCAGTGTGTATTGAACCGCCGCCAGCAACCCGACCATCTCTTCCTTGCCGACCTTCATCGGGCGGCCGATGCTCTGATTGGGCGGGCCATTCAGCTTGATCCCGTCAATCAGCTCCTGCGTTCCCAGTACCAGACCCGACGACTGCGGACCGCGAATGCCTTTACCTCCGCTGAAAATGACACCCGTGCAACCGAGGTCGCGCGTGAACTTCCAGAGGCTTTCGAGGGGTGGAATCTGCGCAGCGGCATCGACCAGAACGGGAACGCCTTTCGCCTTGCAGATACGGACGACATCCTCGATCGGCAGGGCATCATCGGCGAGCGAACCAGCGAAGTAGACCGCACACGCCGTCCGATCGGTAATCGCGGCTTCGAGATCCTCCGCCGTGCTCCCGATCTCGATCACCTTCACGCCAGTCGTTGTCACGGCATAGTCATACCCGTTGCGAGACGCCTTCCACAGGATGACTTCGTTCCTTGGAGCGTTTTCAAGGTGCGGGAAGGCAAAGCGGAGATCAGTGCTGGTTCCGGTGACGCAGGACGCCACCGACAAGGTAATTCCGGCCGCCGCACCAGAGCAGACATAAGCCGCCTCGTTGTTCGTCAGCTCGGCGATCTTCTTGCCGACCTTCTCCTGCATCTCGAACAAGTCGATGAACGATTTCGACGCCTCGGCCATTGCGTCAACGACTTCCGCAGGCATGCGTGATCCGCCAAGTTTCGTCAGTGTGGCCGAGGCATTGATGACTGGTGCCAATCCGAGGGATTCATACGCGGATGTCAAAGTGAAATCCTTCCAGCGATTCCGGCAAATACGTACTGTGCGCTCCATCAATCAGGAGCGATTGTCCCGAGATGTACTCTGCCTCGACGGAGACGAAATACCGCACCGCCGCGGCAATATCTTCTGCACGACCAACCCGCCCTGATGGGATGTGCCGCTCATACGTCCGCCGCGCATCCATATCCGGCGGCTTCATACCGGGCCGATCGGCAATTGCCCCCGGCACCACGCAATTGACCGTGATCCCATACGGCGCCAGTTCGTACGCCATGTTCCGGGTGACGGTCTCCATCGCACCCTTGGCGCTGTCATAGATAGCCGCGTTGGTGTGGCAATGCCGGGCGCCAATCGAACTGAAATTGACGATCCGACCGTGAATGCCTTTCGCCATCATGTGCTTGCTCAGATGCTGGGCAAGGATGAATGGCGATCGATAGTTCACATTGGTTTGCGTGTCCCAATCCGCGTCGGTGTAATCCCAGAAGTTGCCCCGGATGCTTCCGCCGGCATTGTTGACGAGGATGTCTACCTGCGGAACCGCGGCGATCGCGGCTTCGGCCAGGCGGTGGGCCTCCGCGACAATCGACAGATCGGCCGGAATGCCCCAGGCGTCAACTCCCAGTGCCTTGATCGCGGCCACCGATTCGGCGACTTCTGCCTCACCCCGGCCCGTGACGATGATTGCCGCCCCATCGCGCGCCAGCCATTCGGCCGTGGTTCGGCCAAGGCCACGAGTGCTTCCCGTGACCAATGCAACTTTCCCATTCAACGATTGCACGAATCTGATCCTTCAGAAGAAACGAAACGTCGGTCCGCGATATCTTCGCGCAGTTCGGACTGCTTCGGAATCAGCCCTTCAGCGCTCCTGCGGTCAATCCGGATTCAAGCCGCCGCTGGAAGAGCACATAGACGACGAGGGTTGGGATCATCGTGATCGTCATGGCCGCAAACAGGGCTCCATAGTCGTTCTGATAGCCCTGCTGGATGGCAAGAAATGCGAGACCCTGAGACAGCAGGTACTTGTTTGGATCGGGCATGAGCACCAACGGCAGCAAGAACTGGTTCCACTGACCCAGGAAGTTGAAGATCCCCATCGCGATCAGTCCCGGCGCCGCCATCGGCAACATGATATTGAAGAAGATCCGGAATTGACTCGCTCCGTCGACCAGCGCCGCCTCGGCCACTTCGCTCGGCAGGGACTTGAAGAAGCTGGTCAGGAAAAAGATGGTGAACGGCAGCGAGTAGGCGATGTAGACCAGAATCAGTCCGCGGAACGTGGCCGTCATGTGCAGGTCCTGCAGCAGGAAGAAGAGCGGCACCAAAGCCAGGAAGACGGGGAACATCATCCCGGCCACGAACAGATAGAAAATGAAGTTGCGCAGCCGGAACTGGTACCGGGCCAGCACATAAGCCGCCATCGCCGAGACCAGCAGCGTGCCAGCGATCGACGGGATGATGACGATCAGCGTGTTCAGGAAATAGCGACCGATGTTCGCCTTGTTCCAGGCGCGGCTGTAGTTGTCCCATTGGATCGACGCCGGAATCTTCCAGGGACTGAACAGAATCTCCGGGTCGGTCTTCACCGAGGTCATGATCATCCACAGGAACGGGAAGATCACCATGATCGACCAAACGATCAGCAGAACCTGTGTCAACCCGGTGAATGCCCAGTCACCAAGACCCATGCGCTTGCCCAGCCGGTCGGCCCGGGATGGTTCCTTGAAAACGGGGGCTGTGTCGTGCATCGCCTCCATCGATTCAGTACTCATATGTCTCCCTCCGGGTGAGGCGCATGATGACAACAGAGAGGAAGAGGGTGCCGATCAACAGCACCACACCAATTGCTGATGCGTATCCCCAGCGGCTCTTGTCGAATGCCTGGTTGTAGAGATAGAGGGCGGCGACTTCCGCTTTACGTCCGGAACCCGAACCGCCGCCGGTCATCACCTGGACCAACACGAACATGTCCAGCGCGGCGATGGCGAGATAGATCACTGTGGTGCGGATCGTTTCCCACAGCAGCGGGAAGGTGATGTCCTTGAAGGTCCGCCAACGCGAGGCGCCATCGAGAATCGCGGCCTCATAAAAGGAGGTGGGGATGGATTGCATCCCCGCGACATAAATCACCATATAGAAGCCGACGCCCGACCAGACCGCGACCGCGACGATCGCCCACAGGATCAGATTGGGATCCCCAAGCCAGGTCCGTTTCAGGCTGTCCAGCCCAACCGCGCCCAGCACGCCATTCAGGAGACCAATGTTCGGGTTGTAGACATATGTGAAGAGCATGCCCACGATGACGGTCGAGATCACCTGAGGGAAGAAGAACACGACCCGGTAGAATCCGGCGCCGCGCACTCCCCGATCCCCACTCGTAAAGAGCGCCGCGAAGAGCAACGCGATAAAGATGGTGACGAGCGGCAAAACAATAAGAATCTTGAGGTTTCTTGTGATCGCTTCAATGAATCGATCGTCGTGCCAGAGACGCTGATAGTTATCGAGTCCGACCCACGGCTTCAATGGAGAAACTCCGCGCCAGCCGGTGAATGACAGATAGATGGCCTGTCCGTATGGCCAAAGCACGAATACGCCGTACAGGATCAGCGCGGGCGCCAGGAACGGGTAGATGAGCCTGTTCTTGTGGTGATGCATGGCAGCGCGCCCTCCGCGTAGCGCCGGTCGGATTGATCAAGAGGGGAGGGGTGAAAGCGGGGATGCGCCTGAAGACGCATCCCCAAAGGACATCCGGACCTATGCGGACCGGGTGTACTTGACGATCGAGTCGTCCGCCTTGACATCGTCAGCAGCCTGCTGAACGGAATCAATGAAGTCGTCGACCGAGATCTGCTGCTGGACGAGCGCGCCAAGTTGATTCTTGGCCTCTTCCTGCAGATCGGCATACCACGAGCCGAAGCTGGCCTCGGGGAAGGTGTTCTCGCCAGCGGCCTGGATCGCGGCCTGGGTTGAGGCGAACGCCGTGCCCAGATCGAGCCCATCGCCGGAGCCCTGGACAACGGAGAGGGACTTGGTGTCTTCTGCGAAGAAGCGACCGCCCTCAACCGAGAAGAGCAACCGCAACCATTCCTTGCCACCCTGCACGTTGGCAGCGGCGGACGGAACGATGAACGGCTCGCCAGCTGTCGCGATGATGGCCTCGAACGGCTTCTCATCGCCTTCCAGCGATGGGATCGGCATGACGGTCATACCGAAGTCTTCCGGAACCAGACCCTTCATCTCGTTCTCAAGCCAGGTGCCACACGGCAGGAACGCAGCCTTGCCCTGCAACCACTCGGCCTGCGACTCGGTGTGGGTCAGACCCTCCCAGCCTGGGAGCATGAAGCCACTGGCGCCAAGGGCGTTGCAGGCCTCAGCGGCGGCGCGGACAGCGTCCGAGCGCCAGGCATCGTCAACCAGATTGTCGATATCAATCGCGGCCTGTGGCGAGTGCTTGTAGACCATCTGATTGAAGACGAAGCCAAGGATGTACTGCGGGTAGACACCGGTCGTGGCGAACGGAGCGATTCCGGCATCCTTGATGGTCTGGCAGAGGGTCAGGAAGTCAGCCCAGGTGGTCGGATAGGTCCAACCGTTGTCATCCATCATCTTCTGAGAGAACCAGAGGCCCTCAACCGTGAGCGCCCAGTTCAGCAGGAGCTGCTTGCCGTCGAACACGCCGGAATCCTGCGTGCCCGGAACCAGGGTCTCGGCGAAGGTCTTGCCCTCGGTGTCCCACGACGGGGCCGCCATCAGGTCGGCCAGATCGGCCAGCTGACCGTCAGCCACGAGCGCGGCATTGTCGAGGTTGCCAGCACCGGAGTTGTCGATGACATCCGGCGGGTTGCCGGCCACGAACCGCGGCTGGAGTTGCTCGCCCAGGCGCTGAATGCCCTGGTACGTGATCTGCGAATCCGGGAACTGGATCGGCCAAAGATTCTCGTTGACGTTGATCGCGTAGTTGTCGCCGAAGCCGCCCTTGAAGATGACGACATCGAGAGGAGCCGCCGGATCAACACCAAGCGGGTTTGTCGCGCCCACTGGGGTGGAACCATCTGGGGTGGCCTGCGCGAATGCACTCAGCGGTCGGGCGCCTGCGAACAGGGCAACCGCTGCCGGGAAGGAAAGGCCGAGCGCCGCCGCTCGCTTGAGGAGATCGCGCCGATCAAAGCTGCCCTCGCGAGCATCTTCCATCAGCTGCTGAATCGAATCGGTCTGCATCGCTGCACTACTCCTGACGTTTGAGACCTTCTGCGGTCTCCTGCGGTACGGCGTCGTCCACGGGGCGGAGCATATTTACCGGCGATGCGAAAGTCTGACGAACCTGAGAAGCAGAAACTACCCTGGTCAGGGCGACAGAGCCCTCGCGTGACCGATCCTCCTCTCGCGCAACGCGCCCGTTCAACCCCGAATGTGTCTCCGCATTCGGTCGCCCGGATTGTACTCCTATCAGTGATCACCAGAGCGCAAAATCGAGCAGAAGTTACACAATGTGCGGCCGCCACCCGATTGGACATACGGGTTACGACCGACAGGGTATTTTGTGGCCATCCCGCCGTGTCGACCGCAATCCCACCGTGAACGTACAATCCCACCATGCCGGAGGAAACCGCCCAGTCGCGCACTATCTCGAGACTCACCTTGCTCGCGTTGCTGGCCATCATGGTGAGTGGTTTCTGCCTGCGCGTCTTCGATGTCAACTGGGATCAGAGCAAGAACCTGCACCCCGACGAACTCTTCGTCTCGGGCCGCGCGGTCGATATGCTCCATCAGGGACTTCCCTACAACTGGGACACGCTCTCCGATCCCGAAATCTCGCCGCTCAACCCTCGCTACAAGATCTGTGACAACGGTGCCAACTACTGCAACTACTCCTACGGCGCCCTGCCGCTCCTGCTCGTGCAGGCCGGCGCCAAGATCACGTCGGAATGGACCGGGGAGGATTACACCGGTCTCGATCGCCTGCGCATCATCGGTCGCAAGATGTCGGCCAGTGTCGATACCCTCACCATCCTCCTGGTCTTCCTTCTTGCCACCCGGCTGTTCAACCAGAATGTGGGATTGCTCAGCGCGGCCACCTATGCCGCCACTCCGCTCCAAATCCAGCTCTCCCATTTCTTCACGACAGACATCTGGTTAGCCTTCTTCGTCGCGCTCACGATCTGGTGCTCGATCCTGGCACTGGATAAGGAACGCCACGGCTGGTTCATGCTGGCCGGCATGTCCTTCGGGTTTGCGCTGGCAACCAAGGGCTCGATCATCCTGCTGGCCGGTATTCCTGCGCTGGCCGCGATCCTCTGGGCCTGGCGCCGGCTTGATCCTGACGATCCTGCCGATGCCGTCCTGGGCTGCCTTTCTCGCCTGTTGCTTTCCGGAGTCGCTGCGGTCGTTGGGTTCGGTATGTTCGAACCCTATGCACTCGTTCGCTCCAGTGTGTACATCGCCCAACTGCAAGAGCAGCAGAACATGGCGAGCGGCACCATCGACTTCCCGTACACCCGCCGATATGTCGGCACCACTCCGGGTGTGTATCAACTTGAGCAACTCTGGCGGTGGGGCATGGGGCCGGTCGCAACCACCCTGGCCATCATTGGCGTCGGACTGATGGCATGGTTCTGCATCAAGCGTCGCCAGCCCGCGATTCTCCTGCCGCTCGCATTCCTCGGTCTGCAACTGATCGTTGTCCTGACGCCCCAGATCAAGTTCCTCCGCTACCAGGCTCCGCTCATTCCCGTCCTCTCGATCGGCTGCGGTCTGGCGATCTGGACTGGATACAAATGGCTCGCCAACCGGGTCAACATCCTTCCTGCGATCGTATTCGCCGGAATCTGTCTGGCCGGTATCGGACTTTGGACCGCTGCGTTCACCAATATCTATCGCGGTGATCAATCACGCATCGCCGCCAGCAAATGGATCTATGCGAACGTCCCCATGGGGTCTGTCCTCACTGGAGAGAGCTGGGACGATCTCATCCCGGTCCCGCTCGGCCCACTCCTGACCAGCGAAGACAATCAGTACACGGTCATCGCCCTCGATATTTATGGCGACCGCCCGCAAGAGGATGTTTCTGACTATCTTTGGAACCAGTTGCAGTCTGCCGATTTTGTGGTTCAGTCGTCCAACCGTCTTCGCGAATCGGTCGCAACGGAACCCTGGCGCTATCCGGTTCAGAATGCCTATTACCAACTACTCGACAGCGGCCAACTCGGTTGGACACTGGTTGCCGATTTCCAGACCGAACCCGAGATCTTTGGGTACGAGTTCGACGACGGGTTAGCGGACGAATCATGGGTCAATTACGACCATCCCCGCGTCCGCATCTACCAGAAAACGTCCCAGATCGATCGCGCCACCTGGGACAGCCTCTTCGCGGATGCCGTCGCCAGTCCATGGACCGTATCGCGCCTCGATCCATCCAAAGACTCGCTCATGCTCGATGAACCGGTGGGGCAACTCACGGCCACCACCGACTACCGGTGGAGCGAACGCTGGACGAGCAATAGCGGCGTCGCCGTCATTTTCTGGATCGCTCTCCTGCTGATCTTCTCGTTCGTCGGCTGGCCCTGGGTTCGACTGCTCTTCCCGCGCGCTCCGGATGGCGGCACGGGCCTTGCCCGGACGATGACCCTGATCATCGCGGGCTGGCTGATGTGGTTCCTGGCCAGTCTCAAACTCGTCATCTTCTCGTCGGTCTGGAGCTGGGTCTGTCTGGCCGCGACGGCGATCCTCGGCTGGGTGCTCTGGTGGACCCTGGCCGATCGCAAACGCCGCTTCCCCAAACTCGTCATCAGTGGCGCCGAGATCGCCTTCTGGCTCTTCTTTGCTCTGTTCCTCTTCTATAGATGGGTAAACCCGGATAGCTGGCATCCCTCGTGGGGCGGCGAGAAACCGATGGAGTTCGCCCATCTCAACGCCACCCTGCGCAGTGCCAACTTCCCGCCGTTCGATCCTTGGTTCTCGGATGGCTACATCAACTACTACTACTACGGTCTCTACCTGGTTGCATACGCCATCAAATTGACCGGTATCCCGGCCGAGATTGCCTTCAACCTCGCCCAACCCACCATCATGGGCATGATGGCCAGCTGCGCCTACTCGCTGGCCGCCGCCCTTAGTGCCGGTCGCACCCGCAAATGGCAGGCGACAATCACCGGTCTTTGCGCAGCCGTTCTGCTTGCGCTCATCGGAAATCTGTTCGAGTTCGTCAATGTGCTGAAGACGTGGCCAGGCGAAATCCGGCCCTACTTCGGACTCTGGTTCTGGGATCCAAGTCGCGCAATTACCGGCACCATCACCGAGTTCCCATACTTCACTGGTACCTATGCCGACCTGCATGCGCACGGAATCAACGTACCCAACACGCTAGTGCTGCTTGCATTGCTTCTGACGTTGGCCCGTGATCCATGGCTAACAGCCCTTGGCGCCAGTCGACCGCGCAATCGAAAGAACCTTGCCAATCTCATCGTGCGGCTCGGGGTGACCGGTCTGCTGGTCGGGACGGTCGCGACCACGAACTCATGGGACGCGGCTGAGTACATCGCCTTCCTCGCGGTCGGCATGTTCATGACCACGCTGTACGTCCGCCCGTTCCCCATGCGCTTGCTCGTAACTGCAATCGGCACCGGTATCGCCGGCTTCATCGCGCTCGCCACCTTCGCGCCCTTCTATGCGAAGTACGTTGCCCTGTTCAGCACCGTTGGCCAAACGCGCGACAAGACCGAAGTCACCCAGATGTTCCTGCACTTCGGAATCTTCTTCGCCATCCTCGGCGTCGGTGTCACGGCCCTGCTGCTCAATCTGCAGCGCGGTAAGCCGTTCGCATTCATGGCCGACCCCGTCCTCCCGATGGCGATCGCAGGAGCCGGGATCGCGGTCGCGGTCGCCACAAACTGGAAGCTGGATATTGACGACAACACGATCAAGGTCGCCGTCGTCCTGGCCTGCTTTGTCCTCTCAGTCCCGGTTGGTTTGACCGGCGCGCAACACCGCATCGCCTCGATCGGCGATATGGCCATTGGCTTCGCACTCATTGCCTGGCTGTTCGAAATCGCCCTGACCCTAGATGGCCGCGGATCGCTCGCCCTCGCTGTTGCCTTCTTCCTCCTCGGCGGCACGCTTTGGGTCTTCGCGCAGGATCGCTCGGAGCGGATGACCGGTGCGTTGGTCGCCTGTGCGGCCGGGATTGTCGGGGCGATCGAGATTGTCTTCCTCGAGGACAACCTGGCCGGCGGCGACGCCTACCGCATGAATACGGTCTTCAAGTTCTACAACCAGGTTTGGGTGCTCTTTGCAGTTGCGGCAGCGGTCGTATTCGGCCGGGCGCTGCGGAACGGCGGGATGCTCAACTGGCTGGGCGAGCAATCAAATGTCGAACCGCTGGATTACTGGTACGAGGAAGACCTTCCCGCCCTGCCAGATCCGATGGACGATCCGGCCCTCTCGCCGTCACCCGCCATTGACCCCATCCAGACCGCCACCTACGGCCTGAATGCCATCCCATCGAGTGAACCGATCGTTCCTGAGGAAGTCTCGCTCGCGGTGGAGCCGGAACCTGCAACCGAGGTCGAGGAACCAACCGAGTACGAGCCATCCCGAATCTGGCTGAGCCGCGAGCGCATGCGGATCAATTGGGCACGAGCGACGGTGATCGTCACCATGATCGCCATCCTGCTTGGCCTGGTGTATCCGGTGTTCGCCACCCGTGTTCGCCTCGACGAGCGCTTCCCCGGTTATCCATCCCCTGGCACGCTTAACAGTTACGACTGGATGACGTACGGCACCCTGCCCGGCTGGAACAACACGACCGTCACATTCAACGGCGATTACGATGCCATTTACTGGTTCATCAACAATGTCGAAGGCTCGCCGGTCATCATGGAAGCGGCCATCGGGCCGTATCGCGGCGCAGGGTCCCGCTTCTCGATCCATACCGGCCTGCCGGATGTCATCGGATGGGATAACCACGAAACCCAGCAGCGCTATGTTGCCGATATCGCTCCTCGCGTGACCGATGTCAAGATGTTCTATTCGGATGGCGATGTTGCAACCAAGGCTCAAACACTCGCCAAGTACCGGGTCGAGTACGTCATCGTCGGTGACGTTGAGCGGTACTCGGAGTGGGGCGATCAGCGATATGCGTCTGACGAGGGCCTTGCCGCGATCGAATCAATGGTCGGAACGTACCTCGAGGTCGCCTTCCAGAGCGGCAACACCACGGTCTACCGGGTAATCCCCGACAGCCTGCCAACAGTGGTCGTCGTCGATCAATAGCATCGCCGGGCAGTTCCTCACAACGACGCGAGATTTGATATCCTACTGAACAAGTCGGATTTATCAGTCACGTGTTGAGGAACAAGACCAACATGATCTCTCGTCGTCATTTCGTCATCACCGGAGCTGCACTCGCCGCATCACCACTCGCTGTCAGCGCGCAGGATGCCAGTACCCCAACAGCTCCATTCGGGGGTGGCGCCCAGGCCGATGGAAGCTGGCGCTTCGTCGATTCGGTTGGCGCCGAGATCGCGCTCGATGCCATGCCCACGACCGTTCTTGCCCAGACAACGTCCGGCGCTGCCCTCTGGGACCTCGGCTACAAGGTCGCTGGCATCTATGGGCCGGGTCAGGTCGCTGGCGCCGCACCCGATCCGCAACTCGGCAATCTCGATATGACCGACATGGTCTACATTGGCGACTACGGTCAGCCGGACATTGAGGCCGTCGTCGCGCTCGGCCCTGATCTCTACGTCGATGTCGATCGTGGAAATGGCATGGCCTGGTATCTGGATGAGGAGACCACGACCGCGCTCGAGTCGCTCTGCCCGATTGCCCTGATCAAGGCCGGGGGCAACTCGGTTCTCGACACCATCCAGCAGTTCGAACAACTGGCGGCAGCGTTGGGTGCAGACATCGACGCGCCCGAGGTTTCCGCTGCCCGCGATGCCTGGAAAGCTGCCGAGGATGCGTTCAAGGCGGCCGTCGAAGCCAAGCCGGGTCTGAAGGCGTTGGCCGTCTCTCCGGATGCCACGCAGGTCTACGTCGTCAACTCGGAGTGGGTCGGCGATCTCATCTACCTGCGGTCCCTGGGGCTCGATGTCACCGTGCCGGAGAATCCCGATCCGGGCACATTCAACAACTTCGAGATCATCAGTTGGGAAGAGATCGGCAAGTACAGCGACGAGGCCGATCTGATCCTGGTCGATTCCCGCAACACACCCGACTGGGCAGACGGCCTGACCTTCTGGGAATCGCTGCCGGCGGTTGAAGCCGGGCAGGTTGGCGCCTGGTACGGGGTCTTCCCGTTCACGTACGAGGGCCTGACCGGCATGCTGACGGCAATGACCGAGACGATCGATGCAACCGAGGTGCTCGGCTCGTAACTGGTCTGAATCCGAGACGATTTGGCGAGTGCCGGACCTCGACGGGGGACCGGCACTCAGCCTATACTCGCCGCTGCGATTGGCGCTCTCGGGGTGTAGCGCAGTTGGTAGCGCGCGGCGTTTGGGACGCTGAGGTCGGGGGTTCGAGTCCCTCCACCCCGACCGGTGAGACACCCGGAACTGGATCGCAAAACACTCCTCTGCGGGAGTAACTCAGTTGGTAGAGTGTCTGCCTTCCAAGCAGAATGTCGCCGGTTCGAGTCCGGTCTCCCGCTCCCCCCACACATTCAATATAGCCGCCGGTCGCGTCTGAGCGTCGCTGATCCGTGCCTCCTGGCGTCCCGGCCAATCGTCGGAGTTCCTGTCGGCTTAGGCCTGCCAGTCCAATTGGTTGCGCTTTTGAGACAAGTCGTCGCAATTTGCGATGGAAACGAACCGCACTGCATGCTACCGTGACGCTGCGGAGCCATCTGACGGCGTTGGTCATTACCAGGTGCCTCAGTCCCGCTCCGTAGTTTGACGGCACGCAGCCTTGCGTTCTCGAACGAAGGCCGTACCGGAGGCACCAGTCGTCAACGCCGACGATCTGACGACAGAAAGCAGCACCATCCGATGACAAAACAATCGGTTTCCAACCTTTCGGGTCCGATGCAGAGCAGTCGAACGGGCGATTCCCCGTTCAATCGACTTGCCCGCGTCGTCTGTGCACTCTGTCTCGTTGCGATTGTCGGTGGTCGGTCAGTCCAGTCCACCAACGCCGCCTCCTGCACCGTTGGCGGCGTCTCGTACACCGTGACCAAATCCGGGAGTGGCACGATCACCGGTACTGCCGGTAAAGATGTCATCCTCGGCTCCAGTGGTCGCGATGTGATCTCCACCCTGGGTGGCGATGATGTGGTGTGTGCAACAGCGGGAGACGACGATATCACCCTGGGCGACGGTAACGATCGCGCTGCTGGTGGCTCCGGCAATGACAAGATTCGCGGTGAGGCCGGCAAGGACTACCTCTACGGCGATAGTGGCAATGATGCCGTTGCCGGCGGAGACGGAGATGACCACTTGTTCGGCGGCGATGGCGCCGACAAGATCACGCTCGGCACAGGCAATGACTGGGCGTACGGCCAGGCCGGCAAGGATCGCATGTATGGCCAGGCTGGTGACGATCGCTTCGATGGCGGCGCCGATAACGACTCGATCTCGGCCAACGAAGGCAACGATCGGGTTATTGGCGACACCGGCAATGACAAACTCGTGGGCGGAGACGGTAGTGATCTGATCTCCGGCGGTGCCGGCGACGATCGCCTTTACGGTCAGACTGGCGACGACTATCTCTCCGGTGAGGATGGCAACGACTATCTGTCCGGTAACGAGGGCCAGGACAGTCTGAACACCGGAGCAGGAGCCGACACGGCTAACGGCGGCCCGAACAATGACATTATCGATATGTCCGGTTTCTCCTCCGACGATACCTATGACACGTTGGGCGACAAAGCCGATGGAGGGCCAGGGAGTGATTCCATCTTCGGTGGTCAAGGCGACGACCTGCTTCTGGGCGGCGATCAGGGTGACATCATTCGCGGCGGCGAAGGCAATGACACCATCTATGGTGGCAACAACGGGCCCGGCGAAGAGTTCTGCGACATAAACGAGATGGGCGATCCCTACTGCTGGTACGAGGATCGCGATGTCCTCATGGGCGATGCAGGGAACGACTACATCGATGCCTTGAATCCGGACGGTTCGACCAGCGGCACATCCGATGATCTGTTACCTGAGCGCATCTATGGCGGCCCCGGCGACGACGAACTGCTCGGAGGTGTTGGTGGTGACCAGATCTACGGAGAGTATCAGCCGCAAAGCGATGAAGAGAGTCTGATCGGCGGGAATGACACGATTGATGGCCGCGGTGGATCTGATCAGATCATGGGCGCCTCAGGCGACGACACCATCACCGGTGGCGATGGCGACGATACCATCCGCGGCGAATGGGACACCACCGGCTACATCTCGACCGGCGCCGATACCATCACCGGTGATGCCGGCAACGACGATATCGCCGGCGGTCCCGGTGCAGACAAGGTCAGCGGTGGCGACGGTCAGGACAGCGTGGTGGGCGACGGAGGCAACGATCAACTCGCAGGCGGTCCGGGCATGGGCGATGTTTGCAATGGCGGCACTGGAACCGATTCGTACATCGGGGCCGAGCCTGCTGGATGTGAATCGATCATCGGCATTCCGTGAGCATTGACTGAATCAGTACCCGGCGTCACGTGAACGAAAAGACACGTGCCAGAGACGGAAAAGTCACTGGCACGTGCCATTCTGCTGCCTGGATTGGGAACGAAGGTCAGCCAGTGTGGTCACTACCAAACACGGACTGGACGATTGCCCATTCCAGGTCGAGCCCGGCCCATTCATCCGGATCCGGTCCATCGTAGATCAGCGCCATCGTGCCGGAAAAACCCGCAGCCCGAAGAATCTCGAGCGACTGCCGGTAATCCCGCTCGTCTGGACCTTGCTCCGTGAAGTGACACTTCGCATGACACGACACGGCTCGATCGGCTATGGCGGCAAGATCGGCGTACTTCTCGGGCGCCTTCCAGTTGCCGAGATCGATCAGCAGGCCAACATCAGGCCCTGCTGCATCCATGACTGCAAGCAGTGACGCGGCATTCGGCGTCGTGGCCAACCAGTTTTCAGTCACGATCTGCATTCCCGGATACTCGGCGGCCAACTGCGCCAGTAACCGACCACTCTGTTCCAGGCGTTCGGGTGTCGGTGCTTGCCGGCCAGCACCGATTCTGACGGATGTCATGCCAAGTTGTGCGGCCGCATCCAGCCAGGATCGATACCAGGTCAGCTGACCTGCGATATCTGGATCGGTCAGGTCGCCATCGTCAATCAGGAGCATTTCGGCGGCCACGCCCGACATTACCATCGCTTCGCGCAGCTGCTTGAGATACGTCGCCTCACGTGATTCCAGATGAAAGTGACATATCTGGAGGCGACCGTACCCATGGCGCGCGATCGACGGGATAAGTTCGATCAACGAAACACCGCTGCCATCGCCGGACGAGCCGAGATAGGGTCCGCCTCCGAATGCCGTGTCATCCGCGCAGAATCGCCCCAGTGTTCGATGAAGCGACCACGTGGAAACGGCTGGTGTGAGTTGGCTGGTTTTCATAGTGGTTGAACTGCTCCAGAGTGGGAATGCGTCTTCATCATTTGAATTATCTCCATATGCCCGTGCCAGAACGTGATCAGACTGTCGGAGTTCGCCCGACATCTCGACGCCATGGCAATGATTTTGCCAACAAGAATCTCATCAATTTTGATAATGGACTCCTCAATAGGACTTTCGTACCATGGGTGGCATTATCGAAACCTGCCTGCACTATTCGCCCATTGGTTGTGAGTCGGCATGACCCTGCAACGTCGACAGCTGCTGCTTTTTGCAACAGTGCTGATAACCATACTGAGTTTGTTTGGCTCGGGGTGGGTCGCGCCCCAGACCGAGTCGGCATCCGCCTGGAAACCGTTGCAACCCGCAGATCGCCTGATTGGTCCGGCACGCGGCAATCCCGAAGGTGTTGTTCGTCTTGCGCTGACTCTTGGATCGGCGCGGCCAGATCAGGTCAGCGAATATGCCTACGAGATCTATCGGTTGGCGCCCCAGGTCGGTCTTGATCCGGCAATCCTTATCGCCCAGTCGGCCCTCGAGACGGGCTACTGGAAGGGCAAATTCTGGAAATCCAGCCTCAATCCGGCTGGTATCGGCATATACAACGATAACCAGCCGCACTCCTTTTATTGGGCAAATGGCGTCGATGCCGCTCGTGGCCACATCTATCACATGTATTCGTATGCCGTAGGCATTCCGCAACCGGACAGCATCCTGTACCTATATCGAAATCTCACACCGAGTACGGACGGAATTACCCGCCTTGGTTACGCCGGAACCAAACAAACAATCCAGTCGCTTGAAGGTAGTTGGGCACTTATGCCGTTGTACGCGCGCGGTCTCTGCAACAAGGGCAACGAGATTTTGCAGTTCATCGAGAGGACCCAGCCTCCGCCCGTACCGGCCTCACTTCCGGTTGTCAGTGTCAGCGCCACCGGTGGCAATGATCCGGCACGCACCCTCGACGGAAGTCCGACATCCAATTGGGCCGTTGCTGGCAATGCCGGATCCATTCGCGAAGCATCCATCACGTATTACCTTGGCGCCCCGGTCGAAGTCGAAGGGGTAGATTGGATCTTCGGACGCACCGGAGCGGCCGATTATCTGAGCATCCGAAGCTCTGTTGACGGCGTCGAGTGGACCACCCAGCGTTTGGTGAGCAATGCACCGGCCGGCGTCTGGCAGCATCTGGACAAGCCGTTCTCTGCCCGGTTCATCAGGCTGGTCTTCAAAAACCCCAATGCCGAGGCAGATCTGGGCTATTTGGCCGAGATTGCCTTCAGCGGATTTTCAGCGGCGCGACCCACAGCAACTATCACGCCCACCCCATCTCCAACCGAACCGCCTGCGTACAGCTCCATGGAGGAAATCACCGCATCGGGCGGCAACGATCCCTATCGAGTTCGGGACGGATTGCCGGAGACGAGTTGGGCGGTGACTGGCGATGGAGCAATGCTTCAATCTGCGTGGATCACGGTGGATCTTGGCGAACAGACGCACATAACCTCCATCGGCTGGCAATTCAGGAAGACTGGATTCGCCGATTACCTCAGCATCCGTGTATCCAGCGATGGCGCGACCTGGACAACGGTCAAGGTTGTTGGAAATGCTCCGGCCGGCCAGTGGGCAACGCTGGATGTTGCCGCGACCGCGCAGTATGTTCGCTTCTACTTCCGGAATCCGAATTCGGAACCTGCGCTCGGATACCTTTCAGAAATCCAGGTACATGGATATCCAGGCAGTTCCCCGAGTGTCACGCCGACTGCGACTCCCGCCACTGGTCCGGTCATCTTGACCGGCATGCCGATTGTCCCCATTGGAAGCGGCGGCTCAAGCGGCGCCACGCCTTCGAAGTCGATCTGGGACGGCAATCTTGTTACTGATTGGCGAACAACGACGTCGCCGCCTCCGTCCCAATCGGCCGAGTATGTCGATTTGGGTGGACCTGCCAACATCACCGGTATCAGTCTCTATTTCAGTGAACCCGAGTGCGGCGAAATGCTGACTGTGCAGACCGCGCTCGACAAATCGTCCTTCCGGGAAGCATTCAGAACCGATACCGGGATGGCATCGCAGTGGCGAAACATTCCACTCGCCGCAACGGCGCGCTACGTTCGATTCATGTTCACCGGTCCCGTATCCGGTCGACCGCTGGGCTGTCTTGCCGAGGTTGAAGTTCTCGGCACCGGTATGGCAACCTCTACGCCAGTTCCAACTGCCACGAAAACACCGACACGCACCGCAACAAGTACGCCGACACACACTGCAACGCTCTCCGCCCAGCCAACTTCGAGCGCGACCGATACCGCGACGCCATCGCCGAATCCAACAATGACGGACCCACCCACGCTTGTGCCGACAGAGACCATCGCGTCGACATCCACTCCTGAATCTCCGATGGTGACCGCGATCGATTCACCAACGATCGAGGTCTCTATCTCCGACACTTCGACGGTCACCCCAGATGCACCTGTCGCAACCGATGCGCCGACACCGGAAGATCCCATACCGTCCGAGACCCCTGCCGGGCCATAGCGCCGCGACTCGTCGCGCGCTGCTGTAATGTCCGGCCCAATCACGGATGGTCTCGCATGTAAGCGCTTTCACAAATGCGGTTTTCCCCATATGATTCCAATCACCACATCCGCCTGGAAAGGGGAGTACGAGACAATGACCGGTCTCACATGGGGCCCAGACGAATCTGCCCGCCTCGATGCGATCCGCGACGAGCTGGCATTGGTGAGCACCGCCACAGCCTGCCAGTTGATGATCAGCCTTGGCTGGCGCAACAGTTACATGCAGGGTCTGCTGCCGATCCGGCCATTCGGCCTCGGCAATCGAATTGTGGGCCGGGCCCGAACCTGCCAATACCTGATGCAACGCGGCCCCGAGCAACCGTTCGATCCTGCGGTCCGCCGCGTTTCCCCCGAGATCGTCCTGATCGAATCACTCGAGCCAGGCGACATCTTCTGCGTCGATGCGCTCGGTCTCCATTCCGCAGGCATCATCGGCGACATCCTCACCGCCCGCATGAAATCGCAAGGCGCCGCCGCTGCGATCGTCAACGGCGCCATTCGCGATTCACCCTATATCGCCGAGGTCGGATTGCCAGTCTTTTGTGCAGCGGTCCATCCATCACACAGTGGCCGCGAGCTCATTGCGGTCGACTACGACCAGCCCATCAATATGTCCGGTGTCCAGGTGCTTCCCGGCGACATCCTCCTCTGCGATGACGAGGGAGTCGTCGGCATGCCCCTCGAGATTGCCGAGTACATCGCTGAGCACGGACCACACAAGGAAGAGCTGGAGGCCTGGATTCGCGGCAAGATTCTCGCCGGTGGATCGATCCACGATTACTACCCAACCTCCCAGCCGAAGATCGACGAGTACGAGCAGGAAACGGGCCGGGAATTCCATCATCGGATTCAGGCATCGCGAGCAGGAGGCTGATGATGAAGATCACCGATATCCGGACCGCCGAAATCAAGGGTCACGGATACTCGACCTACGTTCGCATCTTCACGGACGAGGGCGTGACTGGCAACGGCGAGTGCATCCATGGTGGCGAAGGCTGTCCGGCCATGGTCAAGGCGCTCGGCCAATACATCCTGGGCGAGGATCCACTGAATGTGGACATGCTCTTCGAGAAGATGCGCCGATCACGACTCTTTGACGGTGCAATGTCCGGCGCGACCGTCACCGCCATGACCGGTATCGAAATCGCCCTCTGGGATCTCGCCGGCAAGATTCTTGGCGTGCCTGTCTACCAACTTCTGGGCGGCAAGTTTCGCGACACGGTCCGGCTGTATTGCGACAGTCATGCCGGGTCGGATTTTTCCGCCCAGGCCTATGCCGAACGCGCCCGCGAAGTTGTCGCCATGGGATTCGATGCGCTCAAGTTTGATGTTGATGAAACCGAGGCCGGTTTTCGGACCGACAAGTGGAACTGGCACGCCTCCGGGCCCGAAATCGACTGGATGGTCGAGCGCGTTGCCGCCGTGCGCGACGCTGTTGGACCCAACATTGACCTTGCGATCGATATGCACGGGCGGTACGACATTGCCAGCGGCATAGCCGTCGCCCGCGCCATGGAACCGTTCCGGCTGCTCTGGCTGGAAGAGCCGGTTCCACCGGAGAACGTGGCTGCCATGCGCGAGGTCAAGGCCAACTCGCCTGTTCCGCTCTGCGCTGGCGAGAACCTCTACATGCGCTGGGGCTTCCGCGACATGCTGGAGCAGCAGGCCGTCGATTACATCATGCCCGACATTCCCAAGTGCGGTGGACTCTCCGAATGCCGCAAGATCGCAAACATGGCCGAGGTCTATTACATCCCGCTCGCACCGCACAATGTCTGCGGCCCGATCGGCACCATGGCCAGTGCCCATGTCTGCGCCTCGATCCCGAACTTCCTCGTCATGGAATGGCACTGGATCGACTACGACGGTTGGGACGAGCTCACCATCCAGGATCAGCCGGTAATCCAGAACGGGCATGTCGTCCTCAATCACGAGCCCGGCATCGGCCTCGAGGTCAACGACGACTTCGCCCGCACCATGGTTCGACCCGGCACCCTCTACTTCGGCGAGGAACCGTAGAGCACGCTCCCAACTTGCCACGCGTTGGTAGGATGGGGGAGTTATGACTGATCTCGCACATCACCAATCGACCCAAACAGTGCCGGCTCTGGTTACGGCGGCGCTGATCGATGAACTTCTCGCCCATGGGTGCGTCGAGGCATGGGTTTTCGGCAGTGTCGCTCGCGGCGAGGAAACTCCCGAAAGCGATATTGATCTCCTCGCGAGATTTGAACCCACGCTCGACTTCGCAGAGCGATTCAGACTGACTGAGACACTGGCGCAGATTGCGGGTCGGCCCGTGGACCTCGTCCTGAATCTGCACCCAGCGTTCGAGAGGTATGTGCTTCCAGATCAAATCAGAATTATTCCGTGACGAAATCGTGGAATCCCCATCTCACGATCATTCACGATTCGATCCAGGCGATCGATGACTATCTTCCCGATACACGGGAAGAATTCAGAAGCTCACGATTGATCAGAGATGCCGTTTTGTTGAATCTCTCGATTATCGGCGAACAGCTCATTCAGATGCGCAAGGCGAATCCAGCGAGATTCGAAGAGACGTCACACGATAGCTGGATTCGCATGATGGGATTGAGAAATGTCATCGCGCATGCGTACGAAACCGTTGACATTGATGTGATTTGGCGGATTCTCACTGAACACTGGTCCGAACTATTGACGTCTCTACCAAACACGAGCGACGAGCCGTTCTGACATGGCACCTGGTATGAGATCCCTCAAAATTTCATCGATTTCCCAAGGTCGGTGCACACACAAGCCGCCATTCGTGATCGATTGAGCACGCGCCCAACCTTGCGATGAATTGGCTCGCCGTCGCCTCCAGGGTCAACCCCGAGATATCGTCCATGCCCAGATCGGTCAGAGATGACGTGTAGGCGCCATAATCACGTTGCCAGGCCATTTGCGCCTCAAAGACATCGACCAGAACGACGCGGTTCTCCCATTCGGTGAGTGGCGTGGGCTCAGGCAAGTCAGCGATCCTGTCGGAGAACTGGAGCACGCCCCAGCGCTCGGGCCGATGCATATCGATCACCCCGGTCGGAGTCCAAACCCAATTGTCTTCCGCCGTCCCGGGCACCTTGCGATACTGTCTGTCGACGATTTCGTGCTGCCATTCCACCCGCGAGAATCCGATTCGGATCTGATCGCCATCCGAGGGCGGTAGCGGCCGATCTGTCACATCCGCCAGAGATGCCCAGGGGAATGCGATCTCGACAGACCACCCCTTATCAATATCGGATGGATCATTGAGCGTTCCGTCACAGTGCACCGCGGTTCGCATGCCATGGAACTCCCACCCGTTGAACCGGATGCCACCAGCCCGATAGGGGCGGGTCAACATCAGGTCCCAGGTCGTATTAAGAAGGTTGAGCTCCAACTCCACATAATGCTGGCAGGTGCCGTTGAGATCGAGAAAGACCTCGAAGTCGTTGTCCTCGTAGATGATGCAGTCGTGCTCGGTCAGCGTACCCCACAAATGTGGCTCGTCCAGATACGCCCCGACGTAGAGGAATTCATCGTCCCAGAGCATCTTGGCACGGGTCAGAAGTCTCGGTTTGGGTTTGAGATCGCCCTCGATGTCCTCGAACGGCTCGGTCCAGGGCGCATGGCCCCAGACATCGTCATCGAGTTTCCCGGTTAGCCGTGGCGTGACGACTGTCCGCGGACAGACATACATAGGCGGATGCTGTGTGCGCAATGTCCGGCCACGAGGGGAGAGTTGATCAACCACGAACGCGATGTCCTTTCAGCGACCAGGCGAATTAAGCCGGTTGCTCCTTTGCCACTACTTCCATCAGCCCACGCATGTAGCCGAGCGCATACAGTCGCCCCATCACCTCGTAGCCTGGATTGTCATTCGCCTCACCAGCCATTGTCGGCACGTGGTCAACCCGGGCGGGTCCATCAAAATCGACATCCGCATAGGCACGAATGGCCTCCACCATATCGGTCTGGCCATTGTCGTGAAATGTTTCGACAAACTTGTCCCGATTCCCGCGCACATCCCGGAAATGGACGAACTTGATTGCACCCTGTCGCCCGAAATGGCGAATGGTCTCAGGCACATCGACACCCATAGCTGAAAAGTTGCCCTGGCAGAATGTCATGCCATTGTGCTTGCTCGGGTACATGTCGAGGACGCGCTGAAAGTTCTCGGGAGAGGTCAGAATGCGACCGATCCCTCGCACCGGCGAGCGGGGCGGATCGTCCGGATGCACCGCCAGAAAGACGCCCGCCTTCTCCGCGACCGGCACAACCCGCTGCAGGAAATACGCCATCCGTTCCCACATCTGATCCTCAGTTACCTCGCCATATGCGGTGAGCCCGAGCCGCTCGTTCGCTTCGTTGTCATACCCGGTTACTAACGCTCCACCACGCTCAGGTAGCCCGAAATCGGTCCGCAGCCAGCCGAGTCCGGCCATCCAGTTGTGGCACATGATCGGGATATTCAGGCGGCCCATGTTCTCGATGAGTTGGCAAAAGTGACCGATGTGCTCGTCGCGATCGCCCAGTCCGAGCTTGATTGGCTCCTGAATCGAGGCCGGCGCGGATTCGATCACAGTCAGATCGAGACCATCTGCGGTGAAGCGCTCCTTGATCTGGCGCAGCCGGTCGAAATCCCAGGCTGGTGGCAGATCTGGCCCGTCCGGAATTCCGCTCACCACCTGCTGCACACCGAGCTGTCGAGTCAGATCCCACAGGACTGTTCGCTCGTCGGCCGGAAGAACCTCCGCCAACTGCATCCGCATCGCCATCGCTTGCTGTTGCCTTTCAACGTCGCTATCCCACTGCGCACATTCTGCCCGAAAACCAACTTTTGATTCATCTCGATCCCTTCCCAACCACAGGTTGGATCTGGACCATGGCAAACGTGACTTCCGGGAATGACAACCTCCCCATCTGGCAACTCGCTCTGACGACGACGCTGCCTGCATTTTCCCTCTCTGCACTGGCCGTCTATCTGGTACACGACCGCAGCCAGAATAATCTCGATTGTGCAACCGCAAATACGCTGTGTCCGCCGCTATGGCAAACGACCGACGTGATCATTGTGATCCTGGTCGCATCGTTCATCGCCGGATGCGCGACCGCAATCGTTCGGTACGTAACATCGCCGTCCTCCAATCCGGTGCTCGAGGCGTATGAAGCGTCTGTCAAGGATCCTTATGACTCGGGAGTGGCGTGGAGTCCGATCTATATGCCTCGCCATCGCCGCGCTCGCGCGGGTTTGACCGGTCTCCTCTATGCCTGGCGGCGGGCACCGCTTTGGAAAGCGATGGGCTCGGCCTTTGTTTGGACCGTCGGAATCGCATGGCCATTCCTGCTTTTCGTGGACCTCACGGCACGGCCTGACCCCTATACCCGCGCATTGGAATGCAGTCGGACTCGGGAGTCTCCCTGCGATTTCGAAAAGGCGTCATGGGTTGGCGAGAACTTGCTGGTAGTGCTGTTGCTGCTGGGTCTCGGGTCCGCGCTTCTGATGGCAATCTGGCACCGACCGCTGCCTCCCGGCATTACAGAATCCCGTCGCGAAAAAAAGCCACGCCCGTAAATCCCGTCGCTTGGCTATGATGCCGGGAATCGGAATTCAGCAACGGAGGATTCATGGGCGCGAACGACAAGATCGGTGTAGCTATTCAGGGCGCGGGAACAGTTTCATCGGGACACTTGCGCGCGTACCTGCGCAATCCCAATGTCGAGGTCGTGGCAATCGGCAGCCGCACCAAGGATGGCGCCGCAGCCAAGGCCCGCGAGGTCGGTATCGATCCGTCCAAAATCTCGCTCTATGACTCGGTCGACGATCTGGCTGCCGATCCGCGCATTGATGCGGTCTCGATCACATCGCCCAATCATCGCCATCCCGGCGACGCGATCACCCTGGCCAGTGGTGGGAAGCACATTCTCGTAGAGAAACCAATTGCCATGAATCCGGAGGAGCTGGCAGCGATGGACGCTGCCGTCTCGAAGGCAGGCGTCAAGAGCGTCTGCGGATTTGTTCTTCGCTACAACCCGATGGTCGAGACAACGAAATCGTTGATCGATGCAGGAATGCTCGGCGATGTCCTGTACGTGCAGACAGACTACTGGCACAACACGGAGCAATCTGGCTATCCGAACCAGGAGGATCACATCCGGCGCATGGATACCAGCGCGATGATGTTGGGCGGTTGCCACGCCGTCGACCTGGCCCGCTTCCTGATGGGCAGCGACATCGTTTCGGTCAGTGCGGTCGAAACCCGATTCGAGCCGGAGGCACCGTTCCCGACCATGCAGAGCGCGGTCGCCACGTTCGCCAACGGACGCATCGGCAAGATCTCGGCCTGTGTCGAGCACTGGATGCCGTACCAGTTCAATGTCGACGTCCTGGGCACGAATGGCGGCGTTCGGGACAATCGCTTCTACACGCGCGCTCTATCCGGTGCGACTGACTTCGCCACATTCCCGACCGAGACACCGAACAGCGGCCTCGTCAGTCATCACCCGTTCGACGGCGAGATTGGTCACTTCGTCAACTGCATCCTGACAGGCACCGAAAGCCACGCCAATGTGCACGATGCGGTGAACACGCATCTCGCGGTCTTCGCAATCGATCAGTCCTGCGCCAATGGCGGCCAGGCAATCGCTGTCCAACCAAACAGCTAACACCTCCAGAGCAACGCTTCCCGGTGCTTGACATCCGGGAATTCGGCCCTAGACTCGACACTTGCGTCAAATGACGGCGCAAGTGCGGCAGTTGCCGGGAAGGGTTGTTCTGATGATTGCGATCATCACCAACAAACCGATAGCGCCCGATACCGACATCCGATCCCGGATGCACGGTGGCCTCCCCGCATGCCTGACACTCGATCGGCAATTGGCCGATCCCACACGCAGCAGCACGACAAACCACCAGACGTCGTTCGTTCCGTAGGATCCGTCGTCTGGCCCTCGCTCCAGAGACGTGCTGTCGGATCCTTTGATCCAACCACCAAAATTTCGACAATCGATCGGTCCGGACCCGTCAACGGGTGCGGCCGTCATGAGTTTTCACAATGAACGAAATCAATGTCAGTTCCAGGGCCATTCCGGTTCGAAGCTGGCTGCCTGAACACGAAATTGAACCCGGCGCCATGGAGCAGATCCGTAACACTGCACTGCACCCGGAAGCTGCCGAAGCAATCGCGATCATGCCCGACTGCCACGTTGGCTACGGTGTGACAATCGGCTGTGTCATGCCAACGGATGGTTCGGTCATCCCGAACGCAGTGGGCGTCGATATTGGCTGTGGCATGAGTGCAATCAATACCGGCGTTCGTCTGGATACCCGTCGCTTCGATCGCCAGTTCTGGCGGGCCTGGAGCGGTGATGTCCAGCGCAACATTCCAACCGGTTTCAGCTCAAACAGCCGGCCAGCCAGCCTCGGTGCGCTGGACCGACCGCTGCGCGCGAACGGTTTGCAGTCGATTGCCCGCGAAAAGGGAGAGGCACAGCTGGGCACCCTCGGCGGTGGCAATCACTTCCTGGAAGCGCAGGTCGATGAAGATGGGATCATCTGGTTCATGGTCCACTCCGGTTCGCGCCACACGGGCCTGCGAATTGCCAACGAATACCACCGGCAGGCGGTTGAGATCACCGAAAAGCGTGGTCTCCCGGTCGGGCGTGATCTGGCCTCGCTTCCGCTGGACGACGAATCGGGTCAGAACTACCTGCACGACATGACGTGGGCGACCGACTTCGCGCTGGAAAGCCGACTGCGCATGGTGCGTGGTCTGGCTGAACAGTTCGCGAGGAAGGTCGAGCGACTCGCTGTCGATTTCAATCCGGACAGGGCTGAGGTGATCAACATCCACCACAACTTCGCCAACGTCGAATGTCACGGCGGGCGCGACCTGGTCGTCCACCGAAAGGGCGCGACCTCGGCAGAAGATGGACAAATCGGCATCATTCCGGGTTCGATGGGCACGCCAAGTTACATCGTGCGTGGACTGGGCAACGAGCTGAGTTTCAACTCCTGTTCACATGGAGCAGGCCGGAAGATGGGCCGCAAGCGCGCCAAGGAATCGATCACGAGCTCGGACTTCGAGAAGTCGATTCAGGGCACATTCTCGAAGCCGTCAATGTCATACGTCGACGAAGCTCCCGGTGCGTACAAGGACATCGAGAAAGTCATCACCCGTCAGCTCGACCTGATCGAAATCGTCCACACGCTGAAGCCAATCATCACGGTCAAAGGAGATTCCCGCGCCAAGGATGATTGAACAAACTCCCGTCCTGGAGTGCTGACTCCGGGGCGGGTTTGTCTCAGGTTTGGCATGCTTGACCCAACAGGAGAATCGGATGCCACAGCCATCGCCCATCGCCGTCGTCTTCTTTGGAACACCAGAGTACGCCGTTCCCACGCTCGAACGTCTGCATACCGATTCCCGGTTTGATGTGCGTGCCGTTGTGACCCAACCGGACCGTCCCGCAGGTCGGAAGCATCAATTGGTCGCACCACCGGTAGCGGAAGTGGCACGGTCGCTTGGTTACGACGTTCGTCAGCCAGAGACACTTCGAGATGAGGCCGTGCATCAGCAGCTTCGGGATTGCGAGGCGGATCTCTTCATCGTCGCGGCATTCGGCAAAATCTTCAGCCAGGCCATTCTGGACATACCACGGTTGGGATGCCTGAACCTGCATGCTTCCCTGTTGCCAGACTATCGCGGAGCCGCACCGATAACAGCAGCCATCCTGTCCGGGGACAAAAAGACCGGCGTGACCCTGATGCAGATGGAACGCGGGCTCGATACCGGCGCCATGATCGGCACCATCGAGACAGTGATCTCTGAGACCGACACCACGCTTTCACTTACGGAACGTCTTGGTGCGCTCGCGGCCGATCTCACCGAGCGCGATGTCCCGCGCTATCTTGCCGGTGAATTGCGGCCCGTTCCTCAGCCGGCCGGCGCGAGCATCGTCCGCCAACTTGCCAAGGCAGACGGAGCGATCGACTGGACACAATCAGCAGACGCGATCGAGCGACATGTGCGCGCAATGTGGCCCTGGCCCCGAGCCTGGACACAAAGCGGCGAGACTGTCGTTCAGATTCACCGTGCGTCCGTTACAGATGTTGTCTCTCTCGCTCCGGGCGAAGTAGGTCGGGTCGGAAACGTGTTGGCCATTGGGACGGGATCGTCTGCACTCATCGTCGATGTCGCCCAGCTGCCGGGAGGCAAGCCGATCTCCGGGAGTGCGCTCCTGAACAACCCGACCATCCAGGCGATCGGCGTGTTCGAACCTGCCGAGCCACCGGACGTGCCGTTTATTCGACCTGCGGACTAACTCAGCGGCGTTTCTTCCAGTCATCGAAGCGATCGCCCAGCTGCACCCCGCGCTTGTTCATGTCCTGAACCTGCCCACGCCAGATCTTGCCCCCGCTTCGATACCGCGGCCGGACAATCCGGAAGATCGCCATTCCGAGGCCGATCAGACCGACCACCCGCACCATTTGCCATCCGATGCCGTGCTGATCGGTGAGCCACGCGCCGAGCAGATAGACGGCCGCCGCAATAAGTAGCCAGCCCCAGAACGAGTCAATCATGCACAACCAGACCAATTGCGCCGGCACACTGCGCATCCATCGCCGTATCCGCCATCTGGTCGATCGCGCCTTGGCAGTGATAGGGATCGGTGCGTCCGTGCGAGTCAGGATCTCATCGATCTCCCGCTCGAGTTTCGTTCGGTTATCCGCAGGTTCACTCATAATCGTGCTCTCAGTACCGGAAGTTGTGATTGGACGTTCCGACGCCCGGTTCTACAATAAAACCATGGTTCAGTTAGTACGCATCACCTTCATCGATCAAAACAGTACCGTCAGCTTCGGCGCCGAAGGGCATGTCCTGAAGATGCTGGCCCATGCCTGCTCACGCAATCCGGTCGACTTCAACGAGGTTCTCGCCATTCTCGACAAGCTCGATCCGGAGACTGCTTACACCACCAGACGTGGAATCTCCCAGTTCGACGAGTTCGTCGTACGCGATGATCCGGATTCCGTTACGGCCTGGCTGGCGGACAATGATCCCGCCGATGGACGGCCAATCCGGCTTGTCGATCCGCGACTGCGCGAAGCAACACTCTCGCCGCTCGAACTCGGAATCGTGCTCTTCAATCTGCCAGATCGTCGCGTGGTCCAGATCGAGAATCGCTACGGCTCGCTCCTGCGCAAAGACAGGGGCCGAATGCGCCGTGATGGTCGACCGGTTGCCCAGATCTACCGGTACGAGTTGTCCGACGATTGGTCGCTTTTGCCCTGAGCGGTGCTGTTCGGCTTGGTACCGGGCCGTCCAAGCCGCTCCGCGTCTTTCGACCGCCGCTTGAACATGCTCCCGAAGAACATGCGGCTCATCTGATCGCCAACACCGTCCATTGGTATCTCGCCACCAGTCGCCTGGAGCAACTGCCCTTCGCGCGTCGTCTGGGTCGACCACTCGGCGCGAATGTTGCGGGCATCGTCGAAAAAGCCGGTGATTGACTCTTCCGCAGTTGCATCAATGTCCGCCGTCAGTTGGTCTCGGAGCGTCGCCAACTCCCGCTGGAACTGGTCGATCCAGCGCAGGACCGACTCCCGATTCGTGATGACAATGTCGCGGTGCATGGCTGGGCTTCCCGCGGCCAGTCGCGTCATATCCCGGAACCCGCCAGCCGTCAGCGTCTTCATATCTTTCCAGGAGGAATCGCGACCGAGCGTGTTGGTCAGTGTCGCCGAGAGAACAAATGGCAGGTGACTGATACCAGCAACATACGCATCGTGCTCTTCGGGATCGACAAAGTACGCCTCCGCGCCAAGCGCCGTGACCATACCGAGCACATTGCGCACGGCCGTTTCATCGGCGTTTATGGAGGGGGCAATGCACCAGGTCGCATCCTTGAAGAGGTCAGCATCCGCACCTTCGATGCTGATTGCCTTGCCGGCCATCGGATGTCCCCCGACGAAACTCGTTGACGCAGGCAGAAGTTCCTGGGCCCACCGCATGACATCGGCCTTGGTTGACCCAACATCAGTCACGACGGCGCCGGGCTTCAGGTGCTCGGCAATGTCGGCGAACAGTTCCTTCATATCGCGGACAGGGGTGCAAAGGACAATAATGTCCGCATCGGCAACGGCATTCGGCAGGCGCCATTCCGTTTTGTCCACGGCACCGATCTTCTTCGCGTAGTTCTGCTGATCCAGATCGGTATCGAACCCGGTAATCTGGAGTGGACCGTCGCCTTCCTTGCCCTGGTCCTTCGACCACCGCTTCAGACCAAGACCGATAGAGCCGCCGATCAGCCCCAAACCAACTATTGTGACGCGCTGCATTGCTCTGACTCCTATGTCTGGCCAACATCGACGTCGCGAATCCATCCTTCGCGTCCGTCTTCTAGCGTGAATTTCATCCAGTTGGTACCGGCGTTTTCAGGCTCGGTCGCCGGCTCTGTATCGTCCTCGTACTGAAGGGGAGTGCCCGGATCAAGTTGAGCGACCGGATCGAAACTGGTTCCCGGTCCCGATCGGAAATTGACTGCTTCCAGCGCGGTCACCTGATAATCCGGATCAAAGGCATCGTTGTCATCGGAGTTATCCGATTCGGAAACATTTCCGTCCGAGCCGTTCTCATCTTCCGTCGTAGCGGTCGGCTCTTCCTGATCTTCTTCAGTGGGTTCCGCAGTTGGCTCGTCCTCGTCATTGTTGCTGGACGCCTGATCCCGCGCGGTGGCGGTCGGTGCGGGTTCGGATCCCGAGAAGTCTCGCACCCATGGATCAAGCTTCACATAAAGCAATGTGAAGCCACCGATGCATACGGCAATTGCCAGCGCCATGGTGATCCCGACCGCCAGTCCCGAGCGATGCGATTGCTGGCGAAGTCTGCGAGTTAGGCCGGAGTCAGTCATGGAGCCTCAGAAAACGGAGCAGTTGGGATTGTCCACCCATACTGGAGCGCGGCAAGTTTAGCACGGGGGCTGTTGCGGGCCGGATTCCAGCACCCATACACTGCCCTGTAAGCGATACGTTCCAGACTCGAAAGGCGGTTGGGCATGCTGGCTCTCTCCCGAAGTGATTTGCGACAGGCTGTGCCCATGCAAGACGCAGTCGAACTGATGAAGATAGCGTTCCGCGAGCTCTCCGCCGGCCGGGCCGAATCTCCTGTCCGCGCCGTGGTGCCAATCGGCGATCCCAACTCGATGCTGCTCTCCATGCCCGGCTATGTCCCTGCCGAGAACGCGGCCGGCATCAAGATCGTTTCATTCTTTGGCAACAACGCCGGTTCGGATGTCCCCGTCATTCACGCGCTCGTCTACATGATCGATGCCAACACCGGCGCTCCGTTGGGCATCATGGAGGGCGGATACGTCACTGCTCTTCGCACGGGTGCCGTTTCTGGAGCGGCGACCGATCTCCTCGCACGAACCGATTCCACCGTGTTGACCGTCATCGGGACCGGCGTGCAAGGGGTCACCCAGGCCGCAGCGGTTTGCGCCGTCCGTCCAATTACGCGCATCATCGGGGTGGATCCCAGAGCCGAGGCACGTGATCGATTTAGCGAGGCGATCAAACGCGATTGGCCGGAGATCTCGGCCGTGGTCGAAACCACCGACAACGCCGACGCCGCTGTTGCCGCCGCCGATGTGATCTGCTGCTCCACAACGGCTCGCCAACCTGTCTTCTCGCCGAACGCAGTCCGGAAGGGGACGCATATCAATGCGGTTGGCGCCTTCACCCCCGAAATGCAGGAGATTCCCCCGGCCACATTGGCAAGAGCCATCATCGTGGTCGACAACGTCGAAGCATGCGAGGAAGAAGGCGGCGATCTGATCAAGGCAACGGCCGAGGGTGCGATCACCCATGCCGACTGGAAGCTTGAACTCGGTCAACTGGTCTCAGGTGAGGCCACCGGCCGGACATCGGATGACGACGTCACATTCTTCAAATCAGTTGGAAACTCGGTCCAGGATGTCGTCGTTGGCGTCCGTGCATTGGAGCGAGCCGCTGAGCTTGGCATCGGCGTCGATCTGAACCTCTTCGCCTAAGTGCCCCGCACCGCCCGATACCACGAGACGGCTTCAGATTCGATCTTCTTGATCCAGCCATCCTTGCAGTCCATGTAGCACGCGATGTCGTCCGAGCATTGCGCGGCGCAGGCCAACTTCAACGTCGCGTAGTCCTGGACAAGGTCAGTGCGCGAGCGAAGATAGTCTCTGAACGCCAGATGTCGCTCGCTCTCGGGTGCATCAACCTGAAAGATGTGGATATTCGCAATCCGCCGTGAATGATCTGGCTGGTCGCGATTCAGGTACCGGCGCCCGGCGATTCCGTACTCGCCATACCAGTTGTATCCCGCCGTTTCGAGGGCTGCTTCCAGGTCGTCCACCGCAGAGATGTCGCGCACGAGCGGCATCAAATCGATGATTGGTTTCGCATGAAGTCCGGGCACAGATGTCGACCCGATGTGCTCGACCCGGATCAGGTTTGCACCCAGATGTTGGCCGATTCGGTCCCCCTCGACAGCAGCCATCGCGGGCCACTCCGGATTTGGCGCGACGACCTCGACGCGGGTTACCTGACTATGACGCATCGATAACGCGCGCAAGCCAGGTTGAAGCGGCCCGGACCTCGTCGGTGGTGATTCCGTGTCCGCCGGGCATCCAATAGACCTCAACAGAAGCACCCGACCGGGAAAGTACCGACTCAAGCGCGTCCACCTGCTGCGCGGGAACAAGCGGGTCGACCCTCCCTGCTCCGACAAACACATTCCGTCCGGAGAGATCCGGATGATTCTCAGGCTCAAAAGGCAGCATTGGACTCAGCAGCACTGCCGCGACCGGCAGGTCCATCCCGCGCAGCAGCATGCTCGCCGCCAGATTCGCACCGTTCGAAAACCCGGCTGCGATCACCCGCCTCGGATCGAAGCCGTAATGAGCGGCTGCGGTCGTAACCCAGTCGCTCATTTCGCTCGATCGTGCCGCAAGGTCTTCCTGGTCGAGCACTCCCTCGGCATGGCGCCGGAAAAACCGCAACGCACCACCTTCGCTGACCTGTCCGCGAGGACTGAGCAACCCGGCTCCAGGTACGAGAACCTGGCCAAGCTGAATCAGATCGTTCTCGCTCCCACCTGTGCCGTGCAGCAGCAGGATGGTCCAGGCACTCTCGCCCTGGGGTGGGTCGTAGCGATGCTGGTAGGTATCGAGCGCCATCCGATCAGTCCAGCGGCTTCAGATTGGCGACGATTTCGGCCCGGCGCGATTCCAGGAATGGCGCCAGCACGATCCTTTCACCCAGCGTGGCCATGTCCTCATCGACACCAAAGCCTGGTCCATCGGTTGCAATCTCGAACAACACGCCGCCCGGCTCGCGGAAGTAGAGGCTGCGGAACCAGTAGCGGTCGACCTTGCCGCTGTTTCCGATCCCGAACTCGTTCAGTCGGTCTGCCCAACCGTCGTAATCCGCATCGGCGCTGCGGAAGGCAACGTGATGCACACCACCTGCCCCGGATCCGAACATGCTCAGCTCCGGCTGTACAGCCACGTGCAGTTCGGCACCGCCTCCGCCGGGCCCCATTTCAAACACATGGACTGTGTCGGCAGTGCGATCCGGCATCGGGTACTCGCGCACCAACCGCATCTTCATCAGCTCCTCAAGCACACGCTTCGTGCGCTCCAACTGAGGAACAGAGATGGTGATCGGACCCAGACCACGGACCTGGTATTCGGCGGGCACCGGGCTTGCATCCCAGACCACGAAATCACCGGCACCGCCATCGACGACAAGCGTCAGGCGCTGACCTTCCGGATCCTCGAAATCAAGCACTGATCGGCCGTCGCGCACGTAGACACTGCCGTGACTGACGCCATGCTCGGTCAATCGATTCGCCCACCAGGTAATCGCATCGTCTGACGCCACCCGCAATGCTGTCCGAACAACAGACCGCGTGCCCCGACGCTCCTGCGGCACCGGCCAGTCGAAGAACGTCAGATCGGTGCCCGGGCTGCCAGCCGCATCCGCGTAGAACAGGTGATAGGCACTGACATCGTCCTGGTTCACCGAGCGTTTCACCAGGCGCATTCCCATCACCTGCGTGTAGAAGCGGTAGTTCTCCCGGATCTGAGCCGAGATTGCGGTCAAATGATGAATGCCGCCGAGTTCCATGTTCATCTTCTCCTGAATGCTCGCTCCGATATGGGCATTAGTCCCGCAGGGCTGCGATCTTGGCGATCGTGTTCCAATTGCGGGTTGTCACCGGCTGCTTCCCGAATGTATGGGTGAGGTACTTCGAGAAATCACCATACGATCCCTCGACTTTGTAGCTGACTGCGAAGAACTCACGATCGTTCAATCCAACCGCTTCCGATCCCTGATCCGAAAGGCGCACGGGAAGGTCCGGAATCTCGTTCGGCGCGGTCGAAAGGAACGTCACGTAGAACTTCGCACCCACTGGCTCGTACTCCGCGAACGGATCCAGATCCAGAAGCGTGCAGATGTAATCAACCGTCCGCACCATCACGTCAACGTGGTAACCCAATTCCTCTTCGAGTGCAGTTTCAATGGTCGCCTGAAGAGTCGGCTCGTCTGCCTCAGGGGCCGAGAAAACGACATTCCCTGAAGCGAGCAGGGTTTGAACCCGTGTGAATCCGGCACCCGAGAAGACTGCGGCAAGCTGGTCTTTGCCGATCTTGCGGTGCCCGCCAACGTTAATGCCACGTAGCAAGGCGACATACCGCGTTTCTTTCGCCATTGTTCTCCTCCAGGCGACGCTTCCAGTGCAACAGTTCATACTACCGCCACTTGTCGAGTTCCCTGCGAAAGGACCCCCTGTGCCAGCGACATACTCCTTCGATTTCTACGCCGCCCACAATCGCGAGCGGTCCATGACTGAGCAAGCCAGCCATGTTCCGGCCGCCGATCTGGCCGAGCTCACCGCCGATGTCTACCGCCGCATCAATGACCTGTTGAGCGCGGTCAACGACGTCACATTCGTACCCGAGACGCTCGAGGAGGACGGGGCAACGAAGTGGAATCTGGCCCACGTGATCGCGCACCTGACTGCCAGTATCGAGGAGCGCGCATGCATTGCTTCAATCCTTGCCCGGGGCAGTGGGTTTGAGGGATCCGCTCGCTTCGAAACTGAATGGGAACTGATCGAATCACGCGATCAGATCGATCAGCGTCTTGCCGAAAGTCAGCGCATGGCATCGGGATACCTCTCGGCCTGGCCAGATACCCCCGATCTCACCACCGAGTATGGCCATGGCTGGCTAGGCCCGATGAATGCGGTCGCCTGCCACCTCAGTGGTCTGTTTCACGCTCAGGGACATCTGGATCAAATTGCTGAGCTGGTGCGCGTCACGCCCTGATTCTCAGAGGCGCGGCACGACGATCTGACGCAACCAGGCATCTTCGGTTACCTCGATCGATGCATCGGGGTATTTCTCGTGCAAGGCAACGAGTAGTTCATTCTGCTGTTTGCCGCTGTCGGTCAACCACATGCGCAAAGTGACCGAGGCGCCGTCCTTGCGTGCGGCATCGAGAAGAAAGACAGGTCGCGGATCTGCGTTCCCGATCACATCGCGCACGATGGGCAGCATCTCGCTCTCAATCTCGGCCGGCGGTGTGGTAATCGGGCCGACTTGCAGTACAAGACACTCCGGCGCCACTCCGAGCTTGGCCCGAACAGCTTCGGTGAAGACGATGAAGTTGGGGATCATCACCATCTCCTGCCGGGCATTGCGCATCACCGTGACCCGGAGCGCCACTCGCTGGACCGTTCCAGTCTGCCCCTGGACCGTAATGCGATCGCCGACGGTGAACGGTTGTTCAATCAGCAGATAGAAGCCGGAGACCAGATTCTGGATGATGCTCTGCAGGGACAGCGAC
>JAPXRQ010000005.1:0-38040 GCA_033813515.1 Thermomicrobiales bacterium
TTCCCAGTCCGATCGACCGTACTTTCGCGTTCGACCGAGTGGATTGGATCAACGCCAACATCGAAGCGTTTCAGAACCTGCTCGTACCGCTCGACGAATTGCTTTTGACACCTGGTGACAGGCGGAGCGTCTGGTCGGCGATGCTGGGCGGACTGAACCGCCAGGTGGTGAGCAGCGAAATGGGTGTCATGCTGGGGTATCTCTCCCGCCGGGTGTTGGGGCAATACGACCTCGCCCTGATTGGCACCGAATCATCAGGCCCGGGCAAGCTCTACTTTGTTCAACCCAACATCGAGCAGACCGAACGGATGCTGGGGCTTCCGTCGGATCAGTTCCGGCTTTGGCTATCGCTGCACGAGACCACGCATGTGTTTCAGTTTGAGGGATTTCCGTGGATTCGCCCGTATTTCCAGGGCATGCTCCATGAGTATTTCGAGTTCCTCAAGACCGATATCAGCGCGTTGAAGGGCGGCGCGAAGAGTATCCGGGCAATCAGCGAGCGATTCATGGCGAATCGCGGAACGCAAAAGTCCTGGATCGAGGCGCTGATGACACCCGATCAGCTCGAGATCTTCTATCGCATCCAGGCGCTGATGTGCATCATCGAGGGGTATTCCAACCACGTCATGAATGTCGTGGGGAAAGACCTGATGCCGGATTACGAGAAGATCGCGCGGCGGTTCGCCCAACGGCAAAGCAAGAAGGGCCGGGGGGATCAGATCTTTGCCCGACTGACCGGACTCGATGTCAAACTCGAGCAGTATCGACTCGGGGAAGAATTCATCGATGCGATTGTGGCCAAACGTGGTCGCGAGGTCGGACTGGTGCTGTGGTCCGGACCGGAAGCGATGCCGACCATGGAAGAGCTGAAGGCGCCAGATCGTTGGTTGGCCCGCGTCCGGCCCTAGTGCAGGAAGTGCCGAAGCCCGGTGAATACCATCGGGACGCCGGCGCCACTGGCTGCTTCAATAACCTCCGCATCTCGCATCGACCCACCGGGCTGAACAATCGCGGCGATTCCGCCCTCAATAGCTGTCTGAACCCCATCTGCAAACGGGAAGAATGCGTCGCTCGCCAACACTGAACCTGAGGCGCGCTTTCCGGCCCGGGCGATGGCCATGCGCACGCTGTCGAGTCGGTTCGGCTGGCCGGGGCCAACACCAACCAGTGACTGATCGCGGACGAGTACGATCGCATTGGATCGTACGGAACGGGCAATGAGCCAGGCCATTTCCAGATCGCGCTGCTGATCTTCGGATGGTGCGTTCTGGGTGGCCGATGTCCAGGTGGATGGATCGTCCGGGGCCAAATCCGCATCCTGGACGAGAAGACCACCGGTGATCGAGCGGACGGTCAGATACGGCTGTGGGCTCCACAACTCAGCGGGAAGTTCCAATACCCGCAGGTTCTTCTTGCGCGCGAGTACCGATCTGGCCTCCGCATCAACCTCGGGCGCGATGATGATCTCGAAGAAGATCTCGGCAAGCTCGGTGGCGAGTTCGCCATCTACCGGACGATTGAGCGCGACGATACCGCCAAATGCCGAGACGGGATCACTCGCCAGGGCTTCGCGGTAGGCGTCGGCGATAGTCGGGCGGACGGCTGTTCCGCACGGCACCATGTGCTTGACGATGACGGTTGTTGGCTCTGCGAACTGGCGGCAGAGCGTCCAGGCGGCATCGGCATCGAGCAGGTTGTTGTAGGAAAGTTCTTTGCCCTGCAGCTGCGTCGCATCGAGGACGCCCGGTACAGGAGCGTTCCCGTCAGTTCGACGATAGGCGGCGGCAGTTTGGTGCGGATTTTCGCCGTAGCGGAGGTCGAGCACCTTGTTTCCGGCCACGACGAAGCGCTCCGGGAAGGCGGTCGATTCCTGCATCCAGCTTGCAACGATGGAGTCGTAGGACGAGACGTGGGCGAAGGCACTTGCGGCGAGGGCGCGGCGCATGGTCCGATCGACCGCATCTGATCGCAAGGCATCGATCACCACATCGTAGGCGGAGGGATCGCAGAGCACGATGACATCGGGATAGTTTTTGGCGGCGGCCCGGATCATCGCTGGTCCACCGATGTCGATGTTCTCGAGCACATCTGCGGTGCTCACCTCGGGGCGGCGGATGGTCTGTTCGAACGGGTAGAGGTTGCCGACCACCATGTCGATCGGCGTCATGTCGTGATCGGCCATGGTGGCAAGGTCGTCCGGGCGGTCGCGGCGGGCGAGGATACCGCCGTGAATCGCTGGATGCAGGGTTTTGACGCGTCCGTCGAGGATCTCGGGAAAGTTGGTGACGTCGTCTACGGCCGTGACAGGGAGGCCTGCGTTTTGCAGGTAGGTGAGTGTTCCGCCGGTTGAAATGATCTCCCAGCCGAGCGCAACGAGATCCCGCGCAAAGGCGTCCAGACCTCGCTTGTCATAAACACTGATTAGGGCACGCACGACTCAGGCACTCCCGCAGGAAACACGTATGACCTGCGGGTAGTATGCCGGTTGGTGATTCGATGCGTCCCGGAATCAGGCCCGATAGGGTGCCAGGGCGATATCGAGGACCTTGTTGACGACGTCCTGCACCGAGCCGCGCTGGTGATCGACCCAGATCGAGATGGCGCCGATAACCGCGCTGACGATGAGTGTCGCCAGTTCGTTCACATTGGTGTCTGGCTTGAGCGCGCCGGAATCTCGGGCTTCGGCCAGATCCTTGCGATGCCAGCGTGTGAATCCATCGGTCAGCTCGGCGAGCTGTGGGCGATAGGCCGGATTGCTGCGCGCTTCGATGAAGAACGTAAGGAACATCTCGGGCATTGCTTTGCCAGCGTTGGAGCGGGCGGTGAACCAGCCGGCGTAAATGCGATCGAGGGGAGCCATGTCGGCCATGGCGGTATCGGAATTGGCCTCGGCGTTTGTCGAGATCCAGGTGATGAAGCGCTGGACAAGCATTTCCTTGTCGCCAAAGCGACGAATCAGGGCCGAAGTGGTGCAGTGAATCTGCGCGGCGATGAGGGCGAAGGTGAGACCGGAATATCCGACTTCGGAGACAACGCTGACCATGACGCGGAACACATCCTCGTCCTGGAACGCTCGGGGTCGGCCCACCTTGCGGCGGACGGGGGCTTGCTGGGTTTCGACGCTCGTGACCATTGTGGGACTGCCTCTCAATCCGATTTTGCTCGAGCGCGTTCAATTGCGCTCATTGACTACCACAAACAATAACGCGATCTTGCAATGCGTGGAGATTCTATCAGCGGAATCGTCCACCCCGAAGCGTGTTTTGGATGCTTGGCGGCGATTGCTCCCCGGGTTCCGCCTGATTACTCCCTCGACCCGTTTTCGAGACGCAGTGGAAACCGGGTGATTTCGATCCGGTCTCCAGGAGGTCTTGCTCTCCATGTGCCGTCTACCCGCCCATCGCTGACGACGATCGGGAGAAAAACTCCGTTCTTGCCGGGTACGACCAGGCGATGCAGTTCGCGATCAAGAAGAAGGTCGCGGGATTGATATCCCAGAAAAATCTCATCGAACGCAGGCGCCAGAATCTCCCGATGTGCACGCGCATCCGGGGTAGCGCGATCTGCTGCTGCCACGTATGCAACCTGATCTACGACCACAGTCATCAATTTGGATTCATGACTTGCGAAAGCCGAACGGGCGGCCGTCAATGTTGAGCCAGTCCACCATGCGAAATCGCGTTCGGTGACCGGTCCGTGGCTCTGTATGTAGCGCCAGGCGAGTTCGGACCAGGCCTCATCGGTATCAAGCGTTGCCGGGCGCGTGATCCACGATTCGCTCCAGGCAAAGGTCGGTTGGCGATCCCGAAAACCGGTACCAACCACCAATCCGGTTTGGGCTGCGATGCCAATGAGATGAACGCCGCGCTGCTGCGTGGGATCAATGCCGGACTGGGACAGGCTAGCGAAGAGATCGGGCCGGGTCTTCTCGCCGCCGGCGCCGAGTTGATCCTCGAACACCTGCATGGCCCGCGCGACTGTTGCGTCGTCGAGTCCGAGTTGGGCATGACGAGTTTTGGCCGCCTTAAGACTGCGATGGGCGAGCAGGCGAACCATCCACCCGGCGTCCTCGGCCGGAACGACGTGGAGCGTGCCGCGCATGGGCCAGGTGCGGACGATGGTCCGATCCCGGTACGCCTGATCGACAGCAGATGAATCCAGACCGGCCCCGCGAAGCGCGATTGCCTGACTGGACGCCTTGAAATCCTGGCCCTGAATCGCCCCCATCCAGGCCACGATCTGCACGGGTGAGTAAGCAGGTGGGTGGGCGAGGAATTGATTGGTGATGCGGAGGAGCGCTGCCTCCCGCCTCGTCAGAGATGCAGGTCGCGTCATAATGGCGGCAATAGTATGCGGATTGTCCGCGTCGCGACCCGGGATCAACCATGGACCTTTCGGCGTACCAGCTGTTTCTCTTCGTTCACATCTTCTCGGCCATCACATTTGTCGGCGCGGTGACGCTGGCAGCGAGTCTCTTCCCCCGCTACACGCAGCCAGAGAATGCAAACATCGCGGCCGCGCTGCATCGCGTCAGTTGGCAGTACGGCTGGCTCACCTTGCTGGTGCCGGTTTTCGGATGGTTGACTGCGCGGGAGGTTGGCTACACCAGCGCAACATGGGTGCAGGTATCGCTGGGCATCTTCGTGGCGCTGTTCGGATTTCTGGTGATCTACATCGTGCCACGCCAAAAAGTGCTGCTTGCGACGCTCAGGGCTGGAGGGACCGTCTCGCGGTCCGATCTGGTGGGTTTACGTGGTGCGACCGGCCTTTATGGACTGGCCTGGTTCTTCACGCTCTATCTGATGGTGGCCAAGCCGTTTTGACTGCCATTTCCAGAGCGGAATCGCATTGACACAACGCCTCCTGCACGAGTAGCCTTGTATGGCGCGATCGAGCACTTGCCTGTTCGCGTGTGCCCGGAAATCAAGGGGCCGTAGCTCAGCTGGGAGAGCGCAACACTGGCAGTGTTGAGGTCAGGGGTTCGAGCCCCCTCGGCTCCACAACGAGATGATGTTTGAAGGTGACCCTCTCCGGCTCGTTCGGAAAGGGTTTTTTGTTACCGGTTCGCGTTGTTCGCCCATCCCATGACTGAGGCAGGATACCCATGACGACCATCGATTCTCCTGATGATGCTCCGGTCATGACCGGCACCGCCATCGATCACAAATGGCAGGCGCGCTGGGATGCTGACCACCTGAGCAACACGCCTGAGTTCTCGGACAAGCCCAACTGGTACTCGCTGACGATGTATCCCTACCCATCCGGGATCCTGCATGTCGGCCACTGGTACGCAACCGTCGCACCGGATGCCTTTGCCCGCTTCAAACGGCGCCAGGGCTACAACGTGCTCTTTCCGATGGGATTCGATGCCTTTGGTCTGCCCGCCGAGAATGCGGCTATCAGGAACAACATCCACCCGGCCAAGTGGACGTACGAGAACATCGATCAGATGCGCGATCAATTTCGGGCGATGGGTGTCATGATCGATTGGGATCGCGAGATCATCACCAGCGATCCTTCCTACTATCACTGGAACCAGTGGATCTTCCTCAAAATGCTGGAGAAAGGCATCGCCTACCGGAAGGATGGCGCGGTCTGGTGGTGCCCCAAGGATCAGACGGTCCTGGCCAACGAGCAGGTAATTGACGGGAACTTCTGCGAGCGGTGCGGCTCGGAAGTCTACAAGCGCGATCTCGAGCAGTGGTACTACCGCATCACCCAGTATGCCGATGAGCTGCTGGAAGGACTCGATACGGTCGATTGGCCGGAGCGGGTCAAGACCATGCAGCGCAACTGGATCGGACGATCCGAGGGAGGTCGACTGATCTTCCGGAGCGAGGCCGGTCATGAGTTCGAGGTCTTCACGACCCGGCCGGATACCGTGTGGGGCGCGACGTTCATGGTCCTCGCCCCGGAGCATCCGCTGGTCGGAGAACTGACAAGGCCCGAGAACGCCGATGCCGTCGCTGCCTACCAGGACGCGGCCCGGCGGGAGTCCGAAATCGAGCGGATGTCGACGGACGCCTCGAAGCCCAAGACTGGCGTCTTCACCGGCTCCTACGCGATCAACCCGGTCAATAACGAGCGCATTCCGATCTGGATCGCGGACTATGTGCTGATGGGATATGGCACCGGCGCGATTATGGCGGTGCCGTTTGGAGATCAGCGCGATCTCGATTTCGCCCGGGCATTCGACTTGCCAGTCAAGGCAATCATCGCTCCCGATGAAGGCGAGCCGCTTGACCCTGCAACCATGACCGAGGCGTATCACGGGCCCGGAACGATGGTCGATTCGGGGCCGTTTACGGGGAAGCACAGCCCCGAAGTGATCGGCGATGTGATCCAGTGGCTGGAAGACGAAGGACGCGGACGGCGCGCGATCAACTATCGTCTGCGCGACTGGCTCATCTCCCGGCAGCGCTACTGGGGCACGCCGATACCGATCGTCTACTGCGATGCCTGCGGGGTCGTTCCGGTGCCGTACGATCAGTTGCCGGTCGAACTGCCGCTCGATGCCGAGTTCACGCCTTCGGGTCAGAGTCCGCTGGTCAGCCACGAAAGTTTCGTGAACACGACCTGTCCGACCTGTGGAGGACCTGCCCGACGCGAAACAGACACGCTGGACACGTTCATGGACTCGTCCTGGTACTGGTTCCGCTACCTGGACCCACAGAACACAGAGATGCCGTTCGATCCGGCCAGGATCAGCGGGTGGACGCCGGTTGATCTGTATACCGGTGGCATCGAGCACGCGATTCTGCATCTGCTCTATGCGCGGTTCTTCACGCGCGTACTGCGTGATCTTGATCTGCTCGATATCTCCGAGCCATTCAGCCGCCTGCGCAATCAGGGCATGATCCTGTCGCGTGAGGGCGTGAAGATGAGCAAGAGCCGCGGGACCCAGGTCGATCCGGGCGGCATCGTTGCCGAGCATGGCGCGGATACGCTGCGGTTGCATCTGATGTTCCTCGGACCGTGGGACCAGGGCGGGCCGTGGAACGACCGTGGGCTGAACGGAATGGAGCGGTTCCTGCGACGGACCGAGGAGCTGGTTCGCAGCACCCCGGCGACTCCTGGTGCGGCAGCCGGATCGAGCGAGGGCGAGGCCCTTCGGCGCTTCACGCATCGCACGATCAAGCGCGTCACGACCGACATCTCGCAGTTCCAGTTCAACACCCAGATCGCCGCGATGATCGAGCTCGCCAACGAACTGATGCGCGGACGGGAAACCGAACTGCCCCAGACTCCGGAATGGCGCTTTGCCGTGGAAACACTGGTCTCCATGCTGGCGCCGAGTGCGCCACATCGGGCTGAGGAGATGTGGGAACAGCTCGGTATGCCGTACTCAATCCACACCCAGCCATGGCCCGAGTGGGACGAGGCGCTGACGATCGATGAATCGGTCGAGATCGTCGTTCAGGTGAACGGCAAGCCGCGCGAGAAACTGATGGTGCCGAACGGAGCCGAGCAGGCAACTGTAGAGGCGCAGGCGCTGGCCCTGCCGCGGGTGATTGCATTGCTTGAGGGGCGGACGCCGAAGAAGATCATCTTTGTGCCGAATCGGCTGATCAACATCGTCGGATAGGCAGATCGCAAAGTCCTGTCAACGCAGAACCGGGAGGCGATACACGCCTCCCGGTTTCGTTTTGTGCGGATGAGCCTGTTTGACTAGTCGGCGACGCCGGCCAGTTCTGCTTCTTCGACCACGGTCCAGCGCAGGTTGAGCGTCCGGTTGGCGGAAACGTCGTCCAGTCGCTTGTACTCCGTCGTGTGCGGGGCGCCGGTGACAATTTCAGGCGAGTTCTCTGCCTCGTCTGCAATCTGGCGCATGGCGCCGATGAAGAAGTCGAGGGTTTCCTTCGACTCGGTTTCAGTTGGCTCGATCATCAGGGCTTCGGCCACGATCAGTGGGAAGTACGTGGTCGGGGGATGGACACCAAAGTCGAGCAGGCGCTTGGCAATATCCAGCGTCTTGACCCCGAGCGCCTTCTGCCGCACGGCGGAGAGAACGAACTCGTGCATGCAGGTGCGATCGTAGGGGAGGAGATAGCGGTCCTTCAGGTTGACAAGCAGGTAGTTGGCCGAAAGAACGGCATCCTCGCTGATCTGTCTCAGACCATCTTCGCCGTGCATCCGGATGTAGGTGTAGGCGCGAACATGCATGCCGTGATTGCCGTGGAAACCATGCAGACGGCCGATAGAGTGCTCTGGCTGCTGCCAGGTGTACCCGGCCTCGCCTGTCGCCACTATTGGGCCAGGCAGATAGTCTTCGAGGCCAGCGCGCACGCCGACTGGTCCGCTGCCGGGTCCACCTCCGCCGTGGGGGGTGGAAAAGGTCTTGTGCAGGTTGAAGTGCATGATATCGATGCCGAGATCGCCTGGCCGAACCTTGCCCAGGATTGCATTGAAGTTGGCGCCGTCGTTGTAGACCAGGCCACCCGCTTCGTGCACGATGGCAATCGCCTCGCGGATGTTCTCGTCCCAGAGCCCGAGGGTGTTCGGGTTGGTAATCATCAATGCGGCGGTGTCCGGGCCGACCGCCTTGCGCAGTGCCTCGATATCGACATTGCCGCGGCTATCGGAGGGAACCTGCACGACCTTGAAGCCAACCATGGCTGCCGTCGCCGGATTGGTGCCGTGGGCCGAGTCGGGGACGATGATGACATTGCGGGCGGAATCGCCCTTCGCCTCATGGTAGGCGCGGGCGACCAGGACGCCAGTGAACTCGCCCTGGGCGCCGGCGGCGGGCTGAAGGGTCACATTCGGGAAGCCGGAGATACCAGCAAGGAGCTGCTGCAGCTCGTACATCAATTCGAGTGAGCCCTGGACAGTTGCCTCGTCCTGCAACGGATGCGCACTGGCGAAGCCCGAGTACCGGGCGACGGCCTCGTTGATCTTTGGGTTGTATTTCATCGTGCAGGAGCCGAGGGGATAGAAGTTGATATCGATGGCGTGGTTCTTCTGGCTGACCCGGGTGAAATGGCGGACCACATCGATCTCGCTCACCTCGGGCCAATCCAGTTTGTCGCGCTGGATCGATGCCGGGATTTCGGTTGTCGGTACATCGGCAGCAGGGTAACGGATACCGCGCCGGCCCGGGCGGCTCAATTCGAAAATCAGCGGCTCGACCGCCATGTTTGATTGACCTCTTGTGTTGGACGGGACAGGTGTGCCGATCACCATTGGACGCACAGCCGAATTGTACCCGGAAGTCCGCGGGCGATACGATTGCACAGCGCACCTGTTGGCGTCTCGTTCATGCAAAGGATCAATCGCGTCTCATGTCTCCGTATCTCTGGTTTGGCCTTGCCATGCTGCTCATCACGGTGTTTGGCCTGGTCATCACCGGAAACCTGGCCGCGACGTTCAACGAGCGGGCAAAGGCGGACCTGAAAGCGGCCCTCGAGCCGTTGGCCGCGCAGATTGACGGAACGATCGACGTCGAGACGGCTTCGACGACTGGCCGCTATCACGGACAAATCACGACGGGGCAGGTTGTGGCCGGACCGGGTGGCATGGGCCGGCTGTTCCAGACGTCGCTGGTCGAACCGGCGGGTGGCGATGCGTGGAAGGCGGTCGTGACCCGTCCGCGCGATGAGACCGCCGACTGGGAGCGGACCTTCGAAGGCGAGCCCGAGGCCGAGCTTGCTTCGCTGATCCACCCGTTGCTGTACGGACTTCTGTCGTTCCCGGGTTGGTTTGAGCTGAAATACGACCCCACGACGGGCACGCTGACCCTGACCAGGGCAATGCAATCCCGCCGCGATATTCCGACGCCCGAGCGGTTTGCGCTGTATCTGGAGACGCTGGAACAGGCCGCATCCAGCAATCGCTCAGTTCAGACGGCTGGGGTCGCGGGCTGAGGCGAGGCGGACTCCACATAGGGCGGGACGCGCGTTGTTGATGGGGCGGGCTGTGGTTTGCGGGCCGCCTGGATCAGTCGTCCGACTGCCGGAGCGCCATACCACCCGTACGCCGCAATCGACCAGCCCGCGAAGACATCAATGAAGTAGTGCTCGCCCATGTACATGAGCGAGAAACTCATCGCCAGACCGTATGCAAGCATCGCCAATCCCCACCTCCGGCTGACTTTCCAGGCCGGGAAGATGAGCAGAATGGTGATTGCGGTGTGGATGGAGGGCATGGCAGCACGCGGATTGGACTCGCCGATCACCTTGTAGCTGGCCTGATACAGGCCGCCACCCAGTTGCTCGCCGACCTGTTCCATCACCCGATAGACGGTCGGGCAGGACGGGCTGTTGCATGGCTCAGGGGCCATCCAGGGCGGGTTGGAGGGGAGCAGGAAGTACATGGCCAGGCCAACCGAGAGCAGCAGCACCATCGCGCCCAGGAAGCGGCGGAAGACATCCGGATACCGGTACCAAAGGTAGATCGCAACGGCGTGAGGCACGATGAAATACGACCAGTGCACCATGGTCGTCGCGTAGTCCCACCAGTGCAGCGACTGATGGTCGTAGAGCGCGTCCTGAAGCGAAATCGATGGCAGTTGGCCACGGAAAAGCTCCCGCTCAAATTCCGGCGCGGCGAGATTAACGGATTTGGCCAGCGGGGTTTCGTCCGATGCCGAGCGAAGTGCGGTAAATCCGAACCAGACCGCGGCGTACGGTCCAAACGAGAACAGGAAGTTGCGAATACGACCGACCGGCACCATGAGCACCGCGAAGCAGGCAAAGACGCCCCAGCCAAGAAACGAGCGATTGGTGAGCAACGCCCCGATGATGATGAGAGCGGAGAGTCCGCCGCGGATGATCAATCCGCGTCCGGTCCAGATCTTGTGCTCGCGCAGGAATGTCAGCAGGCGGTCGAGCATGGGGTTACAGTCCGATTCCGTAGCGTGTCTTCGCCTTGCTGGTGACGGTCATGCCGGGTTCACCCTCAGCGATCGGTTTCCTGGCCAGGAATCCGCGGCGGAGTTGCTCGGAGATCCATGCCTCACCGAAACCGTGATTGGTGGCGAGTTCGATCATGGCGGCTTCGGGAGCGAGCGCGAGATCGGCCGCCGCCGCGTAGAAGCCCCGGCGATCCTGTTCCGCTCCGGTTCCGGCCTGCAGCACCAGGTCCTGCGGGATCTCTCCGCCGGCCAGGTAGTCGACAACGCGGCCAACATCCTTCAGCGTCAGACCGCTCAGGATGACATTGTCGGGGTAGACGATCATGTTCGGTCCGATATCGCAGAGATCAATCGTGCCGCAGTTGTTGATCAGAATCTTCGTGTCCAGCTTGCGGCGGATGATCTCGAGGCGAATCCGCCCGGCGACATCATTCGCGCCCTTCTGGGTGCAATGCGATGCCGTACAGATCAGGACATGCCGCTCGGTCCAGTACATCAGGCCGCCCTTCCCGAAAGAGATGACGAATCAGTCAGTGATGCGATCCAGGCATCCTGGAGCTCCTCGATCGACATGCCCAGCGCGATCTGGATGACATCTTCGTGGCTGTTGCCATCGCGATAGGCGAGGACGATGGCAAGAATGCCCTCATCGCCCCACTGATCCTTGATGAAACCAACCACCGAGTAGCTCTGGGCGTAGGCCTGGCGGGCGAGGGTGGGGTCGTACGGGAAGGCGGAGATGAGCGACCGCAAACTCAGGATTTCGCCATCGTCGATCGCATCGGAGACGATCCCGGGGTAGTCGTCGGTTCCGCCCTGTTGCGCGTGCGTGGCCAAACCTTCGTCGATCCACGTGGCCGGCGAATTGAACGGATTCATGGTCGCCATGTGGAGGACCTGGTGGCTGACCTCGTGCGGCAGGACGCGAAGCACCTCTGATTCGCTGCCGTCGGGGATCACCGCCTGGATGACCTGCAGATCGGGATAGGCGGAGCCGGCCGACCATTCCTGACTATTGGTGGCCAATGTGCCGGCATAGTCCTTACCGGAGGCATACGCCCAGATCTTGATCGGGAATGTCTTTTCGGGTTGATAGAGCGCGACCATATCCTGGAACGCCTGCTCGCTGGTTGCGACCATGAAATCGACAAAGTCCTGATCGCGTCCATAGGAGTAGATCTGGACGCCTTCACCTTCAGCCAGTTGCCAGTCAAAGCGGTCGTCGATCCAGGGGGCAATCTGAGGATCGGTTTCGACAATCGACTCGTCGTCGAATGTCACGACCCAGTGGTAAGTCAGATCGATCCCCACCGGCAGGAAGTTGATCGTGAAGTCGGCATCTGCCTGCGCCGCAATCTGGTCGCCGTCCTGGGTGAAGGTCGCCGTGACCAGTTCGAGGATATCGAGATTGGCTTCCTTGTAGACGAGTTCGACATCGGTGACTGTGCCATCAGCCGTGCCCGCGAGTGCGAACGACATGCCCGTCGGAAAATCGGCCGTAGCAGTCGAATCCGACGCCGTGAACGTCGGAGCGGCCAGAGCCATGTTCGCTTGAAACCCATTTGCAGCCCAGAGACTACAGAGCAGGCTGAGGCTGACCCAACTGAGCCTGAAGATACGCATTGATGAAGACCTCGATCTCGCCGTTCAGGACGCCCTGGGCATCGCTCACGCTGGTGTCGGTGCGATGGTCAGTCACCATCGTGTATGGGTGGAGGACATACGAGCGAATCCGGTTGCCGAACCCGGCATTGGTGTGCTCGCCCTTGAGTTGCTTCTTCTCGTCCAGTTCCTCATTCATCTTGCGTTCCAGCAGCCTCGCCCGGAGGATCTTGAACGCGGTTTCCCGGTTCTGCATCTGGCTGCGCTCGTTCTGGCAGGTAACGACGATACCGGTCGGAAGGTGGGTCAACCGGATGGCGGAAGATGTCTTGTTGACGTGTTGGCCGCCGGCGCCGCTGGCCCGATAAGTATCGACGCGGACATCGTCGGCCTTCAGGTCGATCTCGTTGTCGCTCTCGATCTCCGGCAGGACCTCGACCAGGGCGAATGACGTGTGCCGGCGGTGAGCCGAATCGAACGGGGAAAGACGTACCAACCGGTGTGAGCCGGCTTCGGCCTTGGCATATCCGTAGGCGTTTGTGCCGGTGATCTCGATGGTGCCGTTCTTGATTCCAGCCTCTTCGCCAGAGGTGGTGTCGAGCACTTCTGCCTTCAGGCCCTGCTTGTCGGCCCACTTGACATACATGCGCAAGATCATCTCGGCGAAGTCCTGCGAATCGATGCCGCCTTCGCCGGAGTGGACCATGATCAGTGCATTCGATCGATCGTGCGGGCCGGAGAAGGCAGCGGCGAGTTCGATGTCGTCGGCAATGGCGTTCAGGCGACCAAGTTCAAGGCGGAAGTCGTCTTCCAGGCTGTCGTCTTCGGCCAACTCGATCAGATCGCCGAGATCGGCAAGCGACCTATCGAGATCCTGCCATTGCTCTAGCCGCGCCCGAACCTCGCCGATGCGGCGCATAACCTTTTGGGCGTTGTCGGTGTCGTTCCAGAAGCCATCAATACCGCTCTGGATTTCGAGGTCGGCTAGTTCGCGTTCTTCGTTGGCGTAGTCAAAGACGCACCCCGAGCTGATCTGCCCGTTCGCGAAGCGCCGCGACCTCTCGTTGCAATGCGTCCAAACCTGTCGCTCCCAACTCGTATCAATATCTGTCAGTATACGTGCCGGCAGGGGACCATCCGGTCGATTCAGGCACGAAAACAGGTCGATGTTCGGCATTTTTCGCAACAGATTGCTCAGCGGCTTCATGTTGGGGCACTTCACCAATGACCTGTTCATGGGTGTCCTCACCGCGTTGCTGCCAATTCTGAAGAGCGAGTTCGGTCTGAGCAACGCGCAGATCGGACTGATCGCGCTGGTACAGGCCGGTTCGGGTTCGCTCTTTCAACCAGTCTTCGGCCTGCTTGCCGATCGCTACCGCATTCGGTTCTTCATTCCGGCGATCATCGTCTGGGACTCGCTTTGCGTTGCGGGCTACGGCTTTGCGAATGACCAGCGATTGCTCATGCTTTGCGCATTTCTCCTCGGGATGGGATCGGCGGCGTTTCATCCGTACGGTGCCTCCGGGGCGGCACATGCGGCCGACCATGAGCAACTCAATGCATCGCTTTCGTACTACACCGTGGCGGGGACGGTTGGCTGGGCGATCGGTCCGCTGATCGCGACCTTCTTCATCGCGCTTTTCGGCAAGCACGGCACGATTCTGTTCATCCCGGTGGGCATCATCGGGGCGATCCTGATCGCGCGCCAGACGAGTCAGAAACACGCGCACGAGCACAGTCATCGCCCGCGGGGTTCAGTCGACGATACCGAGATTGCGTGGGGCAAGCTCTCGGCAATCATCGGAATCGTGATGTTGCGTTCGTGGGCATACCTCGCCATCCTGACGCTGTTGCCGATCCACTACAAGGAGTTGGGCTTCCGGCTGGGCTTCTACAACAGCCTGGCCACGATCACGATCCTCTCCGGCGGCATTGGCACCCTGATCGGGGGCAATCTGGCTGATCGCATCCCCGGACGCCGGATCATCGTGGTCTCGCAGTTGCTCTCGATCATCCCTGCCCTGATCGTCGCCCGTATCGATGCCGCGCCGGTAGTGATCTTCCTCGTGCTCTTTGGCATGCTCTCCGATTCCAGCCTGAGCCTGACCCTGATTGCCGCCCAGCGCCTGTTGCCAGGTCGGACCGGGTTGGCGTCGGGCGTGATTCTCGGTCTCGGGTTCGTCTCCGGATCGGTCGGCGTGCCGCTGACGGGCGCGTTGGCGGACCGGACGAGCATCTCGTTTGCGCTCTCATGCTCGGCGATGCTGGCGTTCGGAGCCATCGCACTGACGCTGATCCTGCCGGCCTCGGTCTTCAACTTTGCGCGTCGGTCGCCTCCACCGCTGCAGGTGGGTGAGGCGGCATCGTGAGGTTTGCCAGAGTGCAGGGTCATGGATCGCTTTCGGAGGATGGGCAATCGATCAGCCTGGTCGTTTCGCTCGATCTCGGGGCCCGCGCGCAGATCGTCCGGGAGGAATCCGTCCCCTGGTTGCCGTTTGGTCCGGAGAGTGACGTTGCCTGGCAGATCGATCAATACACGCAGGAAACGATCGGTTCGGTGCTGGCTGAGGATGGCTGGGAGCCGATAAGTGGAGATTCGCGGATCGCCCGGATCGACGATGGCCTCTATCATTCAGAGAGTTACATCGTCCGACAAATGGGAAGCAGCGCTGGCGAGTCGTGAAGAAACTCATTCCCATCATCCTCATAGTCGTTCTGCTTGGCGGTCAATTGGCCATCATCGGATCGAATGTGGTCTCGACCAACAAGCACAACGAGCAGGTTGCGTACGCCGCGCTGCCTGAACCGCTGTCCGGCGAAATCGGTATCGAACAGGTGCTGCCCAACGCAAATCAGACAGCCCTGGCCTGGAATTCAGACGCTGTCCTGGTTCAGGCCTCAATGCAGATTGATTGGCCAACTGATTGGTCGGTCGTGACGCAGGGCACATTGCCGCCCGGTGGATGGGTGCTGCTTGGGTATGTCTCCGGAAACGCGCTCCTGACCATGCGGATCGAGCGCGGTGGCGGCAACATCGTTCAGGCGGTGGAAACGCCGATTACGGACGAGGTGGCGGCCGACTATCTGGCAAATCCCATCGATCTTTCCGCCGCCAATCAACCTGCGGTGGATGCGGCCAAGGCATTCGACATTGCCCAGGGCGGCACATTCCGGCAGCAATGTCCGGCGATGCGCGGCCAGTCCTATCTGCATCCGGCTATCTCAGCAGCCACGGGCCAGTGGGTATGGAGTTTCCTGTACATCAACCGGCGGGCGAACGATCCGACCCAGTACATGTCTGGAGAGATGGATTGGGCGACCGGGACGATCGATCAGGTCGTTGATGCCGATCTGCCCTGCGACGCCTAGAAGTCCTCGGCGCCGGCGATGCGGTTGAGGATCGCTTCCAGCTGCTCGTTGTCATAAAAATGGATTGAGATTGAGCCTGCGCCGGAGGATTCGTCCTGCTTGATTGCGACCTTGGTGCCGAGGGCCTGCTGGAGGCGCGCGGTCTGCTGCCAGGTCAGGCGATTCTCCTCGCGAGTTTGCCGCACGACCGAAACCGGCTTATCGACCCACTTGCGGACAAAGTCCTCGGTTTGGCGAACACTCATTCCCTTCGCCAACACGTCTTGCAGCGCGGCCAACTGATCGGTGGCGGTGGGCAAGGCGAGGAGGGCACGGGCGTGACCCTCAGTGATCGATCCATCCATCAAGGCGGCCTGAATCTGTTCGGGCAATTGCAGCAGGCGGAGGGTATTGGTCACGCTCACCCGCGATCGGCCGACGCGCTCGGCGACCTTGGCCTGGGTCAGACCGAACTCCTCGATCAACTGACGGTACGCCTGCGCCTCTTCCAGCGGGGAGAGATCGGCCCGGACGAGATTTTCGACCAGCGCCAGTTCCAGCAATGCCTGGGGCGCGACGTCCTTGACGACGACCGGAACCTCGCTCAGCCCCGCCAATTGCGCGGCCTTGAGCCGGCGTTCGCCAGCGATCAGGATGTAGGTGTTGGCATGGCGTCCGATTGAGACGATCAGGGGCTGAATCAGGCCGTGAACGCGGATCGACTCGGCCAGTTCGGCGAGCTTCTCCTGGTTCCATTCGGTTCGTGGTTGGTAGGGATTGGGCCGGATTGCTTCGACGGGGACGGTGGACGTTGCGCCGCCTGAGGTTTCCGGGGTCGCCGGGATCAATGTGGCCAGACCGCGACCGAGGCCACCTCGCCGATTCTGTGCGTTTGCGTTTGGCCTGTCCGCCACGTGTTTTCTTCCCCGATGCGGTGTGTTGATCGCTGAAGAAGTCTAGCAGTCGTGCCCTGCTCCGATTCGGGCGAAACCGCCCCGGCCATCTATAATTCGCGCGCTATTGACGGCGACCCGCCCTCGCGAACAGGACTCCGACATCGACTTCCTTATTCTCCCGATAGTCTTCGTCTTCGTTCTGGGCTTTACCTTTTTCCTCGTCTGGTGGGCACACGAAGCAGAACGCGATCGCTCGGCGATGGTCGGGCTCTATCTCATGCTCGGCGCGCCGGGCTTCCTGTTGTTCATCGCCGGGTTGGCAGTCACAACGCGCAATGGCTTCAGTGGCATGGGCCCAACTCTGCTTGCGACCGGATTCGGCTTGCTGATCCCGACCATCCACCCGCTGCGTTTATTGGCGGCGCGGGTGTGTGGGTTCGATCCGAAGGATCCGGTCCACATTCTGGGCAGCGGAGTCTTCCTGGGTGGACTTGGATTTCTGGGCGCGCAACTCATCGATGCTCCCGAACCCGGCTCGGTTGAGGGGTTCAGCACGGCGGCGATCATCCTGCAGGCGCTCTTCTTCGTGGGCATGGCCCTGATCTGCGTCGGCTACAAGATCGATCGCACCTGGCCGGAGGTTGAAGCGCGGCTCGGCCTGGTGAAGGTGACCGCGGAAGGCATGAAATGGGCCGTGATCACGGTCTGCGCCGGCTTTGTGATCGGAATCGTGGCCAATGTCCTGACCCAGGCGACCAACGCGACCTACAAGGAGGAGATCGACAACTCGATCGACATCCTGACCGGAACGGCGCCCTCGTGGATCGCTGCGCCGCTGATTGGACTCTCGGCTGGGATCGGTGAGGAACTGCTCTTCCGGGGCGCTATCCAGCCGCGCTACGGGATTATCCCGACCGCATTGCTCTTCGCGCTGCTGCACAACCAGTACGGCTTCTCCTTTGTCACGCTGGGCACGTTTGGCCTGGGCTGCGCGTTTGGTTTGCTGGCCAAGCGGTATGGGACGACGCACGCGATCATTGCGCACACGCTCTACAACACAATTGCGGTGCTGCTTTCGACAGCGGCGAAATAGCGAGGCGGTACAATCCGCCAAGTCACGCAATTCGATCGCACCCGGGTGAAGAGTTTTCATGCAACTGGCCGAAATCCGCGATCTGGATGGACCGAATCTCTTCCTGGGCGAACCGGCGATCAAGTTGGAGGTCATCTGCGACTCGACCGAAACGCAGGCCGTGCTGGCAAACAGAATCGCACCTGGCAGTGACGATCTCACAGACGCGGCTACTGCCTGGCTGGCCGCTCAATACGCTACCGCCGGATTCGAGTCGCCCCGGGTGACGATCCGCCCACTGGAAGACGAGGGGCATCTCGCCATCGCGTGGTCGTGGGAGCACCGGACCTTTGCCATTGCATTGGCCAAACGTCTCTTCGCCGTGCTGACCGGGCAACCGCCGACAGATCTCGATCCGATCGAAACGGACCTCACCTGGGGCAGGGATGATGCGCCCAGCATGGTCCGCGACGAGGATCGGCACGCGATTGCGATTGGGGTCACCGGCACCAATGGCAAGACGACAACGACGCGATTGATTGCCCACATTGCCCGGACGGCCGGGTTCTGCACTGGCTGGAACTCTTCGAGCGGCATTTACATCGACGGCGAAGAGATCGAAGCCGGCGACTACTCGGGTCCATCCGGTGCGCGGAGGATCCTGCAGGACGAATCGGTCGCGTTTGCTGTGCTTGAGACGGCCAGAGGCGGGATTCTGTTGCGCGGGCTCGGATACCAGAGCAACGACGTATCGGTTTTCACGAATATCTCGCCGGATCATCTTGATCTGCAGGGTGTGCGCACGGTTGAGGTACTGGCTGAGGTGAAATCCGTCGTCTGCCGCGCGACCAGGCCGACCGGGACGGTGGTTGTTAATGCCGACGATCCGGTGGTCCTGGCGGCGGTGTTCGATATCCCGACGAAGAAGACGTATTTCACGCGCAAGCCAACGAGCGAGATCGTTGCTGCGCTGGTGGCGAGCGGCGAGATGGTGATTTCCTACGCCGACCAGACGATCACGGTTCAGCGCGGATCCACTGTGCTCCAGCGGGCGCCGATTGGGGAAATCCCCATCGCATATGGTGGGCGCGCCGGGCACATGATCGAGAACGCCATGGCGGCAATTGGCGCGTGCCTGGCGGCCGGGATTGCCTGGGATCAGATCACGGCCGGTCTGGCTTCGTTCACCAACGACGCCGAGCACAATCCGGGACGGCTCAATATCTATGACATCAATGGCACGACGGTCATCCTCGACTTTGCCCATAACGAGGCGGGTTTGGCCCAGTTGATCGAGTTCGCCCGGTCAGATCTGGCCGATGGTGGGCGGTTGATCTCGATCATCGGCACGGCCGGCGATCGCACGGACGATTCGCTCTTCGCGATCGGCAAGGTTGCCGCGGAACAGTCAGACATCGTGATTGCCAAGGGAACGTCGCATTATCTGCGGGGCCGGTCGCTCGAGAGCATCATGGAGCGGTACCGGTCGGGCGCAGAGGCCGGAGAGGTGCGGGATTACCGGGAATCCGAATCCGAGGTGACGGCGACGCTCGATGCATTGGCAATCGCCAAACCTGGAGATTGCATCGTCATCATGGCCCAGGAGCACGTCGAAGAGATCCGCGCCCATCTGGCCCGAACCGCAGAATCCTTGTAGCACCGGCCATGTAACCTCGACCTTGTAGCGCCGGCCCTGTAACACCGGCCTTGTAGCGCCGCATTGCAATGCGGCAAAACCCCACCCATCGCGCGTTTCTCCGGCCAAGGACAGCATGACAAACGGCAAGCACATCCGCAAATACCACCGCTTGCGGGGATTCGACTATTCGAGCGCGGCCACGTACTTCATCACGATCTGTACGCATGATCGTGACCATCTCTTCGGCGAGATCGTTGGCAACGAGATGATCCTGTCACCTTGCGGAAACATCGCCGCTGAGGCTTGGATCGAAACGATTGATATGCGGAACGAACTGATTCCGCTGGCGTTTGTGGTTATGCCGAACCACGTCCATGCGTTGTTCGCTCTGGATCCTGAGGCGTTGGTTGATGAGCGTCAGCCGCATTGCAATGCGGCGCTACAAGATGGGGCGCGACAAAATCAGGATTCTCGAGAGAATCACGCTGCCAGGAACCTGGATCGAAAGGCTCACTCTGTCTCGTCAATTGCGGGCGGATACAAGGGCGCGGTCACCAGGCGAGTTCGAACACTCCTGGATCGGCCGGATCTACAGGTTTGGCAAGAGCGGTTTCATGATCATGTTGTCCGGACGCAGGGAGAATATGACCGCGTTTTCGAATACGTCTGGGCGAACCCTGAACGGTGGGCGGCAGATGTGTTCAACCCAGAGAACCACGCACCCGGAGAGTATTAGCCGCATTGCAATGCGGCGCTACAAGGGAGGCACTTCATATTCTCGTGCGCCGCGTTGATCCTCTACAGTAGTTGGCCGCGGAGGGAGGCGCGTTTCTCGAGTTCCTGCCAGATCATGGCCGGTTTGTCGACCAGGAGCACGACAAGGTCGTCCCGCTGCGAATGATCAATGGCGGCGCGAACCGCATCCATCTCCTCGAGCTGGATATGGATGCTCTCGTCCGCCATTCCCACACCGAGGGCACTCTGGCGGAGCAACTCGGCGATCTCGCCATCCTTGCGACCGCGGCGATTGGTGTCCTCGCGGATGACCAATTCGTCGAAGGTCTTCGCGGCCAGTTCACCAAACGCCCGGATATCGGAATCCTTGCGATCGCCGGGCATGCTGATCATGCCGATTGACCGTGGCGCCCCGAGCCGGCCAACGAAATCGGCCATTGATTCGAGACCGGCAACGTTGTGGCAGTAGTCCATGACGACGTGTCGGCCATCGACATCGAGGAAGTTGAACCGCCCCGGTGTCTGATAGAACGATGAGTTGAAGCTGCGCAGGGCCTGGCGGATGTATTCGAGTTGGACATCGGCGCCAATGCCGGCCGCTGCTGCCGCCATGGCGTTCGCGATGTTCACGCGCAGCCGACCGCCGAAAGTGGCCGGGATCTCGCTGACAAGAATCAGGCTGGTCTCTCGGCGGTGCTCGATGATGGTGATCATTTCGCCATGGCGCGTCTGCCGGAGAACAACTGCCCGGCCGCGTTGGCGAAGATGCTCGCGGAGGGCAGGGCTCTCTTCGTTCAGGCAGAAGAAGATGATTTCGCCACGTGCAGTCCGCGCCATATCGACGCACCACTCGTTGTCGCCATTAAGCACCGATGTGCCGTCGCGGAAGACCGACTGCGGGACAACGGACTTGACGCGAGCCAGATCGTCCAGCGTCTCGATCCCGCCCAGACCGAGGTGATCAGCGGCGATATTGGTCACTACCGCGATATCGCAGCGATCGAATCCCAGTCCGGAGCGCAGGATGCCGCCGCGGGCGGTCTCGAGCACCGCGTAGTCAACGGTCGGGTTCTTCAGCACCATCTGGGCGCTGGTTGGCCCGGACATGTCGCCGGCCAGGATCTGGGTGCCATCGATGTAGATACCGTCGGTGGTGGTCATACCGACGCGACGGCCGGCGGTCTTCATGATGTGCGAAATCATGCGGACGGTCGTGGTTTTGCCATTGGTTCCGGTCACAGCGACGATCGGCACGCGGGATTGCGAACCGGGCGGGAAGAGCATGTCCATCACTGCCCGGCCCACGTGGCGCGGATGGCCCTCGGTCGGATTGGTGTGCATACGGAAGCCAGGTCCGGCATTGACTTCGACGATTGCTCCACCACCGCCGCGAACCGACTCTGAAATATCAGGCGCGATGAAGTCGATGCCAGCGATGTCGAGACCGACCACCATTGCGGCCTGGCGCGCGATCTGGACATTGTCAGGATGGATGTCGTCGGTCCGGTCGATTGAGGTGCCGCCGGTGCTCATATTGCCGGTCTGCTTGAGCATGACCATCTGACCGTTCTCGGGCACATCGAGCAGGCCAATGCCCTGGCGCTCAAGTGTTTCGACCGCCTGGGTATCGACGGAGATACGGGTCAGGATCTTCTCGTGTCCGACGCCGCGGCGGGGATCGGAGTTGGTGATATCGATCAACTCCTGGACCGTATGCTCGCCATCGCCAACGACATGGGCGGGAACGCGTTCGGCAACCGCCACGACCTGGTTGTTGACGACCAGGATCCGATAGTCCTTGCCGGTGATGAAACTCTCGACCTGGACGATCCCGGCCCGACTTTCATCCAGGGCGACGGGGAAGAACTCGACGATCTCATCGTCCGAGGTCAGGTTGATGCAGACGCCGCGGCCATGGTTGCCATCGAGCGGCTTGATCACCACCGGGTAGCCGATGCGATTTGCGGCGCGGACGGCGTCCTCGACATTGCGTACGACCTGACTGCGAGGAACGGGGATACCGACTTCCTGCAACAGGCGATTGGTCAGTTCCTTATTGACGGCGATATCGACCGAGATATTGCTGGTGGCAGAGGTGACGGTCGCCCAGATGCGCTTCTGGTGCACCCCGTGACCGAGCTGGACGAGGGAGCGCTTCGGATCAAGGCGGAGCACCGGGATGGTTCGGCGTTCGGCCTCGGTGACGATCGCGCCGGTGGAAGGGCCGTACATCAGCCGCTCGGCCGTCTTGATGACATGCTCTTCGACCTCCTTCTGGAAGTCGAACTCCGGCTCGGCATCGTAGATCAGGTGATTGAGCAGACGCACGCCGAGTTTGCCGGCCGCGATGCCGACATCCTCCTGCTGGTGCTCGAAAACGACCGAGTAGACGCCACGCTCGCCGGTTGACCGGGTTTTGCCGCGCGATACCTCGGCACCTGAGAGGTTTTGCAGTTCGAGGGCAACGTGTTCGAGCACGTGACCCATCCACGTGCCTTCCCGCATGCGCTGCAGGAAACCGCCCGGGCGACCCAGCGAACAGCCGTGGTCGTACAGCGATGGCATCAACTCGGTCAGCCGCTCGTAGAAGCCGGGGATCTTGTTTGTTGGGCGGTCCTCGAGTTCACCGATGTCGGTGATCATCTGGATGACCGGCATGCGGGCCCAGATGTTTGGTCCGCGGTAAACGGTAGTCTTGCGAACGTCAATCATCGGTTTCCGCCTCGTGTGTGCAAACGGATCAGAGTTTCAACAAGCGTCTACTGGTGCGATCAAATCGTCGGCCGGCGATCAGGGTATGGATGACTGCTCCGCTGGTGGTGATACCACCGTGCCCCTTGATCTCCGGAAAGTCCGTGAACATTTGCGATCCGTCAATAATCGTAACTGAGTGCCGCCCAATCACGTCGATAGTTCCGCACGCCCCGAAGACGGCAGCGGTGTCCTCGTCGATCCCGATGCCCAGTAACTGGGGACTGCCCGAGATGAGCGACAGGAGCCGACCGGTGCGATCGCGCTGGCGGAAGTGCTGATCGATAATCGCCTGCTCGACCAGCCCGAAGCCGGCCACCATCGATGCCATGCGCTGCCGGGGCGATGGTCCGGAGGTGCCGAATGCGACCATGTGGGAGCTCAGGATTGAGGCGCCGGCACTTGTCCCGGCCACGACCGCTCCCTTGGACCAGCGCGCGCGGATCGCTTCCTCGGCCAGCGTGCCACCGATGCGGGTTGAGAGGCGCAGCTGGTTGCCGCCGGTCATGAAGACGCCATCTGCCTCGGCAAAAAGCGCCGCGATGTCGGGATCGTTCGCATGCTCGCGATCGTGGATGTAAACGATATCGGCGGAGCGGGCGCCCATTTCGAGAAAGATCGCCTTGTATCGCTCGCCGGATGTCTCAATCGATGACGCCGTCGGAACAATGACGATATGCCCGTTCGATCCGCCGCCAAGTGTCAGGAAGGTTGAAAGAATCGTGCGGTCCCGAAACTTGTCCTCCGCCCCGCCAATGGCCATGACTGGACCCGGCAGCAGGGAAACCGATCGCGCACTCAACCTTCGTTCTCACCTTCGTACAACAGCGAATCGCTCAATAACGTGCAATTAAACAGGAAAGCGTGATCATCTCCCACCGGGCGATCTTGCGCTCGGTTGTATATTTGGGCGAATTGCATCTTTCCGGCGATCCCCATCGCCATCTGGTAAGAGACACCAGCCGGGTTTTCGCCAGGAGCCACTTCCTTGACACATCCATTTCTTGATCGCCTGTCGTCGCAGGTTCTGCTTGCAGATGGCGCCATGGGCACCCTGATCCACGATGCCGGCGTCCCGGTTGGCACGTGTTTCGACCAACTGAACCTGACCAATCCTGAGTTGATCGGCTCGATCCATCGCTCGTACGTGAATGCAGGCTCGGACATTATCGAGACAAACACGTGGGGTGCGAACCGGTTCAAACTGGCCGAGTTCGGATTGGAGGACCATGTCCGCCAGATCAACATGCGCGCCGTCAAACTTGCTCGTGAAGCGCGCGAGGTTGTTGGTCGCGAGGTCTTTGTTGTTGGCTCGGTTGGGCCCACCCATCTCGCGTCCGATCTGATCGATGCCGACGAACTTGCCCAGATCGGTCCGGCTTTTGCCGAGCAGATTGCCGCACTGCTGGAGGGCGGCGTCGACGCTATCTGCATCGAGACGATTTCCGACCTCGCCGTGATGAACGCGGCGATCGATGCCGTACGGGCCGAGTCCGACCTGCCGATCATCGCCAGCCTTGCCTTTCTCGAAGACGGCACTACAACCGGTGGCAACACCATTTCCGAGGTGGTCAGCGCCCTGATCGCACGTGGGGTGGACGTGATTGGCGCCAACTGTTCGGTCGGCCCGAATCACATGCTTGGGATCGTCGAGTCGATTACCGCCAGCGTCCGCCAATCTGATCGACCGGCGACTCCGGTTTCGACGATGCCCAATGCGGGATGGCCAGAGCATCGCAATGGCCGCTTCATCTTTTCCAGCGCACCTGATTACCTCGGGCGGTTCGCCAATGAGGCGGCAGGATTCGGCGCGCGGATCGTCGGTGGCTGCTGCGGCACGACGCCCGATCACATTCATCAGATGCGATTGCACCTTGACCAGCGCACAACGGCGAACGGATACAAGGGCACCAACTATCTGACACCAGTCACCTTCGACTTCGCCGCCGACGATGAGTACCAGCCGACCGAACTGAGCAAGAAACTCGGCAACGAGTTCGTTGTCTGCGTCGAGATTGACCCACCCAAGGGCGTCAATCCGCAGAAGGCACTCGATGGCGCCCGGCTGCTCAAGGAAGCCGGGGTGACCGCGATCAATGTTGCCGATTCGCCAATGGCGCGGGTACGGATGAGCGCGTTGATGGTTTCGCACCTGATCCAGCAGGAAGTGGGGGTCGAGACGATCGTTCACTTCACGACCCGCGACCGATCCCTGATGGCGATTCAGAGCGAACTGCTTGGGGCACATGCCGCAGGGGTGCGGAACATCCTCGCACTGACTGGCGATCCACCCAGCCTGGGCGATTTCCCCGATTCGTCGGCGGTCTATGACATTGATTCGATTGGTCTGATCAAGGTCCTGCGCAAGATGAACGAGGGTGCCGACTGGTCGGGGGCGCCACTTGGCCGCAATGCCAGTTTCACGATCGCGTGCGCGGTTGATCCGACCCGCGACGATCTGGAACTAGAATCCGAACGGCTGCACGCCAAGATCGAGGCTGGCGCCGATTTCGTCATGACCCAGCCAATCTACGATGTTGAGGTCTGGACGCGGTTCCTGGAGATCTACCGCGATCCGATTCCTGTGCCGGTCATGATTGGAATCCTTCCGCTGCAAAGCACCCGGCATGCGGAATTCCTGCACAACGAGGTGCCGGGAATCACGCTGACGGATGAGGCGAGGGCACGTATGCGTGAAGCCGGACCGAACGGCAGGGCCGAGGGGGTAGAGATGGCGCGCGAGTTGCTGTTCCAGCTGAAACCACTCGTCCAGGGTGTCTATCTGATGCCATCATTCGGCCGCTACGAAGTCGCCGCCGAAGTTCTGCAGGGCGTCGTCACCCCGGCATAACTGACAACCGACGACCGGCAACTGCCGACTGATGTGCTACAATCTTTTGTCGGCTCGCCAGGTTGCGGGCCGCTTCCGTGTAATTTGAACTTGCAAAGGCACACGACGATTATGGTCGCCCAACTTATCCGCTCGATTGAATCCGAGCAATTCAAGGACAACATTCCGTATTTCGGACCGGGCGATACCGTTCGTGTGCACGCTCGCGTCGTCGAGGGTACGCGCGAGCGCATCCAGGTCTTCGAGGGTGTTGTGATTCGCCGCCGTGCTGGTGGCATCAATGAGAACTTCACCGTCCGCCGGATTGCCTCCCATGGCATCGGTGTGGAGCGGACCTTCCTGATCCACTCCCCGCGCATCGACAAGATCGATGTCGTCCGCCATGGCCGCGTGCGCCGCGCCAAGCTGTACTACCTCCGTGGCCTGACCGGGCGCGCTGCCCGCATCAAGGAGCGCAGACGGCCGCAGATCATCACGGCTGCCGCCCCGGTGGTTGACGATGTGATCGAGACCGAGATCCTCACGGATCAGGTCGAGGAAACTGCAATCGCCGCCGAGGATGAGGACGTGGTTGCCGAGGCCGTCGATGAGACCACCGAGGTTGCCGAGGCTGCTGAAGAGGCGACCGAGGAAGAGAAGGCCTAAGCTCCCTCCCTCCCCAACATTGATAATGAGCGCGATGCCACAAGCGTCGCGCTTTTTTCTTGTCCGACGAGGTCCGACCTGTGCCCGATTTCTCCTGGGAACGACAGTGCTGGCGCGACGGCTACGAGTTTGTAGCCGGGGTTGACGAGGCTGGTCGCGGAGCGCTGGCCGGGCCAGTCGTGGCGGCGGCCGTTGTTTTCCGCTCCGGTACACGGTTGAGTGGCCGACTCTGTGGCATCGATGATTCGAAGGTTCTCAGCCACATGCGACGAACCGAGCTCGCTGTCTGCATCCGCGAGAAGGCCGTCTGTTGGGCGATCGGGATCGTGCCGGCGACCGAAATCGATGTGATGGGGATCGGTCCGTCCAATCGGTTGGCGATGGAACTGGCCATTGCCGGATTGTCCGCTGTGCCGGATTTCGTCCTGCTTGATGCGTTCACCTGTGATTGCGAGCATCCGCAGGCCGGTCTGATCGATGGCGATGCGATTTCGACCTCGATCGCGGCAGCATCGATTCTGGCCAAGACGGAGCGCGATCTGATCATGCACTCCGCCCACGAGACGCACGCGATGTACGGATTCGATCGCCACGTCGGCTACGGCACAGCCGACCATCTGCTGGCATTGCGCACCCACGGACCATGTGATCTTCACCGGCGCACATTCCGGGGCGTAATGCCCGAGGTGTTGTGAGCACGCCCCGTCGACAACTGGGAGATATCGGGGAACGGCATGCCCGGGCAATGCTCGAAGCCGCCGGTATGACCTGGGTTGCGTCGAACTGGCGATGCGCCGCAGGCGAGCTGGATCTGGTCATGCAGCAGGGCGAGATGATGGTCTGCGTCGAGGTGAAGGTGCGGACAGGATCGTCGAGAGGGACCGCCGAGGAGGCCGTCACACCTTCCAAGGCGGCGAAACTGCTGGAGACATCCACCTGGTTCATGGCCGAGCATTTCCCTGAGGCGGAACCGGTCTGGCGAATCGATCTGGTTGCGATCACACTCGATCACACAGGCAAAGTCGTTCGCCGCACCCACATCGAGAACGCCATCGAAACCGGATAGTCTCCGGCAGGCCGTAAACTTGTCGGTGCTTCGGGTGTCGGAGACAGGCGATCTCAGCAAGAGCAGGAATAAACATGGCAGGCGAGGGCAGCGGCAAGCGAGTCAAGGCACAGGTGTTGTCTGGCTTCCGCGATCATTTGCCCGCCCAGATGATCCTGCGCCGCACCCTGATCGACCGCTTCCGCTCCATCTTTGAGGCGCACGGATTCGAGCCGATCGATACCCCTGTGCTCGAACATCTCGAGGTACTGACAGGGAAAGCTGGCGAAAACGAGAAGCTGATGTACCACTTTCTCGATCACGGCGATCGCGCAGTGGGAATGCGGTATGACCTGACCGTGCCATTGGCGCGCTTTGTTGCCAATCACCAGAACGATTTGCCGATGCCATTCAAGCGGTATCACATTGCGCCGGTCTGGCGGGCGGAAAAGGCGCAGCGCGGTCGCTTCCGCGAGTTCTACCAGTGCGATGCCGATATCGTCGGGGCAGCTTCGCCACAGGCAGATGCCGAGGCACTGGTGATGGTCGCCGAGATACTCGAGGCGGCGCACCTGCCCAACTACATCATCAAGATCAGCCACCGACGCCTCCTGGAGGGCCTGGCCAACATGGCGGGTGTCGCGCCGGAGCAGGCGCCGATGGTCTACCGGGCGATCGACAAGCTCGACAAGATCGGCGCAAACGGTGTTATGACGGAACTGGCCGATGCCGGAGTCGCCGACGACGCAGCGCAGCGTTTGCTCGACTTGATCAGTCAGCAAGGTGCACCGGGTGATCTGTTGCGATCTCTGCGCAATCAGGCGGAAGGCGATGAGGCGGCCATAGAGGCCCTGGATAACTTGACCGATGTCTTCGACCTGCTCAACGCACTGGCATCCGACACATCGGCGTTCAAACTCGATCTGTCGCTCGCCCGCGGTCTCGATTACTACACCGGTGTCGTCTACGAAGCCGCGGTGGAACAACCGAAAGTCGGCTCGGTTTCCGGTGGCGGACGCTACGACGGATTGGTCGGCATGTTTGCCGGCCGCGAGATACCGGCGATGGGGATCTCAATTGGGCTTGAGCGCATCCTGGAGGTGGCAGAGGAATTTCACCTGATCGATACGCCGGCCACAGTTTGCGATGTGCTGATTGCTTATCGGGACGATGTGTTCGCTGATGCGGCTGCGCTGGCAACGCATCTGCGCGGTCAGGGCGTCAATGTCGATCTCTCGCTTCTGTCCAAACGGAGTCTTGGCGATCAGCTGAAGTACGCGGATCGCCGTGGTATCCCCTGGGCGATCGTGCTTGGTGCGGACGAGGTCGCGGCAGGCACGGCCACGCTCAAGAACCTTGCGTCCGGAGATCAGCAGACGGTCACGCAGGCATCGCTGGCGGGGTTGATCCTCGCGTGATGCCGGGCGAGATCCGATTCGGACCGGCCGCCGCGCCGCGCTGGTTTGATCTCGATCTGGCCCGGTTCGGCGATTACCTCGATCTGATCACGTCCTGTGGTGCGACCGCAATCGAGTTTGTGGCGCTGCCCGAGGTTGGGACGGAAGAAGAGCGCCGGGTTCATCTTGATATCCAGCAATGGCCCGAATATGTGGCAGCGGCGCAGGCCCGTGATCTGACGGTCAATATCCATTGGCCGCTCCCGCCCCGATTTCGCCTGGAGGGCATTGCGGTCGATCACCTGTTGGGCATGGCTGTGATGGTCGATCTCGTTGCGGCCGGTCAGAGTGCGCCACCTGCGGTGATTGTGCATGGTATCTCCGACGATCCTGCGCTGACGTTCAGAAGACTCGATGTATTCCGCAGGCATCTCGAGAGCGACGCGCAAATCTGCCTCGAATCGCGCGTGCCGATGAACGCGGACGACCACAGATGGGATCGTTCACTCCTATCGCTGGCAGAGGAGCTCCAGGAGCCATTTGGCATATGTTGGGATGTTGCCAATCAATGGCTGGCGACGCGCTCGCTGGACGTGCCGCACGAGGTATTGGGGAGAATCCGGCACATTCATTTGCATGACAGCCGCCCCGATCACACGCTGCACGCGCCACTGGATACGGGCGCGATCGACTGGCGGACGGCCCTGGCCGCGTTTCACACCTCGTCGCATTGGCAGGGGTGCCTGACGCTCGAGATTCGGTATCGTTACGCATCAGAAGTCGGCGAACCGTGGGATGTCCTCCGGGATACCTTGCAGCGCGCCAATGCCTATCTCACAAACGGAGAACCCTAGACCCCATGCCCATCGGAGAAGACTGGCACCAGTACGACCGCTACCTTGTTGTTGTCGCGCATCCGGATGATGCCGAGTTTTCGTCGGCCGGCACGATCGCCGTGTTGACTGCGCTTGGCAAACATGTCGTTATCGCGCAGGTCACATCCGGCGACAAGGGGACAGCCGATTTCATGACCCCGACAGGGCAGATGATCACCACCCGCGAGGCCGAGGAGATCGAAGCAGCGAGGCGGCTTGGGGTGACGGAGGTTGATTTCCTGCATCAGACCGATGGCGAACTGATGCCCGATCTCAAACTGCGCGGAGCGGTGGTCGCATCGGTCCGGCGGCACAAGCCAGATGTCATCATCACGCACGATCCATTCCGGCCATATGCATTCCATCCCGATCATCGGGCGGTCGGGTTTGCCGCCCACGATGCCGCCTATCCCTCGGCTCGAGATCCGCATGCATTTCCGGAGCAGACTGCCCAGGGTCTGGAACCGCACAAGACGGGCGAGGTCTGGTATTTCAATGCGGAGCACCCGGATCTGATCGTCGATATCTCCAGCACGATGGAGACGAAGATCGATGCGCTGCGGGCGCACTTTTCCCAGGTCGGCGATCGCGATGAGGTCTGGGATCGTGTCCGGGATCGCGCGCGCGAGTTGGCCGCAAACGAACCGTTCGAATTCGCCGAGGCCTACAAGGTCGTGCAGATCCGCCGATGAGCGCGCAGGACCGCATTCGCGAACGCATCGCTGCGACTGGCCGGTCGGCGTATGGCGACGAGTGGGCGCCTTCTATTGAGTCGTCTGCTCCAGGCCGGATCGAATTGATCGGTGGTCATCTCGATTACAACGGCGGACCGGTGCTGGCTGCGGCGATCGACAAGCAGATCATCATCCAGGCGGCAGTCACCGGGTCGAACGAAATTCGGGCGGTGTTCCCCGACATCGATCCAGAAACGGTGCACGTCGTTGATCCGCACGATCTCCTCGACTGGCGTATCGAAACGGGGGCGGGCAGTCCGGCCGATTTCCTGCGCGGTGTTGTGGCTGCAATGCTTGGCCGGGGTATGCCGATCCGGACCGGCATCGATCTGGTAGCAGCCGGGAATCTTCCGTTCGGGGTTGGCATCAGCAGTTCGGCCGCGCTCTGTGTTGCGCTCACCGGTCTGCTGTCGGCGGATCAACTCGGAGCGCGGGATCTCGTGCTCATCGCTCAGGAGGGCGAGAACCGGACCGGCTCACCTTGCGGGACGATGGATCAGTCGGCCTCAGTTCATGGACAGATCATTCGATTTGACGGCGCGACAACGGAGTCGATCCAGATCGCAGCCGATCTCGCTGGCTCCCTCTTCGTTGTCGCCAATTCAGGTGTTGTGCGCTCGTTGGCGACGTCTGTCTATCCAACACGGGTGCGCGAGTCTGGTGAGGCGTTGGCCTTGCTTCGGGATCGCCACAGCGGCGAGCTGACATCGCTGGCTGCCATCCCGGAAGCGGATCTTCCGAAAGTTCTGGCGCTGCTGGCAGATCGGCCGGATCTGCAGAGCCGGGTGAAGCACATCATCACGGAGACGTCACGGGTCCAGGATGCGGCGGCGGCGGTTGAGCAGCGAGACTGGACGGCGTTTGGAGCCATTATGACGATTGGTGGGCGATCCTCGGCCGACGACTACGGGATCGGTCATCCCGTCGTCGACGAACTGACGGCGGCCGCATTGGCACATCCGGCCGTTCGCGGTGCGCGGATTATGGGTGGCGGGGAAGGCGGCGCCGCGCTCCTGCTGATCGACGCGGACGGTTTTGCGGACCTTTCCGAACACCTGTCGACCGTGTTCTACGAACCGCATGGACATCAATCCAGCGAGATGCTCATCCCCTGCTCCATAGCCTCAGGGGCGACAGTCCGTCAGATGTGATTGCCCGGTCTGATCTGACACTGGCACCGTCTGATCCGGCAAATGCTCGGAGCGAGCCTCTGTATCCGCAAATCGGCTGTTGAGGCGCCTGGAGCTAAAGGTCCAGGCTGAGTGACGAAAGTGCACTGAAGGCACTAAAAGTGTCGTCCGAACCATCGGAACCCATTCCCGAGTCCCTTTAGCGGACTTTTCTGGCACAGGCCGGTCCTTTGGCACCGGCTGCCATGCACCAGAGACTGGCGGGGTATGGAGCCCCCGCACTACATATGGGGTGTCATGATGTCGGCTCCTGCGGAACGGAGCATTTCGGCTCCCAGGAATCGGCATCCAGTCCGCCTGGAGCTAAAGGTCCAGGCTGAATGACAAAAGTGCACTAAAGGCACTGGAGCAGGGCCATTCCCGATGGCGATTCGTTTCTTTCAGTCTCTTTAGCAGACTTTTTTCGAGTAGGCCGGTCCTTTAGCACCGGCCGCAGCGAAGTCCATGATCGACCTCCAGACGCCCTGCACCAGAGACTGGCGGGGTATGGAACCCCGCACTGCATCTGCCTCGCTAACACACCTACCCGCGGGCGCTTCTCCGTGCGAAGATCACGCATCGATATGTCTTGCCCTGACAGGAGACCTGCACGTGATCCTTGATATCACTCCGCCGCATCTGATCGATTGGGATACGCCCGGTGTCCGCAAATACTCGGTCCCGTTCACGATGGATGGCACGTGGGGCCGCGTGCGCATGCCGCTCTATGTCGCCGTCGGACCCAAACCGGGCAAAACGGTCGTTGCGATCGGGTCTACGCACGGCGATGAATACGAGGGGCCGGTTGCCTACAAGAACCTGATCAACGAGTTCGATATCAATCGGCTCGCGGCTGGCCGGTTGATCATCGTTCCGGTCTTCAATGTCCCGGCCTTTCAGGTGGCCCAGCGCCAATCTCCGCTGGATGGCGTCAATATGAATCGTGCGTTTCCGGGCGATCCGCAGGGCACAATCAGCAGCCGGATGGCCTATTTCATGACGACGCAGATTCTGGAGCGGGCGGACATCGTGATCGATATCCATTCCGCTGGCGCGCCGATGGAGGTTTTCCGGACGATGTCATTCCATCAGGTGCACGATCCCGAACTGTTCCAGCAGTTTCGCGAGACCGCGATGCTCTTTGGGACGCCCTTCACCATGATCTACACCAGCGATATGGGCACTGGTTTGCTCACCGAAGAAGCCGAAAAGATGGGCAAGATCACGATCGGCAGCGAGCTCGGTTACGGTGCCTCAACCGATCGCGATGGCGTGCGCTGGGCATACGAGGGCACGCTGAACGTCATGCGCCACCACGGATTGATCGACGAGCCGGTAGAGGATCTGACACTGCCTGCGTATGGTCCGCAGCGACTGGTTTCGGCAGTGAACATCGACAACTGGATTACGGCGCCGATCAGTGGAATCACCGAGCCGCTGAAGTATGTGGGTGAGTTCGTGCGCAAGGGCGAACCGGTGACGCGCATCCACAACTTTGATCGTTGGGATGAGCCGGGCGAGACGCTGTGCGCCGATCAGGATGGGTATGTGCTGGCCCGCAAGTTCAAGGCCGCGACTACGCAAGGCGAAGTTGTCATGGTCATTGCGCAGGAGATTCCGTAGAGAGTTGAATGTTGGATATTGAAGGTCAAAATTTCGAGGGAAATTGGGAGCGGGACCTGAATCAGACGCGTGCCGACCAACTCGACAAGGGTGTCAGGGATAAGGGTCGTGTCAATGGTGGCAGTCTTGGCAGACTTGGCCAACTTGTCCGGTGCAATGGTCAGAAGTGCGGCCCTTTTTCCCGATGCAAGAGTAATTTAACTATCTCTTTAACAGGCACAAAGGGACAAAAGAGAACTTCAAGATTGCCAAGGCTGCCAAGAATGCCATCACACTACGCGGTGGTGCAGAACGAGTTTTGACGGTGGGCGCGTCAATGGGACGACCTGGAACGGGCCATCGAACTTGCGACCTTCAACTTACGTCTTGCTACCTGCAATCAGCCGCCGATTTGGCTCATGCCGCGGCCGATGTTGAAATCGCCCTCGGCTATGCCATGGCCCCATGGCTTCCGCCAGACGCCAGCCCGGATCTTCGCAACCAGATCCTGATGTGAGCCGCCGTTGCGGACGATATCGCGCAGATCAATCTCATCGGCGCGCAGCAGGCAGAGGCGGAGCTTGCCGTCAGCACTGAGGCGCACCCGGTTGCAGGTTGAGCAGAAGGGCTCCGAGATTGGCGAGATGAAACCGATCGTTCCCTTCGCGCCCGGAATCTTCCAGACGCGGGCCGGATCGCCCGGAGGCGAGGCCACGTGCTCCAGCGGGCCAAATGCATACTCCAGTCGCGCCTGGGTCTCTTCAGAGGTCACCAGACCCTCGTCATAGACCATCCCGACGCCTTCCATCGGCATGATCTCGAGGAAGCGCATCTGCCAGTCCTTTTCGAGTGTCAACTTCGCCAGTTCGACCACATCCTGCTCGTTCTGTCCGCGCACCACGACCGAGTTGATCTTGATCGGGGTCATCCCGGCCGCTTCGGCCGCCAGAATCCCGTTCCAGACCATATCGAAGCGACCGCCGCGGGTCATCTCCTTGAAACGATCTGCATCGAGGGTGTCGAGCGAGACATTGATTCGGTCCATGCCCGCGGCGGCCAGATCGTTGGCCATGCGTCCCATCAGCAGCGCATTCGTGGTCATCGTCACTTCTTCGACCGCAGGGAACTGCTTGATCGCGCGGACGATATCGACCAGGTGTGGCCGGATCGTCGGTTCGCCACCGGTCAGGCGGAACTTGGTGAAGCCAAGATCGGCAAACGCACCAACCACAGTGATCAGTTCGTCGTCCGTCAGCATTTCCTCGCGCGGCTGAAATTTCATTCCGATCGCCGGCATGCAGTAGGTGCAGCGGAAATTGCAGCGATCGGTCAACGAGATGCGCAGGTAGGTCATCTGGCGGCCATAGGCATCCACCGCGCGTTGCTCGCCTGGTTTGAACAGGGTGATGGGCTTGCTCTCGACGATGGGAGAAGCGGCAAGTTTTGTGACCACGGGGAACTCCAGACGCTGGATAGCCAGTGATTGACTATATCGAAGTAGGGTAGCATTGCCGGACAGTCGAAACAATCACCTTGCACACCATTGGAGACCCGCACGTGACCATCTCATCCGACGATCCCATCGCCGGCAGTGTTCTTTCGTCCGATTCCCTGCGGGCCGCGATTGCCGCAGAGAAGCCGTTGCTGCGCGATTTCATCGATCTCGAGAATCAGGTTCAACCGAACGGATTCGATCTGACACTGGCATCGATCTCCAGCCACAACGGTCCGGGGGCAGTGGGGCAATCCAATGCCGATCGCGTGCTGCCGGATTTGACCGAGTTGACGTTCGATGCCGATGGTTGGATCGAACTGGCGCCCGGCTGCTATCACATTATCTACAACGAAATCGTCGCGTTACCGCTCAATCTGATGGCGCTTGGCCGACCGCGTTCAACCTTGGCCAGGATCGGTGCATCGATCCACACCGCGGTTTGGGACGCGGGATACGAGGGGCGTTCGAGCTCACTGCTGGTGGTCTACAACCCGAGCGGGATTCGGCTTCAGAAAGACGCGCGCGTGATGCAACTGGTCTTCATGACCATCGCGTCGCCAGCCGCTACCGGATACTCAGGGATCTACCAGGGCGAGAACATCCGGCGTCAGGGATGACCGGGTTTCAGCGACCGCCATCCCGGACGTAAACGGGGCGGACCGGAGCCTCGCCCGGGACCGCGACCTGGACCCTGCGGCGTGTGACCTCGGCCGAGTGATCGCACTCTGGCACCGGGCAGAAGTAGATGACCGTGTACTGCTCTTCGGTCGTATCGGAGAACCGGGCCGGTCGACCCATCTTTCCGCGCATCTGCATCTCGATCTTGTGATCGGGGCAAACAGGAACAGGCGGGGCCTGGCGCTGTCGGCGGAAAATGGCGTCAATAAGGTTCGGCACGGTCCACTCCAATTGCCCATGCACGACGTATCCAATTACGTCGCATCTCCGTTTAGTATATGAGGAGCAGGAGTTGGCGGACAGGCCGTCAGGAGGTAGCCATTCGATGGTGGATGACTTTCTCAAGTTGATGATTGAACGGTATGGCGAGGAATGGAATCGCGATGCCGATGCCAACCTGCGCTTCTCGATGGAGGCCGAGCACGTTCTCGGCGCCCTTGACGGTGTCCACCTGATTGGCGATGCCGATGTCGAGGACGATCAAATCACGCTCAATGTCTGGGTCGATGAGCCCATTCCCGACCTGCTGGGCGCCGATCAACTGGCGTACGACATCTTCGGGCGGATCAGCGAGGATATCTTCTACACCGAGCGGCAGTTCGACGAGAAGGGCATCCGGTATCCGTTTGTGACCGGTTCGCTTCGTCATGGTCATGTTGGCGAGTTACTGCTTCAGGGGCCGCACGCCGCCGAATTCGCCGATCGCCACCAGCTGCGCGTTCGCGGCGATGTCCGTTTTCACGCCTAGGGAGGCAACCACATGCATCAGGTGTCGTTGGCTGGTCTCAACACGGTTGTCGAGGCAGAGGACGGGCGTCGGCTGGTCCTGGCGATCGAGGATGGCGGGATCGATATCCTCCATCGCTGCGGTGGCAATGCCCGCTGCGCGACCTGCCGGGTCGAGATTCTCGCCGGTGATCCATCGCCGATCACGCCGGCCGAGGAGGCCAGACTGGCCCGCCTCAAGACCCGGCACGAGACGACCAGGCTCTCCTGCCAGGTGCAGGTACGGTGCGATTTGACCGTGCAGGTGGTCAACCGTCTTTCCGAGCAGCCCGAGCTCGGCGATGCCGGTCCGCGTCCGATCGAATGGCCGGCCGATCATCCCCTTCCGCCCGAAGAGGGCGATTAGTCCACGAACCGGGACTTCTGGTCCCGCATTGCCTGTCCGTTCACGCCCAAACCGGGTAAACTGATCCCTGGCCGTGCTAGGCGGGGAGTTAGCGGTGCCCTGTACTCGCAATCCGCTACAGCGGGGCAGAATCCCTGATTGAGGCTCGTTGTTTCTGGGACTGCGGCTTCAGCGCAATGATGATGGTGAGGTCTCGCCCGGCGGGACTCCTGTGAACGGGTCAGGACCGGAAGGTAGCAGCCATAAGCAGGCAGTGTCGGGTGGGTGAGGTTGCCAAACCGGAGTAAGCGGGTCGCTCGTAAGCCAGGGGCATGTTTCGACTATCGGGTGCACGGCCAACCCCTCTTACAAGTTGAATGTTTGGTGTTGAAGGTTGGATGTTGGGCGCGCCCAGTTCAACCTTTCTGTGCGCGTGATTGACGGAGCGCGGACATGCCGTAGCGGCTAGCTGCGCTCGCCCGAATCGTCACAGTCAACCAGGTGGCGTGCGGGGAGCATTTGGTTCCGAATGGGTTCGGCCATGAGAGGTTGTGGTGCATCGGACCTGGTCCGCCGGAAAGATTCGGGCGACCGCAGGTAGCCCCTACATGACGTACGAATGGTCACGGTCAATCCCGTTATGTACGGCGTCAATGGTTCCGAATGCGTTTGGCCGCGAACGGGGACGGTGCATAGGACCCGGTCCGTTGTAGGGCGTCGGGCGACCGCAGGTAGCCCCCAACCAACCATGTCAGTGCCGGCTAAACGCGGCGCTTGCGTTTCACTGGGCGGCCGCTGGTGCTGGCGGCGATGGCGGCCTGGGCCTGCTTCTTGTTGCCGACCGTGGTCAACGGCTTGAGATGGGCCTCGCGGTTCTTGCGGGCCTCCCATTCGGACAATTCGCGCTTGTAGTTCTTGCGGTAGTCCAGAACCATGAAGACGAAGATCACGACCAGCGCGAGGAGTGTCACCCACATCCAGAAGCGCATGGCGAAGGTGAACGGGTTGATCTGCAGCGCACGGATCAGGAAGAAGAAGAGCCCGGCGCCAAACACCGTTGCCGCCCACCCCGACCATCGCCGGAAGAGGTTGTACATTGCCGGGTTGGAAAAGAGCTGCTTGCCCTGGTTGTTGTAGATCACGAGGGCAAAAATGAACCCGACAATGAAGATCGCCAGGTAAATGATTGCCAGCGGTCCGAAGACCTCATTCTGACCGGGTACGGTGCTCAGATAGTCCCAGGAAAACGGATTAGACACGCACGCGCTCCGCGATTCAGATGCTACTCAACGCCGGAAAGCATAGCAGTTGGCCCACATCCCCCGGCAGTTACTAGACCCGGTCGAAGACGAGGGCCCGCTTGACCTCTTCGATTGCCTTGGTGATCTTGATATCGCGCGGGCAGGCATCGGTGCAGTTGAAGATCGTCCGGCAGCGCCAGACCCCTGATCCCTTGTTCAGAATCCGCAGACGTTCGGCGGCGCCTTCATCCCGACTATCGAAGATGAAACGGTGCGCATTGACGATCGCGGCCGGACCGACG
>JAPXRQ010000006.1:0-37299 GCA_033813515.1 Thermomicrobiales bacterium
AGACCGTCCTGTTCACTGCTGGCGGATCGGCGTTCAACCTGGACATCTACGCGTTGTCCATCTCGCAATCGTCCATCACGACCTACACATGGGTTGTGCCGTACTCAGGTCCGTTTGACATTCAGATGGTGTCCTCGAACTCGAGCAACATCAACTGGAACCTCGACTGCACAGCTGCGGGGAGTTAGCGCGGCGGACCAGCTCAAAACACGAATCGTCTGAGCAGCAGCCGGGGGAGCGATCCTCCGGCTGTTGTTGTTGGCAGCGGTGCTATAGGCACCCCCTTGACGCCTGGTCGCAACAGATCGCGCTCCATCTGCCGCTCTGCCGTAAACGCTTCCTGCCGGTTCCCATTCGCCCCCCCCTTTCGTATCCGTTTGGAACCACATAGCAGCGACACCCAGGTGCATCGTTCGCCTATTATTCGATGCAATGCAAGAAACCCAATATGTCGTTGACTCTTACCAGCAGGAGATTCCTGTTGCCGAAGGGGAAGGTACCGTGCGCTTACGAATCATTTCCATACTTGCTGCTCTCACGCTGTTGCTGAGTTCCTTTTCCGGAATCGTTCCCGAGCAGGCAACAGCGGCCGCTACGCTCAAATCGGTCTCTGCCTCGGGGACAGTGATCGGTGGCGGCAAAATCCAGATCAAGGTAGTACTGACCGGGAAAGCCCCTGCCGGCGGAGCGGTGGTTTCGCTGAAGACCAACCGACCATCGATTGTTCCTGCGCCACCCTCTGTGATTGTCCCCGCTGGCCAAACCACGGTGTACGTCAATGACATCGTCACCAAAGGAACCCAGACGTCAGTGGTTGTCCTGATCACTGCCAAGTTTGGGGGTGTGACCAAAAACGGTCAGACGCTGATTCGGGCTCCCTATGTCACGAGTATCACAGGCAGCTCCTCCGCTGGAGCCGGGACAAACACGCTCAACATTCGACTGGTTGCCAAGGCTGGCGTGGGCGGGATGATCATCAATGTGAAATCGTCCCGTCCGAGCCTGGTAGTCGTTCCGGAAACGATAAAGGTGCCGGAAGGGCAGACCTCCGCGGTGCTTTCGTATGAGGTCGGAGCTGCCTCCTCGCAATACACCTACACGATTACCGCCGGTGCGAACGATAAGGGCGCTGCGGTCGTGCCACCAGACAAAGTAGTTAAACCAGTTCAGATCTCGATCACGTTCACGCGTTCCGCCACCCCAACTCCCACCAGAACGGCGACGCCGATCGCAACCTCGACTCCCACTGGAGGCGGGCTTTCCACAACCTGTCTGACGACATTGAACGATCCGCAATGGGACAGGACTGACTACTACTACAGCATCGGCGTCGTCTTGTCTGCGGGTGATACCGTGCGGATACGGACCGTGGATGGGTGGTCGTTCCACTTGCGGCTCGCGGTGGCCCACGGCGATCTGGTTTCCCAAGGGTACTTCACTGACTACATCTATGAGGTGCGAACGACGAGTCCAACACACTTTGAATTCGTGGCGGACACCGAGTTTGACCACGTATCGAAATTCGACATCTCCTGTGGAGACGGCTCTGACTACCCGGAGACATCTACCCCATCCGCAAGCTCCGATTCCTCGTCGGCGACAGATGCCAATGTGACGACCACTGCCACGGAGACGATTGCGCCGCCAACGACTGTCGCAACGGTCGCGCCTCCACCTGCGACTGCGACCGGGCTTGCGGCAAGTTGCGAAGCTATTGGTGCCGGGGCATTCAACCAGGTTTCTTCCGGCGGCTCGCTGGGAGAGGCACCGTTTACAGCGGGTGAGATGATTGCGATCTCCGCTGGTGGGTCGGCATTCAATCTGAGTATCCCCGCGCTAGGACTCTCCGAGCCCGCCATTTTGTCGTATGTCTGGACTGTTCCTGCTACTGGTTCCTACGACGTGCAATTTGCCTCTACCGCAGGGGAACCTGTTGCCTGGGATGTGTCATGTTCGGCGCCGGGCACCTGATCGGGCCGGCATTCCGCACGGCCTTTGGCGTCCGGCAGGAAATGTCCCGCCAAAAGCAGCCGGGGGAGCGATCCTCCGGCTCTTTTCGTTTGCGGTTCGGTTTGGCACCGGATGATGGGCACGCATAGCCTTATCCGTCCCGGACGAGTTACTGGCGGTTTCAGATCACATGCCCTCCGTATCCGTTTGGAACCACCAATCCAGATCTTCTGAGTGTGATGTTCGCGTACAATTCAACACATAGGTACACATTCCGTTCTTCGTTAGCTGTCCTGGGCAGGATTTCCCCGCACACCAGGGAGGGACCATGCGCGTACGACTCTTTTCCATCATCGCCACACTTGCGCTGGTGCTCAGCACCTTTTCCGGATTCGCTCCTCAGCCAGCAACAGCGGCCGCTACGCTCAAATCGGTCTCGGCGTCCGGCACGGTGATCGGTGGCGGCAAGATCCAGATCAAGATCGTGCTCACTGACAAGGCGCCGAGTGGCGGAACAAAGGTCACGCTCAACTCGAACCGTCCGTCCATTGTTCCCGTGCCAGCATCGGTCACGGTTCCTGCCGGACAAACCACGGCCTACGCGAGTGACATCGTTACGAAGGGGACCCAAACGTCGGTCATCGTCACGATCACCGGCAAGCTGAGGGGACTGACCAAATCCGGGGTGACTTTGATCCGGGCCCCGTACGTCGCCGGCGTTTCGGGAAAGAGTGCGGTTGGGCCAGGTCCAAACTCGGTGACGATCCGGCTCGCGGCCAAGGCAGGTGTCGGCGGGATGGTCGTCAAGTTGAAGTCGTCACGGCCCAGTTCCGTGATCCTCCCGGCCGAAATCAAGGTGCTCGAGGGTCAGACGGCGGTTGTGCTCGCGTACACCGTGCCGACCACTTCCAGTCCGCTTTCGTATGTCATCACCGCCGAAGCAAACGACAAGGGTGCGGCCGTCGTCCCGCCAGACAAGATTGTGCAGCCGGTTCAGTTCTCGGCAACCTCGTACCCCAATGGCACACCAACACCGACCATGACCGCAACCAAAACCGCAACTCCGACGAAGACTGCCACCGCCACAGTGACCGGCCCGACGGCGACGACGACCCCTGATCCCTGCGGTTCTTTCATCAACCTGCCAGAGACCGACGCGGTGAACGACGATCGCGTTGCCGTTACAGACGTGTGGGGTAACGGCGCATTCATTCGGGTGACCAACACCACCAGCACGCCCTTTTCAGTGACCCTGTATATCCATAACGGCCCAGTTCCCATCCTGTTCAATAGTCAGACAGTCTGGACCAGGGCAATTACGGGCTCCTTCGATGAATACACGATCATTGTTGCTACCCACGGCACTGAAAAGGTCAATTGGGATTTTTCCTGCACAATCAGCGCCGGCTCGTCCAGTTCCAGCGATCCGGAACCATCCGCGACACCGACAATGACCGCGATCCCCGCGACCATGACACCCACCGAAATTCCACCAGTTGCCACCGACGTCGCGCAGTCGGAGGGATGTCAGGCAATCGCGGATGGACAGTTCGATCAGGCTGCTCCCGGCTGGACATGGTCGGCGGTCGCGTTCAACGCTGGCGAGGTAGTGACCTTTGCCGCGGCCGGTGCCCCATTCGATCTGACTGTCGACTCCATCCCCATTGCGCAGGGTTCCACCGAGGCCGCGACGTGGGTCGTCCCCGAATCCGGCGCCCATTCCATCGAGCTTGCACCCTCTGAAACAGGGGAAGTAACCTGGGATATCGACTGCACGTAAGCCAATCTACCAATCCAGCACCGGCCGGGGGGCAATCCTCGGGCCGGTGTTGTTTCAGGCCAGGTTTTGACCGGTTCGGAGTGTATGCTGGTGCCTCCAGTGAGAAGGAGAACCGATTGAGCACGCTCAAGCTGCAGGTTGAGGAAGGCAAAAAAGGCAAGAAGTTCGCGGCCGTTGCGCGCGACTGGCCGGGCCTTTCCCGCGGCGGGAAGACGGCCGAGAAGGCGATCGAAACGGTCTATGCCTATGTCCCGCGCTACGCTCCGGTCGCGGACCTGGCCGGACTGGGCGACGAATTCGCCACGATCACCGACTACTCCATCGTCGAGGAATACACCGGAACGGGATCAACCGACTACTGGGGCATCTCGTTCGGTCATTCGGATTTCGACAAGACGCCAATGACCGAGGCGGAGCTGGATCGGAACCTTGCACTCCTTCAGGCGAGTTGGGCGTATTTCGACGAAGTGCGTGCCCGGGTATCCCCGATCTTGATGAAGGGACCACGGGGTGGCGGCAAGGACCGCGATCAAATCGTGCGCCACACGATCGGCGCAGAGCAGGATATGGCGTGGAAGGTTGGCATCCAGGAGGAGTGGGATGGTCTGCTGGAGCCGGATCGCCTGGCAACTTATCGCACCAACTTTGTCGCTGCGATCCGCGCGTATCACGCTGAGGGCAAGATGGGCCGCAACTGGCCGCTCCGCTTTGTCATTCGCCACACGGCGTTCCACACGCTCGACCACACCTGGGAAATGGAAGACAAGGATCTGACCGGTACCGAGGGAGCGCAGGCAGCCGGTACGTGATTGGAAACTATTGCTGCTCGTCGGATCCAGCACCATGGCCGAGTCCACCAAACGTCCTCGAATACATCCTGCGGACTCTCGGACCTGAGTTCATCGGCAGCGCAATAACCCCAACTCGATATTGGGGCGAAGAGGTCGGTTGACCGGTTGGGCTGACCTGACGTTTGGCGAAATGAGGGGCTGGACGGCAGATCACCGTCCAGCCCCTGGTGCGTTTAGCGACGCATCGCCCGGCGACCGAGCATCGATCCAACTCCGAGGATCACCGCAACCGCAAGGACAAGCAGGGTCGAAAGAGGTGATCCCTGGCCCTGTGCCGGAGCAACACCGGTCGAGGGAAGCTTGGTCACTGGCTCACGTGTGGGATTCGGCGTCACCTGCTCCGGATTGACCGCGGTCGGCAAGGCAGTGCTGGTCGCATCCGGATCAGTCGCAGTGGCGGTGGCAGTCGTTCCGTCGAGGGTGGGCTCGGGCGTGGCCGTGCTGACTCCATCCGATTCGGTCGGGGAGGCGGTTGCGGTCGGTGATACGGCTGTCGATGGTTCCGTCGGAGTTGCCGTCACCGATTGTTCGGTTGGCGTCGCTGTCGCCGGAACCTCGCCTCCGGCCTGGGTTGGGGATGCGGTCGGCGTCGCAGTGGCTGGAACGGCCTGCCAGCTGACTTCGACACAGTTCGAGGTGCGCTGGCCGGCGGTCAGGCGGACGCCGATCGTGCTGGCGATGTAGCGGGTCATGGTGCCGACCTGTCCCGAACCGGCAAACCCGGTTCCGAGCGGCCGAATGGTTCCCGAGCAATCGGCATTCGGATAGGACGCGAGACTGTATGCCTCGCGATCGCCGAGTCCCGTTGCGGTGAAGTTCGCGGCGGCGCCTCCGGGCAGGGTTTGCGGATCGGTCTCACCATTGGCGAACAGCGTGATCGGTCCGGTTGGAACGACCACGGTTGCGGTAGGAGATGGGGTCGGGGTGTCGGTCGGGGTGACTTGCACCGCGGTGATCTCCAGCGGCACGCAATTCGACAGTTGTCCGCCTGTCTCCGCCTGCACAGAGATCATTCCGGCGGCGCCGGCAGAGGGATCAAGGCTGAAGTTGCCCTCGTTGTCGGACTGCGCACCACTGACGGTCGAGTCTCCCGTGCAATCCGCGCCCGTGTAAGTTCGGATCGTGACTGCAGCGTCCGGCGGGAAGGTCAGGCCGGTCAGGGTGAAGGTTGCGCCACTGACGACCGGATCTGGCGTGGTTGAGCCGTTGATCTCGATTTGCGGATCGATGAGGTAGGTGACCAGGCGGACGTGCACGCAGTTACTGGAGACGACGTAGTCCGGTCCGAGCACGACGCGGATGCCGAACTCGTCTGGCAGATCGTCGCTCATGTAGGCCTCGAAGATGCCATCTGAGCCGATTGTCTGCCCGAAGTCATCTGGTTCAAACGGTCCATCGCAATTGAGGGCGGCATAGGCTGTCGTGCCTGATGGAAGCCCGGTCGCGATCAGGTGGATCTCGCCGCCATCAACAAGGACTGGGCCGGTGCTGCCATTGACCTCCAGATAGATCGAGGTGGCCTGGTGCGCAAGAACAACGCAGTTGGTGGCTTCGAGCACGGTTTGGTTGGGGTTGAGGCTGACGAACTGGACCGAGACGGTCAATGCCAGATCAATGCGGGCGGAGGTATCCAGGGTGCCCTGCGCATCTGCGGTTCCGGTGGTCAGCGAGTACGCCGTACCTGTGCAGGAGTTATTGAGATAGACCAGGCCAAGCAGCGGCACGGCTGGTTTGAACCCCTCAACGTAGAGCGCGACGGTCTGACCTGTGATGAACGTCTGGGTGCTGGTACTGCCATTGATGCGGAGCTGGGCGGGGACGTCCTGTACCGTGACCTGGACGCAGTTTCCGTATCTGAGCGTGGCGCCATCGGTCGAGCGGAGACCGAACCAATATGTGCCCGGCTTGCGCACCAGGTTGGTTCCGACCAGGCTGCCCGGACCTCCGGAGACCAGGTTGGACAGAGTGCCGCTGCACCAGGCGCCGCTGCCCTCGTAGATCGACTGCGTCCAGGTGCTGCCGCTGGGCATGTCGCTCAGAAGCGTGATCAGTTCACCCTCGGCAACCGTGACTGGACCGTAACTGCTGTTGGCCATCAGGCTGGCCGGATCGCTCGCAAGTTCGACATTGATACACGGGGCCGTCGATGTCTGCGGATAAACATGGACTTCGTCGACCGAATCGACGATATCGATGCTCTTCTCCATCCACCAGACCGTGAGTGTCTGCGATGCCTGAACCGAGTAGGTAATGGTTGGACCGGAGAGCGTTGCCGTTGCCGAACCCGAGGAAGGTTGCATGTATGGCGTGTAGTACTGCGCGATGAACTGCCCGTGGCACCCTCTCCCGGCGTAGACCAGGAAGGTGTTGGACGTCCACCAACCGTTGAGTCGATAGAAATCTGGATCGGGGTTCGATGACTGAATCAGGCCGAAACCGTCGCCCGCCATGTCGAGCAGGTCTCCGACAGCGAATGTCTGGGTGGAGCCCGGATAGACGATGACGGTGCCCTGCAGTCCATCGACCGTAAAGGTATCGGTGGAGGCGGCCCCATACACCGCTTCTGCCGGTGCATACAACGCAGGCGCTGGCGTCGCGGTGGCGGTTGCTGAGGCCGTTGGCATCGGCGAATCGGTGGCCGTGGGTGGGGCGACCGTCGGAAAATCGGTGGCTGGAGGAGCGGTGGGAGGCTCGCTGGTCACGGTCGGCGCGATCGTGGGAGGCAGTGTGGCGGTGAGCATGTCCGTCGGGGCAAGCGTGGCCGGTAGCTCGGTTGGTGTGTCGGTGGGCAGCGCTGGTTCGCTCGGGATTTCGGTTGCGTCGGGCGACGTCTCGACCGTCGGCGGCACCGCGTCCGGCGTGCCTGGCAGTTCCTCGCCGAATGCTGCGCCGGGGGACATCATCAGCATCAAGAGCAGGACGAATAGCGAAAGAAGCCGTAGTGACGCGAGACGCCGTCCACCTGTTTCCACGGAACAAAACCCTTCCCTGTTGGCACATCGAGCCACGGACATTGGTTGTCGTATGGTGGCTAGCCTAGGGCGGGCATGCGGAACCGGGTATCCGTAGGATTGCGGTATTTGCAGCAGTTCGCTGCAGAACTGCGCCTCGGACGAAGGGCTTGCGGTCTCTGATTTCCTGGTTGTGTCGGGTCAAATGCTCTGGCGAGACTGTGTCGCCGAAGTCATCGAACAGGAAACCCCGGTGTGTATGGCCAGGGTTTCTGATCTTCAGCAGCTTGTCGAAGTGATGCTAGTTTGGCGTCTGCGTCTTTGGCTCGTCGGGGACATTTGGGTGTTCGCCGACAGCCGTGCGATTGATCTCGATTCCTTCAGATGGTCTGACCTTGCCATCGTCACCTGTATGCGGACCATGCTGGATCGGCTCATCCTCGGCAGATTGGCTGGCTGGTTTGTGCTTCGAATCGGATTGGTTCAAGGTGGTGCACTCCTTCGGGCGGCGACGGTCGACCTGGAATGCGATGGTACCTACCTCACGAGCAACACCGCGATCGGGCGGCTACCAATCATCCCCGGCGAACGGGGAATCAATGGCGATGAGACTGGTTGGAGCGTCTCGCCGTTCGCTACCCAGTCCAGTGTCCGCTGGATAGCCGAAGGGCATGACCGCAGCGAGAGCGAACCGATCGACGGGCAGCCCGGTGATTGGCGGCAGCGCGTCTTCGATCAGCCAGTCCCAGTGCTGCAATGATGTGCCCAGACCGTGATCGATCAGGGCCAGCCAAAGCGAGAGCTGGACCATGCCGATCGCCTGTTGAATGTAGGCAGATGCCGTTTCGTGCGGTGTCCCGTGCCCGGTCAGGAGCTGTGAAGCGATTGAGCGGTCTTCAAAGATGAGGATCGCGCCCAGGCCTGACCGGAACTGATCGAGCCGGTGCAGGTATCGGGCGAGGCGCTCGCCGTCCAGATTTGTCCGGAACGCGTCCTCGACGGCTGCCCAGAACGGAACCCGCTGCTCATGGACGATCACCACGCGCCACGGGGGTCGGTTGTACGCGGCCGGGGTGATGGCGACCGCCCGGGCGAGATCGGACAGGAGTTCCGGCTGGATCGGCCCGTCTGTCAACGCACGGACTGTGCGGCGCTGCTCGAGCAACGATTGAAATCGCAATCGGTCGGTGGTGACAAAGGTTGAGGTCATGACTGGTGCGATCTCCGGCGTGGGACAGACCGGTCATCAGTATACTTGACTTGTCTATCAACATATATGATTACGAATCAACCGATCCGGATCGGTGCCTACACGTCGCATCCTGGGTGACCGCACCTGCCAGGTCGACGCACGTCCCATTCCTCCAATGCGCAAGGGAGCATTCCGTGAACAACCATTTGCTCGAGGTGATCGCATGAGCAGGCAGACTCCCCCTCGCCTTGGCTTCTTCACGTACCTGGACGGTCCTGGCACGCAGGCAGAAATCTATCGGCAGGTGATTGAGCGCTTCGCCCGGGCCGAACAGGTCGGATTCGATTCCGCTTGGGTGGCGCAGCATCACTTCGCCCACCATGGCGGCCTGCCTTCTCCCCTGGTGTTCTTTGCCTCGGTCGCGGCCAGGATTCCCCGCATTCGCCTCGGTACGGCCATCATCGCGCTCTCGCTCGACGATCCAATCCGCCTCGCCGAGGATGCCGCCGTGCTCGACGTGCTCCATCCCGGTCGCTTCGAACTCGGACTGGGGACCGGCTTTGCCACCGATGCGGTCCTTGCCACCTTCGATCGGGCCGGACGGGACAAACGCGAGCTCTACAATGCCGGACTCGAGCGCCTGCAGGCAGCATTCGCGGGCGCGGCACTGAACAGCGACGGCGACGTCCTCAATCCACCGGCGCCGGATCTGCGGGGCCGGATATGGGAATCGCCCGCCAGTCTGGAACGGACGATCGAGGTCGCGAAGCGCGGCAACGGACTCCTGCTTTCCCGGGTGGCAATCGGTGGTGGGGATCGCCCGACGCCGGAGATCCAGGTTCCCTTGGTCGAGGGCTATCTGGCCAATCTGCCAGCCGGAGTCGAGCCGCGCATTGGCTTCTCGCGCACGGTCTATCCCGCTTGGAACGAGGCTACGGCGCTGGCAAACATCGCTCAGGGGCTACAGGCCGCCGCACAGAGTCCGCAAGGCGCGAACACACCGGTTTACGCGCGATCATTGGACGATCAGATCCGGCACTTCAACATCCACTTCGGGCATCCGGACAAGGTGATCGCGTCGCTCCAGGCCGAGCCGCTCATCGACCATGTCACCGACTTCCTCTTCCAGCTCCAGCCTGGCTGGCCAACCCAGGAGCAGAACCTGGAAGCCATTGAGCTGATTGCTTCGCATATTGCGCCGGCGTTGGGTTGGCGTCCGGCCATCTCGCTTGAACCGGCATTGACTGCCTGAAAGGACCTGATCTGATGACTGAGACAACAGCTCCACCCATCGATACCGTCGATGCCATGCTTGGCACGGCCAATACGGCCGCGGTGGCCGACCTGCGCGGCCGGAAACCGGAACTCATCGACCAACTCGAGGCGTACTACCAGGCCGTCTTCGCCCCGACCGGACCCTCCGCAGCCGAGTTTCCGCCCCGTGATCGGGCGCTCGTTGCCCTTCGGGTGGCATCGTTCACCGGCAGTGGCACGGTCGTGGCGTGGTACCGGGATCTCGCGCTTCAGCATGGAGCCGATGAGAGCGTGATTGCCCAGGTGGCCAGCGGGGGCGATCCGGAGACCGGATCGATCGCCCTTGATGCGGCTCTGATCCACACCGATCTGCTGACGCAGCATCCCGTCGATGCCACTGCCGACGATCTGGCCGCACTTAAGGCGGCCGGCTTGACCCCCGGAGCGATCCTGGCGCTTTCGCAAACGGTTGCCTTTGTTTCGTACCAGCTGCGCCTGGTGGCCGGCTTCCGCGCGATCGGAGAACTCGGATGAGCACCCCATATACCGGCACCTTCACGCTCGATCTGCTCGGCTGGCAGCCGTGGATTGAACGTGCAACCGATACCGATCTCGCACCAGAGATCCGGCAGCGAACCGAAGACTATGTCGCTGCCCAGCGCAATTCGGACTACAACAATGTGCTCGCCAACGATCTCGAAACCGCGCTCACCCGGCAGATCGTCCACCATCACAAGTTCACCGTTGAAGATGACGCCCATAGCGCCAACCGGGAACTGGCGGCGACAACGGCCAGCCGGATCAATGGTTGTGTCTTCTGCGGCTCCGTCCATGCCCGCATGTTTGCCAACTATTCCGGTGATCGCGCCCTGATTGAGCGGTTTCTGGCCGACAGTGTCGAAGCCGATCTGCCGGCGAAGGAGCGGGCCATCGTCGATGTCGCGGCCAAACTGACCACGAATCCGGAGGGGTTGACCGGCGCGGATCTGCAGCCGTTGCGTGATCTTGGTTTCGCCAATGACGAGATCTTCGATGTCATCAACTACGCGGCGTTCTTCGCCAATGCCAACCGGCTGATGCTATCGCTGGGCGAACCAACGGAACCGCGCCGCCAGGCGTAAAACACTCACCTTCCTTCCAAAGCAAGACGGGCGCCGGGGACTAGTCTCTGGCGCCCGTTTTGCGCGGTGCTGAAAAGGAAGCGGTGGGCAATCAGCACATCGCTGCGGTCACAGTGTGTCCCAAGAAACCTGCCGCATACTTTCGCAAACGACCGGGCAGGTCGAAGGACTGCCGTCGTCACATTACACACCAGGGAGCCTCATCATGACTGTCCAGATCGGCCTGCAGCTTTATTCCGTGCGCAATGCGCTGGCCGGTGATCCGTGGGGAACATTGGAGCGGCTGGCCGAGAGTGGATTCACCTATCTGGAGGCGGCCAATCACCGGGCGCGGACAGATCCAGGCGTCGGCTTCGGAGTTCCGGCGGGAGAACTGCGCACGCGACTGGCGGACCTTGGCATGTCGATCATTGGCTGCCATATCAATCCGCTTGAGGTGGACATCCTGCCGGCGGCGTTGGCGTATCAGGCAGAACTCGGTAATACCCAATTCGGATGCGATATCGAGTTCTTCCCGGCGGGCGATCTCGATTATGTGCTGCGGCGCTGTGAGCTGTTCAACCAGGTCGGCGAGTTGGCCCAGGCGAACGGGATGCGGTTCTACTACCACAACCACTTTCAGGAGTTTCAGCGCATTGGCGATGATTATGTCTACGATCTGATTCTCGCCAACACCGATCCGAATCTCGTCAAACTCGAACTCGATACCTACTGGATGTACCGGGGCGGGGTCGATCCAATCGTATGGATGACGAACCATGCTGATCGGATCGTGCTGCTGCATCAGAAGGATTTCCCGGCCCTCGCTCCCCAGCCGCTCAATCTGTATGACGGTGTGGTTTCGCGGACCGAGAACATCGATATGGCGGTGTTCGACGAGCGCAAGGATCAGCGCTGCTTCACCGAAATCGGCACCGGTGTCCTGCCGATCCAGGACATCATCGATGCGGCCGGTTCACTGCCCAATCTGGGCTATCTGATTCTGGAGCAGGATCACACGCAAATGGACGAGATCGATTCAGTCCGCACCAGTCGTGAAGCCTTCGTCGGCAAGTTCACGGGCATTTCCTGGACCTAGCCGCGAACGCGCTGCAACCCAGGTAGCCAAACCAGCAGGAAAGCCCGAATTCGTGCGTCAAACCATTTACTTCCGGTATGATCTGTCGGCTCACCGTATGAACGTCCGGTTAACTCAGCGAAAGATCGAAACACATGGTACTTGCGAGATTCCTGCCTCGTGACGAGCAGTTCTTCACGCATTTCAACGATGCCGCCAATAACAGCCTGGAGATGGCGAGGCTCCTGACTGAAGTGATCGAATTCGCACCCGATACCGAGCGCAAGGTACGGCGGCTTCGGGATTTTGAGCACCAGGGCGACGACATCACGCACCGCATCTACCAGGCGCTCAACAGCACATTTGTCACCCCGCTCGATCGGGAAGACATTCGCGTGTTGGCCAGCGCGCTCGACGACTTTGTCGACGCGATTGAAGAAGTAGGCAGACGTCTCTGGCTGTATCGCATGGGGCAGCCAACCGAGGAACTCCGCCTGTTCACGAGAGTTCTGGTCGAACAGGCTGAACTCCTCGCTGAGAACATCCCACATCTGGAACGACCCGATAAACGGTCTGCCGACATCCAGCGGTGTGTGTTGGAACTCCACCGACTCGAAAATGAAGCGGACGATACGCTCAATCAGGTTTTGGCAACCCTCTTCGACGGTGTGACCGAGGTGCCACAGATGATCACGGCGATTCGCTGGGGCGAGATCTATCACCTGGTCGAAGACGCGACCGACAAGGGTGAGGATATCGGTCACACGCTCGAAGGAATCCTCGGTCAATATGCCTAGCACCGAGCTGCTTGTCCTGGTTCTGATCGTCGGTTTGGGTCTGGCGTTCGACTTCATCAATGGTTTTCACGATACCGCCAATGCGATCGCGACAACGGTGGCAACACGGGTGTTATCGCCAGGCAAGGCGGTGCTGCTGGCGGCATGCATGAATGTCATCGGGGCGTTATCGGGGACGGCGGTTGCGGCCACGATTGGCAAGGGGATCATTCCTACAGATGTGGCAACGCAGCTGCTGGTTGTGGCTTCGTTGCTCTCGGCGATTACCTGGAACCTGATCACGTGGCGCCTGGGAATCCCATCAAGTTCCAGTCATGCGCTGGTCTTTTCAATCGTTGGGGCCGGCATCGCCTCAGCCGGTACCGATGCGATCCAGGTGGATGGCGTCGTGAAGGTTCTCAAGGGGATGGTGTACTCGCCATTCCTCGGATTTCTCGGGGCGTTCCTTTTGCTTTTAGGGTTACTCTGGTTGATTGCCAGGCGCCGCCCTCGCAGAAGACCATGGGAATCATTTCGCTCGCATTGGCGAGTTATTACGGTTGGTCCGCAAGCGAGTGGCATGTTCCGCTGTGGGTGGTGATCGCAGCTTCAGCCGCAATGGGGCTGGGGACGGCGATGGGCGGGTGGCGCATCGTCCGGACGATGGGATTGAAGGTAGTGGAGCTTCGCACCATAGACGGATTCGCGGCGGAAACCGCGGCGGCTTCCATCATTGAGTTTGCCAGTCGTTTGGGAATCCCCGTCTCGACAACCCACGTTATCTCGTCGGCGATTCTTGGAGTAGGCGCAACCAGGCGAGCTTCGGCCGTGCGGTGGGGAGTCGCCGGGCGGATCGTCTCCGCATGGGTCGTCACCGTGCCGATTTGTGTGATCATCGGCTGGCTGAACTACGAGGTTCTGCATCTGATCACGGGAGCGACGTAGCCCGAAACCTTGATGCGTTCGGTGTTGGCGATTGCGTGAGTCTCGCCAACACCGATCCGAATCCCGTCAAAACCGAACTCGATACCTCCTGGATGTACCGGGGCGGGGTCGATCCCATAGCATGGATGACGAACCATGCTGATCGGATCGTGCTGTTGCATCAGAAGGATTTCCCGGGCGACGCTCCCCAGCTGTTACGTCTCTATGACGGCGTGGTTTCGCCGACCGAGATCAAATCCGGCCGCACCAGTCGTGAGGCCTTCACCATCCGCTTCACCGGTTTTTCGTTTTAGCCAGGCTCATGCTTCCGTTTCGTGCGGAGGCAGATCGTGGGCGACCGCGACCGCTTCCGGACTCGGGGTGTGCGGTGCGCGATAGCCGGAGGTGACCAGATCGACCAACTGGCCGACGGTGGTATCCGCAGTCTTCGTGTCGTAGACGATCTTGCCGCCGCTGAGAAAGTTGATCCGGTCACAGACCTCGAAGACCTGGGCGTAGTTGTGCGCGATCAGGATGATCGAGATATCGCCCCGCTTCTTCAACTCCAGGACCAGATCCAGCACCAACCGGCTTTCGCGCACACCAAGCGCGGCCAGCGGCTCGTCCATGATCAGCACGGTCGGATTGGAGTAGATCGAACGGGCGACGGCGATGCTCTGGCGTTGTCCACCGGAAAGCATCGTGACGGTGCTGTCGACATTGGGGACACGGATGCCGAGATTGCTCAGGTACTCGATGGTTTGCTTCCGCATGTACTTGTTATCGAGCACCGGGATTCCGAGGAATCGCTTCTTGCGCTCCCGACCCAGAAACATGTTGTGATAAACGTTCAGGTCGTTGATCAGCGCGAGATCCTGGTAGACCGTCTGAATACCCAGGGCGCGGGCCTCGATTGGCGAACCGAGACTGATCGGCTTGCCGTCAAAGGAATACGTTCCGGTGTCCGGTTTATGGAAACCGCAGAGGATCTTGATCAAGGTCGATTTGCCTGCGCCATTGTCGCCAACCAGACCGAGCACTTCGCCCTTGTGCAGGCGGAGGCTGACATCGGTGAGCGCGGTGACGGCGCCGAATCGCTTGCTGAGGTGCTCGGCCTCGATGATCAGTGGAGCATCTGGTTCGACCATCAGCGTTTCCTTCGTACCCGCACGGCATCAACCTGGACATTGAGAATCATGGCCGCGATGATCGCAAAACCGAGGTAGATATTCGATTCCGTCGCCTGGGCGCCGAGCAGCACAAGTCCGTTGTTCAGACAGGCGATGACGAAGGCGCCGATCAGGGCGCCAACCACCGTGCCGGAACCACCGGTCAGGGCGGTGCCACCGATGACGGCGGCCGCGATGGCGAGCAAGGTCAGGTTGCTTCCGCCGGCATCTGGCGCAACCGATCCCGACACCGAAGCGGTGATGATGCCGGTCAGCGCGGCCAGGGCGCCAAGGATCATGAAGGCGGCGATTTTGATGCGATGGGTGCGAACGCCAATCTCGCGCGCGGCCAGCAGATTGCTACCGGTCGAGATGATATGCAAGCCGAACACGGTCCGGGAGAGAACGAGGGTCAGGATGATGACCATCGCGATTGTCCAGAGGATGGGCGTGAACCCGGTCAGACCGTCCCACGACCAGAGCGAATCGAGCGGACCAAACCGGTTCTCGCCGAAGACCAGATTGAACGGTTCCTGGACAGGGGTGCGGATTGGCTGACTATGGGCAAATGAGACCGTGAAACCGGTAAGCAGGAAGAATGTGCCAAGGGTCGTAATCAGCGACGGGATGCGCAATTTGACGGTAATGAATCCATTAAAGAAACCAACACCAACGCCCAGCAGAATTGCGAGCGGCGCTGTGATCCAGAGCGACAAGTCCCAATGCGTCGCCATCCAGATCATCATGTAGGGAGCAAAGGCATAGGTTGCGCCGACGGAGAGATCGATTTCGGCCGTGATCATGACAAGGACCAACCCGATGGCGATCATGCCGATCCGGGCGGTGTCGCGCATGACCACACTCATGAGCGGGGCGGTGAGGAAGACACTGTTGCTGAATTGAATATAGGCAACCAGCAGGAGCGCAACCGCGGCGATACTGACTTCCCGGTAGCGCGCAATGAACGACAGAGCAGTTTCCACTGCCTTCCTGGCCGCCGATTGCGTTTGTGCGTCTGTCGCCGTTGCCTGTGCCATATTCCGCGCTTCTGCAGTTCCCTCTGCGTCCGGGATTACCAGATAGGTCCGGCCTGGTGCCGGTGAATGTCACCGGCTTCGGGGTGTTCGCGAACAGGGACGCCAGCCAGATGAACTGGCGTCCCTGCGGTCAACTCAATGCGATGACCAACCGAACCTAGGCCGGCGGATCTTCCGAGCTGCCCTCGAACCGGGATGGCGCGAGGTAAACATCGACATTGTCCTTGGTCACGTAGGCAAGGCTGGTGTCGGTGTTGGCCGGCGAAACCGCGCCGCCCGAGAGCTTGTACAGGTACAGCTGCAAGGTCGGGATGAAGCCCTGCAGATATGGCTGCTGATCGGTGGTGAAGGTCATGTCGCCACTGCCGACGAGAGCGATTGTCTCCGGCAGCAGGTCGTAACCGGCGGTGATCACACCATTGGCGGCAAGTCCGTATTTCTGGGAGAGCTTGCCGACGGCCAGCGAATCGGTTGCGCCGGTTCCGAAGAATCCGACCACATCCTTGTTCGCGAGGTAGTAGGACTCGATCGTCGACTCCTGCGTCGGCTGATCAACACCGGTTGCGATCTCTTCGTAAGTGATGCGGTCGCCATCATCCTTGATCGCCTGAATATAGCCATCGAGCCGCGGCTGCAGGTTCAATGAACCTGGTGTGGCGATCGAAAGCATGACCTTGCCGCCATCCGGAATCATCGGCAGCCATTTCTTGGCGATGTTGTAACCGGACTCGTACAGGGTCTGTCCGATGTATGCGAGGCGGGCATTCGGGGTGTCGGCGTTATATGCGATCACCGGGATGCCGATGCTGAGCGCATCGTCGGTCGCCTTGTTGAACGCCTCCGCATCGACCAGGCAGACGGCAATGCCATCCGACTTGTCCGCGATGGCGGTTTCCATGGCGGAGACCATTTCCGTGACGGTTGAGGTCTGCGAGCCGGTCCACTGTGAGGTGCAGCCGAAGAACGCGCAGGCATCCTCGATCCCGTACTGGGTCGGGGTGAAGAACGGATTGGTGGTGACGTGATTGACGAAGGTGAACTTGTACGGCTTCTGCGGCAGTCCACCGGCGGCGAACGCCTCGCGGACTGATCGGCTGCCGACACACGTTGCCAGTGCAGCCGCGGCGGCCCCGCCGAAGCCAAGTTTGGCGGCAATTCCCATTGCCTTGCGGAGGCTCACCTCTTGTATCACTTCGCATCACGTTCCGTCAACCTTTCCAGATTGATGGGATCGTCCGCAGCACGTCTTCCGCCTCGGAGACCACCGCTCGCACGATCTCGGCGGCAGGTTCGGTGCTTCGGATCAGCCCGGACGAGATGCCGGCGCTGACACCGATCACAGCCGGATCGGACGTGGCATCGGCAGCCTCAAGTTCGGCCAGGAGTGCCTCCCGATGGGCCGGAATCTCGGCCTCACGACCAGTCCAACGCTCGATAAACGGGTTGCGAATCATGCGATCGGGATTCTCCGGTGGGAACGGGCGTTGGCTGATCAGGTCGTACACGCGGGTCTGGATCGTATCGTCGGCGGCGGCCGAGACCACCATCTCCTGTTCCCAGGCGGCGCCTCCCCACTCCGTGCTGGCGACAAACCGGGTTCCCATCCAGGCACCCTGCGCGCCCAGCATCAGCGCGGCAGCAAGTCCTCTCCCGTCGGCGATACCTCCGGCGGCCACGACCGGGACCGGCGCAACCGCGTCCACGATGGCAGGCAGCAGGGCGAAGGTGCCGATCGCGCCAGCATGCCCACCGGCATCGCTGCCCTGGGCGATGATGACATCGGCCCCGGCATTGGCCGCCCGGATCGCCTGCGCGCGAGTTTGAACCTGGACGAAGAGTTTTGCGCCGGCGGCATGGGTGGAAGCCGCGAATGGGGTTGGATCGGCGAACGAGTGATTGATCGCCGTGACACCCTCATCGAGCGCCGCTTCTGCCAGTTCGGCGGTATCCGGAAACGACGAGATGAAGCCCACGCCGAAGGGGCGATCGGTCAGGGATCGGGCGATGCGGATCTGCTCCCGCACCCACGCCGCGCCATTGGGATTGGTGCCGCCGATCATGCCGAATCCACCAGCGTTGGAGACGGCCGCCGCGAGCTGACCAGTGGCAGTACCGGCCATCGATGCGTTGAAGATCGGGTGCTGAATCCCGAGCAGGGTGCAAACTGAGGTGGTGATCATGGTCGAACTCCGGAGCGCTGCCGAGGGACGGTCTCCGCACAGAATACTGGCGCGTACGGGGAAGATTGCTGGATCAGACCTCCAATGGGGCAACGCGCTGAACCGGGGATCGGGAGAACGAGCCGCCCGGCGACGAATGCGCATGGTCGTCCGGATCGTAACCGGATACCTGCGAAACAGTTCCAGAGCGGATTCCTGTATCCAGGCCAGGGTAGCGAAACACTGCAATCCGGCATACTGGCGCTCTGATTGAAGGGCGCGCGGCATGCCAGCACGAGCGATGTGGAAAGCGGAAATCTGCCTCGGCTCACTCCGTGTGCCAGTCAAGCTCTACGCCGCGATCGAGGACACGACGACACACTTCCGCATGCTCGACCAGGCGACCATGACCCCGGTCCAGCAGCAGATGATCGAGCCCGGCAGCAAGACGATCGTGCCCAGCGAGGAGATCCAGCGTGCGATCCAGGTCGAAAAGGGCGTGTTCGTCGTTGTCAGCGATGAGGAACGCCAACAGCTCGATCCGGAACCCTCGCGGGATATCACGATCCGGCAGGTAGTTCAGCGGGCCGGGATCGACGACCGCTGGTTCGATCGACCGTACTACCTCGGACCAGATGGAGATGACGGGCAGTATTTCGCGCTGGCCGAGGCGCTGCTGAGCGACGATGAGCTTGCCATTGCCCAGTGGGTGATGCGGGGCGATCAGTATGCCGGGTCGGTGTACGCAAGCCAGGGATACCTGATGCTCTCCACCTTCCGGCATGCGGACGAGTTGGCGCAGGTCGATCGCATTCGGCCTGAACCAGGGCGGACTCCGGACAAGCGGGAACTGGCGCTGGCCGATCAGCTGATCTCGGCCTTGGCCGACTCGTTTGATCCGCAGGCGTACCAGAATGAGTACCGCGAACGGCTGAAGGATTTCCTCGCGAAGAAGGCGGCCGGCAAGCGGGTGAGATTCCCGAAGCGGGAGCGGCCGGTCGCATCCGGCGGGACGCTACTCGAGAGCCTCGAAGCCAGTGTGTCGCAGGAAAAGGGTTCGAAACGTGCCGCGCCATAAACGGGGTGAACGCAACCCGTCCGATCCGTTGCCATTCTGGAGCGGGACGATCACGTTCGGCCTGGTCAGTGTGCCAGTCGATCTGTATTCGGCCGTCCACACGCGCCGGGTGCCGAGCCGGATGTTCGGTCCGGATGGCGAGCCGCTTTCCCGCCGTTACCTCTCCGAGGACGGCCAAGTGCTGACCAACAGCAAGATCGTGCGCGGGTGGGATACGGGAGACGGACGCTTCATTGAGGTGACCGATGAGGAATTGGAGAAGCTCGAGCCACGCAAATCACGCGATATCGATCTGCGCCGGTTTGTGCAACGGGACGAGATTCCGCTGGCAATGCTGGATCGGCACTACATTCTGGCGCCAGGCGGTGAGTCGACCAAGGCGTACCACCTGCTTGCCCAGGCAATGGAGCGCGACGACCGGGCTGGCATTGCGACCTACGTCATGCGCGGGCGGGAGTACCTGATCGCGATCTATGCACGGGGCGGTCTGCTGTTCGGAGCGACCTTGCGCTTCGCCGACGAATTGCGATCGCCGGAGACGATTGGTCTGCCGCCGGTCGAACAGGCCGCAGCGACTGATGTGAAGGCGATGAAAGCGGCGCTGCGCAAACTGGCAGCGAAGTCGCTCGATCCGAAGCTGTTCGTCGACAAGGAATCAGATGCTCTCCTGAAGCTGGCCGAACGCAAACACGCCAAGGGGCAGGATGTGATCGAGGCAGGCGAGCCGGACGATTACGAGACCGAGCGGGCCGAGATCATCGACATCATGAGCATCCTCAAGCAGCGGATGCAGGACAGCAAGTCGCCAAAAGACGAACCCGCGACCAGCGATGACGAGGATCAGAGCATGGACGAGCTCTACGACCGGGCGAAGGAGTTGAACATCAAGGGCCGCTCGAAAATGACCCGGGCGGAACTGGAACGGGCGATTCGCAAGGCTGGCTGATCAGTCGATCAACGAACGGCGAGCTTCCTCGAAATCGTGCCAGGGATGCGAGCGCTTGTGGCTGCGGAGGATGCGGCTCACATCGGCGATTGTGAAGACCGGGCGCGTCTTGCGTTCGGCGAGCAGGTTTTTCCAGGTGATTGGCACGGCAATTGGGGCGCCATCTCTGGCTCTGGGTGAGTACGGGGCGATGGCGGTTGCTTCCTGATCGTTGCGCAGGTAGTCGATGAAGATCTTGCCGCCGCGCTTCGCCTTGGACATGGTCACCGTATAACGATCGGGCTCGGCCTTGGCCATCTCCGTGGCGAGCGAACGGGCGAAAAGCTTGACGGCATCCCAATCCGGACCGGGCACGACCGGCACGACGAGATGTATCCCCTTCCCGCCGGTCAGTTTTGCGAACGGTGCCAATCCGAGCGCTTCGATGCGGGCCTTCAGGTCTTCCGCGCCATCCAGCACGGCCGACCAGGGCACATCCGCGGCAGGATCGAGATCGAAGACAATCTGATCGGGTTGATCGAGATGGCCGGCCTTCGACCCCCACGTGTGCACCTCGATCGTTCCCCACTGGACCAGCGCCACCAGATCAGAAACCTGCTGGACCATGGCGTACGGATCCTCACCTTTGGCAATCGCGATGGTGGGCAGCCCATCCGGAGCACTGGCGCCGACGTGCTTCTGATAGAAACACTGGTCGATCCCATCCGGGCAGCGGAGCAGCGAAAGCGGGCGGTCTTCCATATAAGGAAGGGCAAGCGGTGCGACCTTCTTCCAGTAGTCGGCCAGATCGCGCTTGGTGACGGGTGGATCCGGGAAGAGGACTTTCTCGGGGTGGGTCAGGCGGACGGAGGGTGAGGATCGTTTGGAAGGCGTGGCTTCTTTGGCGATTTCCATGACGACGTCGCTCGCCTCCTTGTCCTCGCGCAGGCCGTGGAAGACCGCGTGTCTGACTTGTTGATCGTTGGTCCAGCCGGCAAAAGAAACCTGCGCGACCAGATCCGGCCGCACCCAATGGACACCCGGTGCGGCGGACGTGCTCTCCAGATCGGGATTGGCCGCCTCGGCCGTTTCGATGGACTTGAGCTGTTTGTGGAGCGTCCGCAGGGAGTCGCGATCGAATCCGGTTCCCACTCTGCCAACCGAGCGGAGGGGATCACCGGCATGATCACGGGTCGCCAGGAGCAGCGCGCCGAATCCCTGTCGCGTCCCCTGCGGATCGGTAAAGCCGACGATGACGAACTCCTGCTCTTGCGCGCACTTGAGCTTGAGCCATGTCCGGGTGCGGCCCTCGACGTACGGTGCGCTCACCTGCTTGGCAATGACCCCTTCCAGACCGAGTGCACAAACATGCCTGAGGACATCCACGCCGCCGTCCTCAAGGTGATCGCCAAATCGCAGCGGATCCTTCGATTCGGAGAGCAACTGCTTCAGCAACGCCTTGCGCGCGCTCAGCGGCGTCTGGCGGAGATCCCACTCATCGAGATGGAGCAGATCGAAGGCGATATAGACCATGGCGCCCTTGCCGTCCGACAGCGCGGTCTGCAATGCCTGAAAACTGGTCACGCCCTGCGCATCGAAGACGACGACCTCGCCGTCGAGCATCGCCCGTGTGCACGGCAGCGTCTTCAGAGCGTTGGCGATCTGCGGGAAGCGATCGGTCCAGTCGTAGCCGTTGCGGGTGGAGAGGGTGACCTTCCCGTTCTCGATCCGGGCGAGCAGCCGGTAGCCATCCAGCTTCGGCTCAAACCACCAGTCGCTGCCGGTCGGGACTGTTGCCGTCAGGGTGGCGAGTTGCGGGGTTGTAATCGCCGCCATCCTGCGTTTGGACGCACCGGTCACACTGCGAGGAGCGACCTCGTCATGCCGTTTGATCAGTAGCCAGTTGTCCTTGCGGGCGGTTTTGAGATCGCGCTGCCCGAAGCGGACGAGGGTCCAGCGGCCGTGCATGATCGTGCCATCGAGCTCGAAATTCAGCTTGCCATCGCGCAGACCACGGTGCGGATCGCCCTCGGGCGTCCAGGTTCCGGAATCCCAGATGACGACACTGCCAGCGCCGTATTGCCCCTCGGGGATTTCGCCCTCAAACGAGCCGTACTCGAGCGGATGATCCTCGACGTGGACTGCCAGCCGGCGGGATCCGACCTCACCGGATGGCTCGTTGGTCACCGCCCAGCTCTTGAGGACGCCATCGAGTTCCAGGCGGAAGTCGTAGTGGAGGCGGGTGGCATCGTGCTTTTGGACGACAAAGCGAAGCGGCCCGGAGGATGCCGAGGGATCAGTGCCGCCGGCAGGTTCCGGGGTCTTCGAGAAGTCCCGCATCTGTCGATAGTCAGAGGTCGACCGCCGCATGGCACTCCCGGATCGTCAGAGGTTGCTACCCACGCGACCAGTGTGATTCGACCAGAAGCCGGAGACAATCCCGTTCGCTACGGAATACGAAATCCCGGGCGCAGGTTTGACCTCAGAGCTTTCCGGCGTCGACGTCTTTGATGAAGTCGATCAGGCCGTGGACGTAGGTTTCCTGATCGTCGTACATGGACATGTGGCTGCCTTCCGGGCAGTGCAGATAGCGACCGCGGGGCAGCTGGGTTGACATCCATTCCATGTACGCCGGGTCCATGGTGTCGTGCTGGGCGCCGATAACCAGGGCCGGCACCCTGATCTGGCCGAGATCCTGCGAGCGATCCCAGTCGGTCAGTTTGCCGCTCAGGCCGAGTTCGCTTGGACCCTGCATCGGCACGTAGATGTCCGGATTCATGTGGGCGAAGCCGCGATTGACCGGATCCGGCCAGGTGCCGGCGGGCATACGGAGCACGTGATAGATGTAGTGGTGCTCCATCAGCAGTTCCATATAGCGGGGATTGGCGTAGTCGCCGGATGCCTCGAACGCCTTGGCCTCGGCGAGGACCGCCTGATCCATGCTCGGCATCAGGACATCGGTGGCGTAGGCGTTGTAGGCGGGGCAGCTGGCCATCATGTTCGAGATGATGATCCCCTTGAGGTGCTGCTGGTACTTGAGCGCGTATTCGGTGGTCAGAATCCCGCCCCACGAATGTCCGAGCAGGAAGAAGTTGCTCGCGTCCAACCCCAGCGCCTGGCGGACCTGCTCGACCTCCTCGACGAACCGGGGCAGATCCCACAGATCGGGATCGTCGGGTTGGTCGCTGTAAAAGGAGCCGAGCTGATCGTAGTAGTAGTACTCGATGCCGGCGGCGGGCAGAAAGCTGTCGAAGGCCTCGAAGTACTCGTGCGTAGAGCCGGGTCCGCCGTGCAGCAAGAGCAGCTTCATGGTTGGAGCATTACCGACGCGCTTGGTCCAGACGTTGAACGTGCCTTTGGGCGTCTCGATCGGGATCAGCCGGACGCCGCCGCTGAGGATGTCGTCGCGACCGCTGTTGTCGAGATAGCTGGCTGTCCCCTGACCATCGGTACCCACGGCTTGACTCCTTTTGCTGCTGCGCAACCGATCACTTCCGGCAGTTTACGCAATGGCAGGATCAGCGCGGCTACAGGTCAGGGGATGCTGACCACTGTTTCGCACCCGCCTTCGGTGGAATCGGTGCCGGCATCACCCTGGCAGACATCGACTCCGCCGCCACCGTTGATGAGGTCATTCCCGTCCCCGCCCCACAACTTGTCATCGTCGGCGCTACCGGAGATGTAATCGTTGCCCGCATCGCCGTAGAGCAAGTCCTTGCCGGCTTCCCCGTAGATGCGATCGTCGCCACCTCTCCCGAACACCTTGTCATTGCCGGGGCCGGTCACCAGTTTGTCGTTGCCGCCGTTGCCATCCAGGATGTCATTTCCGGCGTTGGCGGAAAGCGAGTCGTTGCCCCCTCCGCCCGACATGTTGTCGTCACCGCCCTGACCGTAAATGCGGTTGCTCCCGGTCAGGGTTATCGCCTTGTCGTTACCTTCGCCCAGTGTGATCTTGTTGTTCCCGTTGCCGCCCTGAACCAGGTCGTTTCCGTCGCCACCGGCCAGCGAGTCGTCACCTTCCCCACCGTCGACATAGTCGTCTCCACCCAGGCCGCGCAATGTGTCGTTTCCGATGCTGCCGGTGATGTAGTCCTTGCCATCGCTGGCGGTGACATCGTCGTTGCCTTCTTCGGCGCAAATGGAATCGTTACCGCCCATGCCCTTGATGATGTCGCGGTTCTTGGAGCCCATGATCACGTCATTTCCAGGCGTGCCATTGATGACGCCGCTGCCGGTGATCGTCGGAGTCATTCCGTTGCACAAGCCGGCGGACTGGGTCGAGTGGCTCATTGCGGGCGTCAGCATGGCGAGGGCTACAAAGGCGCATGATGCGAAGAATCGGCCAAGGCGCATAACCGCGGTTCCTCCAGGTGAATATTGGTTGCGACGACTATTTCGCAAGTTACCTGAACAATCCATCCTTTGCAACCGAGGCCACCACTCAGGGCGGCGTTGCTTCCGATGACCGCTCGAACCGGTTCGGTCCCACTCTGTTGCGGCGGGAAACAGGCACCTCGCTGCGCATGCATTGTTGGTAAACTCCGGCAATCTAGGTCGACCAGCGCAGCACCAATACGTCAGCGACAGGTTCTACATGTCGCGCGCATTCTTGCCGACAAGGCTCTGGCGACATCGGACATGAGGAGATGGCAATGGCCGACGACATCCGTGGACAACAGTTCGATCAGAGAATGCGCGCGTATCTGACTGACCTTCGGGCCCAGTCGATCAGTCGGCGTGGCTTGATGAAGGGCACGGCCGCCACCGCCGGAGCGACCGCACTTGCCGGAACAGCCGCGTTCCTGTCACCGGGGGTGTCGGTGCTCGCAGTCGATGCCAGCATGATCACGATGGGCCTCGAAGCCGACCTGCGCGGTGTCGAGCCGGCGCTCGGCTACGACTTCACGGCCAACCCGGTGATCTGCAATATCACCGAGGGCCTGATGGCGCTCGACAAGGACAGCGCCCTCTATCCGCTGCTGGCCGAATCGTTCGAAAATCCCGACGCGCAGACATTCATCTACAACATCCGGCCGGGCGTGACGTTCCACGATGGATCGCCTCTGACTGCGGCCGATGCGATTGCTTCGATCGGACGCGTTCGCGAGCCAGCCATTGCCTCGCCAATGGCCTGGATGTTCGATCAGGTCGATACGATCGAACAGACCGGCGATGCCCAGATCACGATCAAGCTGAAGGTGCCTTCGGCGACCTTCCCGTACGTTCTCTCGACAACCGCCGGCCATGTCATGCCGAAAGCGCTGATCGATTCGACCCCGGATCTGCCAACACTCGAGCCAATCGGAACGGGCCCATACAAGTTCGTCAGTTGGGATGCGGGCAGCCAGGTCGAACTGGCCAAGAACGAGACCTACTGGCAGACCGGCAAGCCCTACTTCGAGAAGGCAATCTTCAAGATCGTGCCGGACGGGACAACTCGCGTCGCCGGCCTGAGCACGGGCGATCTCAACATCGTGCGGGATATCCCACCGGATCAGTTGTCGATCGTCAAAGAGATGCCCGATGTCACCTTCCAGGAGGTCGTCGGATTCACCAGCAATCAGATCTTCATGGTCAACAACAAGGCGCCGTTTGATGACGCGAATGTGCGCAAGGCAGTCAGCCTCGCGATCAATTACGACGACATCATGGCGAACCTGGTGGGCGATACGGGTGTGCGCTCGATCTCAACGACGGTTCCATCAGGCATGCCTGGCAGCGCCGAGGGTGAACTGACCGCCGTCCCGTTCGATGTGGAAGGAGCCAAGGCGGCGTTGGCGGCATCGAGTCAGCCGAATGGTTTCAAAACGACCATCACGGTCGATGCCGAGAGCAGTGTGCGCGTGGCAGAAGCGCAGGCAATCCAGCAGATGCTGGCCGAAATCGGGGTCGAACTGGAAATCCAGGAGATTCCGGGGGCGGATCGCATCACCGCGCTGCAGACCGGCGATTACGAGGGCATGATCTTCCACGAATGGGGAGCCGATTTCCCCGATGCGAATGGCATGCTGCTGCCGCTCTTCCACTCCCGGAATGTGCCGCCGCAGAACAACGGCTCGTTCTACAACAACCCCGATGTCGATGCCCTGCTCGATGCGGCTGACGCCGATGTCAGCGAGGCCCGGATCGACACGCTGATCCAGGCACAGAAACTGATCGCGGCGGATATGCCGATCATCTGGCTGGACCACTTCAAGTGGTTCCTGCCGATGTCGGCCGGTCTGACCGGATACTCGATTGGACCGCTCTTCTACTGGGATTCGTTCCTGCGCGATCTCACGGTCGAGGGCGCCTAGCACGCAACCGGTGCCCGGTGGCTGGATGGGGATAGCCCGGATCCAGCCACCGCCAGCGCACTGATCGAGGTCTCATGGGTCGACTGATCGTCTCGCGCCTGCTCACCCTTCTTCCCATGATGTTCATCATCACGACGATCGTGTTCTTCATGGTCCGGTTTGTGCCGGGAGATCCGGCCAGGATCATGGCCGGTGGGCAGCGCGTCACCGAAGCCAATCTGCAGAACATTCGGGTGCAGTACCGGCTCGACAAGCCTCTGCTGACGCAATACGGCCTTTGGGTGAAGGACCTCGCACACGGAGACCTGGGTCGGTCGTTTCGGCAGCGTCAGGATGTGCGCGTCCTGATCGCGGATCGATTGCCGATCACCATCGAACTGGCTGTCATCAGTTTCGTGCTCTCGCTGCTGATTGCCGTTCCCCTCGGGATCATCGCAGCGCTCCGTCCCAATTCGTGGGTCGATCTGGGTGCGACTGTGTTCTCGCTGGTCGGCGCGTCGTCGCCAGTCTTCTTCACCTCAATCCTGCTGATTCTGGTCTTCTCGTACAAGCTCGATATCATGCCGGCCCTGGGCAGGGGTGATGGCGGACTGGATACGGTCAAGCACCTGCTGATGCCGGCGATCGCGCTGGGCTTTTCGCTGGCCGCGATCACGACCCGGATCACCCGCTCGTCCATGATCGAGGCCCTCTCGCAGGACTACATCGAGACCGCACGCTCGAAGGGGCTGAGTGGGCAATCGATTGTGCTCAAACATGCCTTCCGCAATGCGCTGATTCCGATCGTGACCGTGGCCGGACTGCAGTTCGGCTACTTGCTCGTCGGCACCGTGCTGGTCGACTACACCTTCGGACTGGGTGGCCTCGGCGCGCTATTGATCGACTCCGTCCAGCGCCGCGATTACCCCGTGGTGCAGGGGATTACGATCTTCATCGCCGCGCTATTCATCGTCATCAATCTGGTTGTAGACATCCTCTACGGGGTGATTGATCCGCGTGTGCGCTTTGGCGGGCGAGGATAACCATGGCCGTCGAGATCATGACCGATTCCAGTGCCCATGCATTTGACGGACCGTCGACCTGGTCGATGTTCCTCTGGCGGTTGCGCACCAATCCCAAGGCGATGATCGGGCTTGTCATCGTGGGCGTGCTGCTGATCATGATCGTGTTTGCCCCGCTCCTGGCGCCGCATGATCCGAACTTCGGGACCCTTTCCGACAGCCTGACCGGACCCAGCCGCAAGTACCTGCTCGGCGCCGACAAGAACGGACGCGATGTCCTCAGTCGCCTTATCTTCGGGGCCCGGACTGCTCTGGGTGGGGCGCTGGCCGTGGTGATCATCTCCGAGTTGATCGGAGTGCCGCTCGGGATCTGGTCGGCCTACCGCAGTGGCTGGGTCGATGAAGTGGTGACGCGCGTGCTGGATATGATGCTCGCCTTCCCGCCGCTGCTGCTGTCCTTCGCCATCGTCGCAGCCTTCGGTCCATCGATGCGCAATGTCGTCATTTCGCTCGGCATCCTGTATGTGCCCTTCATCACGCGGGTGGTTCGGTCGGTGACGCTGGTCCAGAAGGAGATGGTCTACACCGAGGCCGCCCGGGCGATGGGATACCCGCAATCGCGCATCATCTTCCGGCACATCCTGCCCAATTGCGTTTCGCCGATCATCGTCGTGTCGTCGCTGGATCTGGCCTACGCCCTCCTCGATATCGCCGCGCTCTCGTACCTGGGCCTGGGAGTGCAGCCGCCGACGCCTGACTGGGGCAGCATGCTTTCCGAGGGTCAACTCGTCCTCCTGACCGCTCCGCATTTGGCGCTCTCAGCCGGACTCCTGATCCTGATTTCGGTCCTGGGGTTCAATCTGCTGGGCGATGGACTGCGCGATGTTCTCGATCCGCGGCAGGCCAAACGGTGATGGTTAATCAGGGAACTGCTGCTCCACCACCGATTCTGGCCGTGCGTGGTCTGAAGACGTACTTCGCGACCCGGGCCGGCGATGTCCGGGCCGTGGATGGCGTCGATCTGACGATTGCTTCCGGTCAGACTGTCGGCCTGGTGGGCGAATCGGGGTCGGGCAAAAGCGTTACCGCCCGATCGATTATGCGGCTGGTGCCAACACCGCCGGGTCGGTTTGCCGAGGGATCGATTCTGTTCCGGGATACCGACCTTCTCCGTCTGTCCGAAGCGCAGATGAGCGACCTGCGCGGTGGTCAGATCAGCATGATCTTTCAGGATCCGATGACATTCCTGAATCCTGTCTACACCGCCGGCGAGCAGGTGGCGGAGGCCATTCGCCGCCACCAGCACAAGAACCGCAAGGACGCCCGTGCCCAGACGATCGAGCTGTTTCGCACGGTCGGCATTCCCAATCCCGAGCAGCGCTACGATGCCTATCCGCATCAACTCTCGGGCGGGATGCGGCAACGGGTGATGATCGCGATCGCGCTCTCGTCGCAACCGGCACTGCTGATCGCTGACGAGCCGACCACCGCGCTCGATGTCACGATTCAGGCGCAGATTCTCAGTCTGTTGCAGGATCTCCAGACCAGGTTTGGGATGAGCATCCTGCTGATCACGCACGATCTCGGTGTGGTTGCCGAAATGTGCGATTCAGTTGCAGTCATGTATGCCGGCAAGATCGTCGAGCAGGCGCCGGTCGATGCCCTGTTCGCGGCGCCCGAGCATCCGTACACGATCGGGCTGATGCAAGCCATTCCGCGGGCCGACCTGCCCTCGGAGCCACCGAAGGCCATCGAAGGATCGCCGCCGAGTTTGATCAAACCGCCGAATGGCTGCCGATTTCAGCCGCGCTGTCGCTTTGCTGCCCAGATTTGCACCGAGCGCGAACCTGCCCTTCTCCCGGTTGGTGACGGGCACCTTTCCGCCTGCCATTTCGCCGGGCAGGGCCTGTTCAGGCAGGAGGTGGCGCCGCAATGAGCGATATCCAGCCACCCCTGTTGCAGGTCCGGAGTCTGGTCAAGCATTACCCGATCAAGCAGGGACTTTTCGATCGGCTGCAGAAGAAGCCGGCGCTCAAGGTCCGGGCGGTAGATGGGGTGAGCTTCAGCATCGAGCGCGGCGAGACCCTGGCCCTGGTCGGGGAAAGTGGGTGCGGCAAAACAACCACCGGCCGCTGCGTGCTGTTTCTGCAGGAGCCAACATCCGGGGACGTGCAGGTCAATGGAACCACCATCGATCCGGCCGATCAGGATGCGATGCGCAAGCGCCGGCGCGATATGCAGATCATCTTTCAGGATCCCAACTCGTCGCTCAATCCCCGCATGACGATTGGGCAATCCATCGACGAGGCAATCGCATTCCACAACATAGCGCCCCGGAGTGAACGCAGCGCAGTTGTCCGCAACCTGCTCGAGACCGTCGGACTCAATGCCACCCATCGCACGCGTTACCCGAACGAACTCTCGGGCGGGCAGCGGCAACGAGTCGGGATCGCCCGCGCACTGGCTGTCAATCCGCAACTGATCGTGGCGGACGAGCCGGTTAGTGCCCTGGATGTCTCGGTGCAGGCGCAGATCCTGGAACTCTTGCGGGCGCTGCGGGAATCGAGCGGTCTCTCCTACCTCTTCATCAGCCACGATCTGGGCGTTGTGCGGCACATTTCGGATGTTGTGGCGGTGATGTATCTGGGTCTGATCGTCGAGCAGGCGCCCACCGCGGAACTCTACGACCGCCCGCTGCATCCCTACACAAAGGCATTGCTGGCGGCGGCGCCGATCCCCGATCCGCGACTCCGCAAACAGCGGATGCTGCTGACCGGTGATCCGCCCAGCCCGATCCACCCACCCTCCGGCTGCCGCTTCCGAACGCGGTGCCGGTTTGCCCAGGAGCGGTGTGCGGAGGAGGTGCCGGCGTTGCGGGAGTTGGCGACCAACCACCTGGTTGCCTGCCATTTCGCCGAGTCACTCGCCGAAGCGTAAACAGGATTAAAGCGGCGGACGGATGGCAGCCCACGGCTTAAGGTGCTCGATCGCATAGCCAATCTCGAACACAGCGGCATCGTCCCACGGGCGACCGACGATCTGGATCCCTGTCGGAATTCCGGTGCTTGGAAATCCACTCGGTACATTGAGCACCGGCAGGCGGTTGCAAACATTGAACGGCAAGGTCATCACGTGCTCGCGCCGGGTGATCAGTTCGCCGCCAACTTCGATGCGATTGGTGAGGTACGACTTGCCAGCATCGAGCGCCGGCACCGAGAGTGACGGAGCGAGCATGACCTGATAGCGATCGAAAATCGGCGCGATCCCCTGCCAGATCTCCGCCTCCAACTCTTGACCCTCACGCATCGATGCTGGTGTGAGCACGCCATCCGACGTCTCGAAGTACGCCGCCACTTCGTCCGTCAGCAGGTCTCGATCCCGCTCCAGGACCACCGGCAGGTGCGCACAGTAGTTGGCCGCGTTGTGGATGGCGGCGGCGCGGATGATCTTCTCCCGCGTCCAGGGCAGGGTGATGTACTCGACTGTGGCGCCGGCAGCGCGCAATCGTTCGCCAACTTCGCGCAGATTGGCCAGGGTATCGGGATGGACGAGATAGTCGCCCAGGGTTTCGCAGATGGCGATCGTCCAACCGGCGACCGACGAACCCTCCAGCGGGAGATCGGCCGGTTTGGGCAGCGACGCCATATCGAGGCGGTGCGGTCCGGCGATCTGATTGTGCATCAGGGCGACATCGGAAACGGTCCGGCCTAGTCCGCCCGCAGCAAGATAGGTATCCAGATTGCCCGGCGGATCCTGCGGCACGCGCCCGTACGGCGGCTTGTGGCCAACAACCCCACAGCACGATGCCGGGATGCGAATCGAGCCGCCAACATCGGTCCCGGTCGCAAGGGGTGTCAGACCGCTCGCGACCGCTGCCGCCGATCCACCGGACGATCCGCCGGGGTCGAAGGCAGGATTCCAGGGATTGTGGGTGACACCCCAGAGGCGGGAATGAGTCATCCCGATCAGGCAGAACTCCGGCGTGCGGGTACGGATGTGGCAATACGCGCCATTGGCCAGCAGGCGCTCGGCGATCGGGGCGGTGTGATCGGCGATTCGATCCTTGAGCAGCAGCGAGCCCCCGGTCCAGGGATCGCCGGCAACGGGCGTGTCGTCTTTGATCGCAACTGGCAGCCCTTCAAGCGGTCGGGGTGACATTGAGCGCGAGGCATAGGCCGCCTCGGCCTGGCGAGCTGCGTCCCTGGCCCGATCGTCGAAGCGAAAGGCGATCGCTCCGACAGAGGGCTCGACACGATCGATCCGCTCGATCAGCGCGTCGAGGTATTCAACAGGCGAAAGTGCCCGATCCCGAAACGCCGCCAACACATCGACAGCGCTGAGATACGCCACATCGTCTGTCATCCGGTCACTCCCCTGCTTTTCTGCTCGTGAATCCCGCCGCATTCTATCGGTCAACGCGTCTGTTAATCGTCGGGCACCGAGTCAGTGGTAGAGGTGCAACGCAACCAGGGCAAAGCAAACCGATCGCTTGAACACCACTGGTTGGGAAGCCGTTGAGCAACAACGTCTGCAGGCCACCCGTTTGGACTTGCGTTTCGAGCCTCAGGTGATAGTCTGAGAGTTCGGGATAGAACAACTTACGGCCGCTCCTGCCGACTGGCTATGGATTTTGCTGCGCAGAATCCATAGCGTGCGTAGGTATAAGGAGAGATCGTGCACGAATTGCTAGTGGAATCAGATTGATGGATCGACTGATTGGCGTACTTCGACGGCCCGATGGCCTGGTCGCCGTAGTGAGCCGTCGGCTGAAAGATTCAGCCGACGAGACAATCCGATATGAAGTCGAGAATGTGCCCCTCGATGATGCGTTGCCTGGTTTGGTTCCCGACCGGGAGGACTTGCTATCTGCCTGGAATCGCCTGGCAAATGTTCGCCGATTTGATGCCGATGTAGCAGCCGATGTGATCCGGGTCCTTGGCACAACTATTGGGCTTGCTGGAACTGTGCTGCCGCCAGCCGGGCCGATCACGTTTGGACCGACAGCGACACGTCGAGTGACCGCTGCCCACCCTCGGGCATTCCGCGGAACCACTGTGCAACCACCGACACCACCTTCACTTTCCGGTATCGACTGCAGGCGGGTTCTTTGTTCAGCCGGTGGTGTAGGCGAGATCATGAAGGTCCTGGAACCTGTCTGGAGCAAGGGGGTCACACGCCTCTGGGAATCAGGATTGGATTGCACCAATCTTTCCATGCAATCTCCGCCCAATGGCCCGTGGGATATCTATCTCGCCGTGCACCACGGACTGGCGGACGGACGGATCACGGGGCTGCCAGACTGGTTTGCCTCTCATTTCCTCTGGTCACTCAGGGGAGCGGCATGGTCCAACGTGCAGGACACAATCGAGTTGCTGCGGGCGATCAATGCTCCGCAAGAGTCGGTCGTGCGTCTGATTGCGGCCCGTCTCGTTTCGTCGGCTCCTGTCGATACAGTTCTCGGCTGGCTGCGACATATCGTCCGCATGCCGCAGGACTTCCGCGCGCCATTCCTTGCTCAGGTCATCGCAAACGAAGCGGCCATACCCGATCCGACCTTGTTTCCCGACGAGTTGGTGGATGCCGTAGTCGACTGGCTGCCCCATGACCGGTTTGATGATGTGTTCGAATGGGTTGTGCGGTGTACGAGCCGGGGCGTGTCCTCCGAGTATGTGAGCCAGGGACTCTCTTTTCCAAATCTGAATGACTTCCTGTATAGCGATCCCGTCAGGGAAGCACGCTTTGACATAGATGCAGCGGACAAGATCGCCAGCCATTTGGACCATGATCCTGATTCTTTCTGGGGTCGCCGATTGCGGCCGGCCATTTGGGAACGCTGCGGGAAGCTTCCGATCCTCGCCGATGTGTTGCGGAAAACTGCCTGGTTCGAGCTGCCGCCCCGCGATGCCGATCGCCTCCTACGGTTGTATCTGGGATTGGTCTGGATCTCGAAGTCCCGAGGCGTGGTCGAGCGTGCCGCTGACCATGCCATGTCGCATTGCAGCCAATACGCTGAATTGCTCACGATTCTGGATCCAGCCTATCGGTCGAAGGCGATTGAGTTTCTCGAAAGGAGCTATGCCTGTTGGGACGACGAGGATCGAATCGCGGCGGCATTCCCAGACCTGATCGCCGTTGTCGAGAGGCTTGCTGGACCGCCGTTTGCATCGCAATCGAATGCCACACCGGCCCTCATCACACTGATGACAAGCTCGAGTGCCGAGGCGAGGGCGACATTGGCTGCCGCTTCGGACCGCGTCTTCATCACGCTGGAAAAGGCTGTCAGACGTCGGAACGACGCGAGCTTGATCGAGGACGCGATCGATTCCCTTTGCGCAAAACATGGCGAGTACGCTTCAGAGTGGTTCATAGGGGAGACCCGCAAGTTCCTGTCGGTTATGCAGTTGCTCGGCGCCTTGCGGTCGGAGCGGCGGGTCCGTGTGGTCACCTCGGTCTTCGGCCCGAGCGAGTTTGATCTGCCGCCGAACCTGGACCGGTTGCAGAAGGCGACAATGAGCGCCCTGGCCGATGGTATGCCATCCAGCGACCACTCGTATCCTTCGATTCGGCATGCGTTGCAACTTCGTGGCCAGCTCTCCAACAACCGCACAGCCTACCGGAAGTTTCTTCGTGCTCATCTCCGCGGAGACATGGACTATATCCAGCGGCATCCACTCAATCAGCAATGGTTGGCGAAGCATCCGGTAATCGACGCGAAGGCCTGGATGACCGGTGCTTCGCTTTCGACAATGCTCCCTGGGACAGGAGTCATTAGTCTGTCGCTTGAGCAAGATCCTCTCGAAGTGCTGCGACTGGGAACGTACGTTGGCAGCTGTCTGGGAAGCGGAGGACCATACGTCGATTCGGCGGTCGCGGTGACCCTCGACGTGAACAAGGCCGTTGTATACGCTCGCAACCGGCGCGGATCTGTGCTCGCCCGCCAGCAGGTAGCACTTTCCGAACAAGACACGTTGGTTTGCTTTCATGTTTATCCGGGCGCTGCCGGTTCTGACATGAAGGCGGCTTTTGCTGACTTCGATCGGCAACTGGCCAGGAAGTTGGGAATTGCGATTCATGCGGATGAGGAGTACGAAATCGCCAACCCGGTGTCTCACTATTGGTACGACGATGATCAATGGGCTCTTCCGAATGAGAAGGAATCCCAACCCAGGCCGAACACGTCTGGCACGAAGTCTGCACGGAATGGGGCGGAGCGTGGAATTCCGATGAGTCCGCGCAACGCAATTCCGACACCCAGTCGTGGGACAGGCGTCATCGTCTCCTATCGTCGGAAAGTTCGTCGTAAACGGCACCAGGCGCCAGCAATGGAAACGGTGCTGCTTTAGGTCTCTCCGGATACACAATGCGTGTTTGTGTCCGGCAGGAGCGGCCTAGCTGGAATTGTTGAGCAGCTCGTGTTGGTCCGGGCGTTCTGATGCGTGCCGATCCTGGAGCGCGGCATGATCCGAGACGGTCATGTGCTTGGTGCAGGTCCGATAGGTCGTTCCATCTACCGTGTGCAGGCCGAGCCGGATGCAGTTGGGTTGATCGCAGTTGTAGCGCTTGTAGAACCCAAGGATCGCGCCGAGGATCGTGAAGGATGTGAGGTTGGAGAGGTTTGAAATCCAGACCGGCTGATTGATGAACAACCAGTCCCAGACAGAGTGCAATGCGTCCACGATGAAGGTCCTTCCGTCGGCATGTCAATGATGACTTGGGCGGTGTTATAGCACGCCGGGTATACGGCCCAATTCCGGCCGACCGAGGGCAGCAGCAAGTGCACGGTTGCCGAAACGCGCACCTATTTGCGAAGCCAGTCTGCTTTCTCTACCCACCGAAAACGCAAAACGGGCGTCCGGGAAAATCCCGAACGCCCGCTGCTTTTGCGAACACGAACACGAACGACGAACACGTTGCCTACGGCAGGACGCCCTTCACCCGCGCCACACCGAGCATGCTGAACACGGCCGCGCTGGCGTACCACTTGATCCGGTAACGGCCGGCATCCTTGGTCTCCAGAACGCCGACCTCCGTCACCGCGACCTCCCCGTTCTGCAAGCCCATCACGCCTTCCATACCGAAGCGGACGGCGTAGATGCTGCTGCACTGGTTGCTCGAGCCCTGGGTCTGGGTGTCAAGGACGTTGTCGTCGACCAGCACCGGAATACCGTCGTAGGCGAGCACATGCTGGCCAAACTGATCGACACTCGTCTCCAGCATGATGCCGCTGTTTCGGCGCAGGGAGCTCAGCTTGCGGCGGGTGCGCTTGCTCATCAGCAGGGCATCCGGACGAGCACCAGGGATGAGATCGATCAACTGGTCGACGGAATCGAGCGAGAGGTTGCCACCGTTGGTGCCCAGCGAGAACTCCTGCCCGGTGCCGTTCAGGACCTTGGTCAAGCCATCGAAGGCCTTGGCATTTACACCGGTATCTCCATTAAAGAAGGAATCCCCTCACTGGTCAGTGACACACTTGACTCTCGGTCATCCATCGGGGGAGGTGCCATCGTGATCTCCCATCGCGGATCGTGATCTGCCCGGTAGAGGCGAACGGTTACGCCAAGCGCTTCCAGGATCATCCGCTTCTCTGTCCAGTCCAGCGATGCCAAGCGCTCTGACACAACCTTGCACCAGTCCAGCAATGTCATCAGCTTGGCACGATCGGCATCCGCATCATCGCGCCGACGTTCGATGGCATGACGCTCTGCATTGAGTTGCTTCGTCGTGTCCGCCAGAGACTTGAGCTCCAGCAGAATGGGAGCGCTGGCATCCTCATCATCCAGCGCAGCAATCGCTCGGGCCAGCCGTCCCCGCCGAGATTCAACGTCCTTCAATCGGCGATCGATGGCCCTGAGGTCGTCGGAAAGATTGTCTGCAGACGACCGCCGGTCAAGTTCAGAGGAGATGATGTCCGGATTGGTCAGGACGAGTTCGACCTTCTCCCACACAGCACTGTCGAGGATTGCCGCGCTGGTGCCAAACGATGGACAACCTTCGCGTTCACGCGCCACCGGATGGCAGCGATAGAGGTATCGACCTCCCTGCCTCCGGGTCACCGCAAGGGGCCGTCCACAGTAACCACATCGTCCGAACCCGCCGCGGAGCAGCACCGCTTCAGGATTCACACAGTTCCGAGGCGCCATCGCCTTGTTATGCGCCAGTCGCGCCTTGATCGCTGCGGAGGTCTCCTCAGAGATGATTCGGGGTGCTACTCCGTCTGGCAGCGGCACCCATTCCTCCTCTGGCTTGATTGACGTCTTGAACCGGCCGCGCTTGCGTTCCTGCTTCCATCGATACGCAAATGCGCGACCGGTGTAAATCGGATTGGAAAGAATCGATTGAACCGACGAGACCTCCCAGCGTGGGTTCTTGCCAGTTGGTGTCGGAATCCCGGATCTGGTCAGGTCGGCGGCCAGGGACCGGAGGGACTGGCCAGCGAGAACACTCTCGAAGATGCGCATCAATATGGGAAGTACCGCGTCATCTACGATCAGCTTCGACTTCTCGGCGTCGGCCCATTGCAATCCATATGGCGCTCGTCCTCCACCCATCGGTTTGCCACTATCGACTCGTGCCCGGGATCCGCGTCTGGTGCGCTCAATGATTTTCAATCTTTCCATCTCCGCGACGAATCCGCGCACACTCTGCAGCAGGCGTCCCTCGGGCGTGTCTTCAAGGGTCTCGGTGACCAACTCCAACTGAACCTCATGATGATCGAGTTCGCTGAGCAGAAATCCCAGATGCGTTTGGTTGCGGCTGACGCGATCAATCGCGTGTGCGA
>JAPXRQ010000007.1:0-22997 GCA_033813515.1 Thermomicrobiales bacterium
CGAACGCGCGCCATCCCAAAGTGCCTTTGAGCGTGTTGTTGCTTGCGACAACGGCGCCTTGTTCGAATACACGACCGCTCCGCTTGCGCGCAAAACCGCATCGGCCAGTCCCGCTGTTCCCGTGCCGGCTGCGGCATCCATCAGGATGACATTGGCCAGGTCAGGTGCCGGCGCCGATCCGGAAAGCGTGCCCGATTCCTGCCGATGCATCAGCAGTTGCTGGACGCGATCGGCTTCAATGCCATTCGGATCGGAGGCAACAAATCCGGATCTGGTCGCGATACCGGTGATACGGACATCCAGATCAAACTCGGAGAGCCACCGTCCATGGTTCTCGTGGATTTGCCGGGCGACCGTTCCACCAATCAGGCCAAATCCTGCTTGCACTACATCTATGCGCGTCACAAGTTACTCCCCAGTCTCAGGTGTGTTGTCGTCCGGGGCGGCATCGTTGCCATCCCCTCGTCTGGCGGCGATCCATCGATCCCGCATATCAGCCATATCCGGTATTGAAAATGTGGGCATACGGAATCCGCGCATCGCGTCCGGCTTCTGAAATGTGGGAAGCCGAAGTTCGCGTCGCTCAAAGCGCGTGCGCCAGTCCTCCATGGATTTGCGGACATGCTCCTGCACATCCCGCATCGCCAGCATTTCGCGTCGGGCAGCCTCGGAGGTGGCGTCTGTCTCGGCACCACGGCGGGCCATTGCTTCGATACGCAGATCGATCCGCCGTGATGGGGAATGTCGCATCGCTCGACCAAGAGCAACGGTAATCTGCCCATCGAGATCGACCGCATCGGCGTTGTCAGCAATCCCGGTCTGGCGCAGTTCCATGGCCGTATACCGACTCCCTGGGGCCAGCTCAACGACAACGTCATCTGCGACCAGAACAGAGTCGCCAAGCACGAAGGTCAGATGTGCCGCTGCGCAGTCGCCACTAAGGACCACGACGACGGGAGACCGGTGCTCCAACAGGGAAGTGCGCAACGTCCGGGCATCTGCATCGGGAATCGATTGAGCGCCGGTCAGGATCAGAACAATCGGGAGATCCAGATGACGGGCCACCGTCAAGCCGCGTTGGGCAATCGCACCGGAATGCTCAGCCCAGTGGTTGCTCTCAATATCGATGGTCAATGCGGGACCACTTCCGCCAGGCTCAATTGCCAGGTGGACGGCGGCATCTCCAGCGAGCAGGGCGGGCAGCTCGTCGCCTCCAGCCAGCATGGTGAGAAGCGATGTGACGGTGGCAATCTGATCGAGCCGACTCGCAACCAGATCGACCCGAAATCCAGCCGCCAGTTCGACATCTGGCTCCGCGAGGGTGTAGTCAGCATCGGCCGCCAGCCCTTCAATCAGTGAACCGCCAACGCCATGGGCCAGCACGCAGAAAAACGGCTGTGCCGCGCGATGGAGATCGGCAACGACGGCCTGAAGCCGTGCCCCGATTGTTGCACCGATCAATCCGGCCGGCTGCGGCCTGGATCCACCCGCGGCAAACAGGATGACCGGCATATGGCGTTCTGTGGCTGCTCGGAACGCACTGCCAACCTTGCCCGCGGAGACAATCCCGAGCCCGCTGCCTAGCAAAACCGGATCGAGCGCAATCACCACCGCCTGACGATGTCCCGATTTCCAGACCCCGCAAATGACCGCGTCCGACAGGGCAGTGCGGTCATGCTGCGCACTGACGCGATCGGCAACCGTTTGCCGCTCGCGCTGATCAACGGCATCAAGAACGGACTCACGGTATTCGAATTCAGCAAATGTGCCGGTTTGCTCAAGGAGGGCAATCCGCTCGCGAGCAGATATCCAGAAATGGCGGTTACAGGTCCCGCAAACACGAAACGTGGCGTACGTTTCGTCGGCCAGGAGGTCCGCATTGCAGCCCGGACAGGAGAGATCAAACAAATCCTCTGTCTCGAGCGTCAGGTTGTCGATTGAAGCGGACATGGAACTCCTCCCCGAGATGAACTCGTTGGGAAGAGTGTAGAAGAGAAGTGGGTGGCGCTCCTAATAATGGGTGATGACCGGCGTGCCGATGGTCGCCCAGTCCCAGAGATACTGCGCATCGTCGAAGAGCGTATTCAGACAGCCATGGCTGCCCGGCCGTCCAATTGTCTGCGGTGTGCGCCACCAGGCGTAGTGAATCGCATGCCCGCGATTGGAGAAGTACTGGGTGAACAGGACATCCTCGAGCTTGTAGAAGTTCTCCGCGCCGATCGATGTGTTCTCCATCGTCTCGTTCGGCACCCGCGCGAGGATCTGCCAACTGCCCTCTGGGGTCTCCCAGCCTGCCATCCCGGTAGTCGTCACAATCACACGCTGGACATCTCGACCGTCGTACGCGACCATCAATTGCTGGGTCAGATTGACATCTATCCATTTGCCGGTCGAGTCCGCATTCGGCGGGAGCGGTGGCGCGGCAACAGGGGCATTGCGACCGACATTCCGTGCGTACACGAACTTGCCAGAACCGATCTTCGCCCACAGATCGGCCCCGGTGAAAACTTCCTCTCCCTTGACCCAATTCGAGACTTCAAGCGCATCGCCATATGCAAGAACTTCGACGATGTCCGACGTGGTGGAGGGCTCCTTGCGGACATTGGTCTCACCAAGTGCCGCACCCTGCCAGATCGACGTGTTCCAGTCGCTCAGCGAAATTGCCGGCAGCGCTGGTGCGACGGTCAGGAACTCGGCCGCGACGTACCCGGAGAAGCCATCCGCATATCCCGCATACCAGTCACCACTCTCTTCGGCGGCCGCGATGAACTCGGCATTGTCTGGCAGTACCGCAAGGACATCCGCGGAAAGACTTGGCCGCGCCCGCAGACGAAGGCCATCCGGCGACTTGACGAGCTGGGTCGAACCGGCAATCGGCGGACTCGGTAGGAACGCCGGGTCCGACAAGAGTCCGCCTGCTTCGGCTCCAGCCCGGGCAATTGCCTGGAACCGGACTGTTCCATCGGCGATTTCCAGCACTGCGCGCTCAAAAACCTGCGTTTCAAGTTTCGACGAACTGGAAGTGAACGACTCCGTGGTTGGCAGTCCGATCAGGGGCAGGTCGCCATGATCTTCCCAGAAGGCGAGGAACTTGCCGGAGAGCGAATGACCACTCTCAGAAAAGAAGCGCCCGCTTCCCTTGGGGGCTGCGGTCAGCGCCTTTCGCGCACTGCCCGGAGCAATCGCATTCCGTGTATCGGTGGAGATGTGGGTTGCCTGCACATCCCACGGCGCGGCATTGGCCGGGTCGAAGACGAGGATGACCGCATCGAAGTACTGGCAAACGCCGATCCCCTCGCGGAAGTGGTCCTCACTGAGCGGCGCGCCGATGCCATCGCGACCACCGGTGATCTGCCACTTCGCCAGAAATGGCGCCTTCAGATTGTGACCGCTGTCGCCGAAGTAGCGTCCCGATGCGGTGGCGGTGCCCGCGTCGGTTGGCGTCTCGGTGGTTGTGGGTTTTGCTGACGACTGGTCTGTGGGTTCCGGAGTCTGATCAATCGGCTCGATCGGAGCATCCTGCGCCAGGGTCTGTTGGACCCCCATTAGCGGAAAGAGGGTCGCGGAAAGGCCAAACAGGGCGCGGCGGGTGAGTCGAATCATGAAAGACAAGTCCTGGGTCGTAACGGGTCCTGCTCATCACAACGAGGCAGCACCGGCCCAGGTTTCCCGGCTGGCAACCATCAGTCCGGCAGAACTGTCCCGAATTCGGTACAGTCCATCGGGTTTGGCACGAGTGGCAGGATAAGGGACGAATACGTGGGCGCACCGGCAGTACTTTGCGAGATCACACGCGGCGATCAGGTTGAGAGCGTTCATTACGGATCGATTGCGGTGGTCGATGGAGCGGGCGAGCTTGTCCACGAAGTCGGTGATCCCGATCAGTTTCTCTACTTCCGGTCGTCAGCCAAGCCGTTCCAGGCCATTCCGGTTGTCGAGTCCGGTGCTGCCGATCGTTTCGGCTTCACGCCAGGCGATCTCGCACTTTGCTGCGCTTCTCACCATGCCGAACTTGGTCACCAGCAACAGGTCCTGGCGATGCTGGCCAAACTCGGGCTCGACGACTCAGCGCTGCAATGCGGCGCACCCCTGCCATCAGACGAGGATGAGATGGCCAAAGTCATCTCGGGAGAACGCCCTCGTTCCCCGTTGCAATGTGATTGCTCTGGCAAGCACACAGGCATGATTGCCGCCTGCCTCCAGCTTGGGTATCCGATCGACAACTACCTGGACCCAAACCACCCGCTTCAAGTCCAGATCAAGGCCCTCGTGGCGGAGGTCTGCCATATCCCGGTCGAAGCACTGGTGATGGCCACTGACGGCTGCAGTTTGCCGACATTCGGTGCCACCCTGCGAGATTTCGCCCGGTCCTATGCTGAGCTTGCGCAACCCACCATGCACCAGGTCGCACTCAACCGCCTGCGCGAGGCGATGATCGAAGTGCCGGAGAACGTTTCCGCCCAGCACTCGCTCGTGACTGACCTGATGCGTGTCGGTAATGGACGGATCGTCGCCAAGTCCGGTGCCGAGGGCCTCATTTGCTTCGGCTTGCCGGAACAGGGTCTGGGGATTGCGGTTCGCGTGCTCGATGGATCATTCCGCGCCCACCCGGTCATTGTGGCGCAGGTACTAAAGGACCTGGGGGTCCTGTCTGATGCAGAACTGGACCAGTTGATTCCCGAAGACGACATCGTGATCTTCAATCACAACCGTCGCCGGGTCGGTCGTCGACAGGCTGCATTTTCGTTGACTTTCTGACAAATCTATGCAAACGAATAGTACTCGTGTACAACTGACATAGGAATATCTTCCTGTCCGTTCGTTAGGACCCCGCAGTCAGGAGTTTGATCATGTTGGCCATCCGTTGCATGGCATTCGCTCTCATTGCGGCGTTCGTCGTCGGCCTCACCTCGGCCGCGGCCCAGGACACCCAAACCTTCCCCACCGAGATCAGCGACGCCGCCACATATGTCCCAGATGTCGATGCGACATCCGAGACCGAGGATGACGAGGCGTATCCCACCGAAATCAGCGATCCGGCCACCTACGTGCCTGAATCGCCTGAAGCAACCGCTCCGGCCGAGGACGACTCGTACCCGACCGAAATCAGCGATGCCGCGACCTATGCCCCCGAGACAGGCGCCGACTCCTCGTCCGGCGGAAGCAGCACCGGCGTCGGCCAGCCGCAGACACTTGCCGTGCAGCAGCTGCCCAACACAGGCTCTGGCCCCGCTGGCGATTCCTCGCTCCCGTGGCTGCTGTTCGTGGTCCTTGCCGGATTTGCTGGCACAATGGTGATCACACTTCGCCGGGCAGCGCGCAAGGCCTGATCCGGAACGCAGTAGTCGATGTCACCGGAGTTCGCCCTGCATCGTGCCCGACGCTTCAGCTGAGCAGCGCCAGGATCTTGAAAATCTGATCAGCCAGACGCTCGATGAAATGCGTCTGGCTGTTTCGCATCTCGGTGACTCAGTTCCCTTGCTTCACGAAATGGGCGCCTGGCATCTGGGCTGGGGCAACGGACTCGAGGCGGATCAACGCAATCGCGGAAAGTTCGTGCGACCAACCGTGGCTCTGGCCTCCGCGGTGGCCGTCGGCGGCGAAACCGGCGGACAGCACGCTACGCCACTCGCCGCGGCCATTGAACTCCTCCACAACTTCACCCTGGTGCACGACGATATTCAGGATCGCAGCCACCTGCGGCGCTTTCGGCCGACCGTCTGGGCAAAATGGGGCGAGGCGCAGGCAATCAACGCCGGGGACGCCCTTTTCGCGGCGGCCCATCTCGCGCTGCTTCGTTCAGCGGATATCGGTGTCGATCCGGCCGCGGTGGTGGACCTCGTCCGTGGATTCGAGGCGACGACGCTCGAGATCGTCTCCGGGCAGGTCCTCGATCTTCAATTCGAGCAGCGCCAGGACGTGCACGCCGACGAGTACATCGCGATGATCACCGGCAAGACCGCCCGCATCGTGGAGTTCGCAGCCGGATCGGGGGCCTGGGTCGGCGGGGCCGATCCTGATCAGGCCGCCCACTTCGCCGCGTTCGGCCTTGCCCTCGGACTTGGTTTCCAGATCCACGATGACGCGCTGGGAATCTTTGGGCTGGAATCGGAGACCGGCAAACCGGCAGGAGACGATCTCCGCCGCAAGAAACAGTCGCTCCCGGTGCTCCTTCTGCGCGATCGGGGTGCCGCCGAAGCAGTCGCCGCCCTCGAAGCCGCGTACGCTCTGGATCGGCCTGAGGACGACCAGGTCGCCAATCTGATCTCCACCATGCGTGCCCTCGAGATCGACACCGAAATGCGCGATCGTGTGGCGACCTATCACGAAGCCGCGGCCAACGAGCTTGCTGCCACCGGCCTGGGCAGTGATCGCGTCGCGCCACTTCTGGATCTGCTCGCCAACCTGGAAAACCGCACAATCTAGCGACCGGTCCTTTGGTATCGGCAGGGGGTGACGCTTGGGCCATGGAAGGTCCGGGGCACGACGGTACGATGGAATCGAACGGCGCATGACCCCGGCGGGAACATCGCCTTCTGCGTAGATCAGGTTGGGACTGCGCATTCGCTCGATCGGTAAAGCCGCTCGCTCGTCTCAAGGCACGTCGCATGCAGCACTATCCGGGAATGACCCCTCGACCACCCGCGCGTTCCAAATCGCACGCCCGGGCCATGGTCGGAACCCTGTTCTTCTTCATGTTCCTCGGATTCGTCGCTGGCCTCGGACTGCTGCTCTATCGCAACTGGTACCTCTTCAGTTGAGCGAGACAGGATCCCCGCACGTGCAACTCATCTGGACCCAATCTGATTCAAATCACGCAGACGACCCGCAACCATTCACGGGCAATTACCAGGATGTCCTCCGCTCCATCGGCGCCTGGATCGATGCACGCGGGTTTCAGTTGACCCGCATCGTCGAAACCAACGGCTCCCTCGTCATCGAAGTGGAGACCGGAGTAGCCGGGGACGATCAGACGCGCGAGGTCATTCGTCTCAATGCCGATTCGGTGGAGAAACTGACATCGGCGGCTCGCAACGATCGCAACCGCTTCACCGCGTTCGGCAACGCATCCTGAGCGACTACGCTGGTATTCTTCCCAGCACACGTCTGACGGATGAACTGGCTGAGGTTGCAAGCACTATGTCGATGCTGGATTCATCAATTGTCCAGGCGATCAAAGCGAACGGGTTGCTACGCGAGGGGCATTTTGCCTATCGCTCCGGATCGCACAGCGGTTGCCTGATCGACCGGGATCGCCTGCTCACCGAACCAGAATTCGCCAGCCACCTCGGCTACGCGATCGCCCGACACTTTTTCACCGATCACATCGACACCGTCGCCACCCCATCGATTTGGGGCGCAGGTGTTGCCCAGTGGATTGCCTACTTCCTCGAACCGCGCGCACGCATCGTCCATGCCACCCCATTGGACGGCGAACTGCTGGTCGCCCCGGTGCTGGAAGAACTGATCAAGGGCAAGCGTGTCCTGCTTTGCGACAACCTGATCATGACCGGCGCCACGATGACCCGCTTCAGCCACCTGATCGATAACCTCGGTGGTCGCATCATCGGCATCGCCACGATCTGGAATTCCGGAGCGCATGAGATCGCCGGACATCCCGTCTACGGTCTGCTCAATACACTCTACGATTCCATGTCGCCCGAAGAATGCACCTTCTGCGCTGCGGGCATGCCGATCGAACAGGTGCCCTACTAGCGCCATCATGCGATCGCGCGCGCCCTATCGCCGGCCCGAACGGATCGCCAGCGCAGGCACCATCATCTCAGCTGCTCCAGCTTCAGAACGCGACCGTCGGCTCACCATGCGACTCGATACCGGCGCCGAATGGCCAGTCGAGCGCAAGGCCTGGGCTGAGTGCGGACTGAACATCGGCGATTCCGTCACCACCGCCGATGTGCAGCGCCTGTTTGACGCCGAGGATCTGGTCGCCGCCACCAATTCCGCCGCCAGGCTGCTCGGGATGCGGGCTCGCTCCGCTCAGGAACTCCTGCGTGCGCTCGACCAACGCGGTTACCCCGAGCACATCGCGCACCAGGTGATAACCGACTTCCTCGAGCGTGGCTATCTGGACGATGCCGAATTTGCCCGCCGCTGGATCACCGTCCGCAGTGAACTGGCGCCGCGTTCCAACCGGCTGTTGGGAAAGGAGCTGAAGGCGAAGGGTGTCGCGCCGGAGTTGATCGACGAATCGCTGGAGGAGGCAGATCTGGACGATGTCGAGACCGCCACCCGCCTGGCCGAGCACCGTCTGGAGCGTATGCGTGGCCTTGCCCCCGATGTTCAGCGACGACGGATCATCGGCTTTCTGGAGCGACGCGGATTTGGCTGGGATGCCATCGGCGCGGTCGATCGGAACCTGCTCCGCAACCTGACCGGCGAAACCGACGAGGAGCCCGACTAGGGCTTTGTCGGCAACGAACGGGCGATCAGTTCATCGGCCGCCGGCACCGCATGATTGATCTCGGTCCGAAGCGCGTTGTAGTCGTTCACATTCCCCTGGAAGCGAGCGATCAACTCGGCTTCCTTCACGGCCTTGGCTTCTTCACCGGCCGCAGTCGCATCGTCGAGGTAAGACTTGATTTTGAAGCGGACCGAGTCGGGATCGTTCGGCGCAGTCTTGGCCGAAACCCACGCCGTTACTCCGGCCGCAGCAACCGCCGCGACGCCAAGTTTGAACACACTGCCGATGAAACTCATGTCGTTTTCCTTATCCCCGGAACATGCGGCCCAGGAGCCGTCCAAAGAGCACAAGTCCAAGTCCGATGCCCGCTCCAGCCGCTGCCGCCGATTTGGTATCCAGCACAGGTTTGACCGCGCAATCGGACGATCCGATGTGCACAAACACCGTTGCCTTGCCTTCCCGCACGGTGATCGGTCCACGAGCAAGAGCGACCGACGAGTCGTACAGATCGATGGTGTCCGCCTTGAGCGATGCCACCGAACTCTCGTGTAGCGCGATGTCCTCGGCCGTAACCCACGCGGCCGCCGACTGATTTAGCTCGCCGCGCTGCATGGTCAGATTGCGAATGGCGGTTTGCGAGGCCCAGACCGTTTCCGCCTCCAGGTCGCCGACTGACGTCTGATTGAATTCAGCGCGCGTGGCAGTGGTTGGTTCGGTCTCGGAGTGCTGCGTCTGGGACACGGTGGGAAGTTCCTCGCGGGCGTGCTACGGTCTCTATTCAGTCTAGCAAAGTGCGATCAGCGGGAGTGTTTCTGGATGCGGATTTACATGGCCGGCGCGATGTTCACCCGGGCCGATGCCGACTACAACCTGCGCCTCGCGGCCAAACTGCGAGCCGCCGGATTTGAGGTCTACTGCCCCAACGAAAGTGAACCAATCAACGACAAGACACGCACCGATGTCACCGGTCGCATGATCTACGACTTCGATATCGGCGAACTGCGTGCCTCGAATGTCGTGCTGTTGCAGGTGAGCGAAGATTCCGGCTCCAACTGGGAGGCCGGCTATATGGACGCCCTTGCCCGGACCGACCAGACCGGCTTCTACGCAGGCGTGATAGGCATCGCCACGGACATCCGACTGCAAAGCATCCCGAACCCCAATCAGGCCGGGGTCGACAACCAGGTTGGCTACCTCAACCAACTCGTCGTCGGCGGCCTCCAACACTCCCTCGGCATCTTCACCAACGAGGACGCCGCAATCGCCGAACTGCTGGCCCTCCTCGACCGCCGGGGCTGACCGGCCTGATACCCGTCGTCGCCAAGAACCCCGCCCGACGTAAACGCCGGGCTACCGAAACGGCGCCTCTTCGAGGTTTGACTTGGTTACGATGGAGAACTCGGCCCTGAAGGGGTCGTCGTCAGTGAGCTCCGGGTTCACCTGGGGCGTCCCAACTGCCAACTGACTACTGGCGACCGACAACTGCCCTCAGCCCTTGGCGCGCGCCTGCAAGCGGATCGCGATTTGATCCTGACTCAGGATGCCTTCGACATTCCCGTCGGCATTGCGGACCACCCCGTACCGGCTTCTGGCCGCTTCCATATCCTTCAACGCGGTCATCAGATTGGTGTCCGGGGCGATCTCCACCACCTGCCGCCAGGGCGTCATGATTTGCGTCACCACCGTCCACGGGCGCCGCTCGGCCGGGACGAAGGCCAGCTGGATCGGCGAGATCACCCCCAGCGGTTCCCCATCGACCACCACGTACGCCTGCCGTGGATTCAGCACCGGCGACCACGCCAGCAGCTCGTTCACCCGGGTCCTGGCCGGAACATAGATCAGCTCCCGCGCCATCGTCTGCGACGCGGTCGAGGTTTCCAGCACACTGCGCGTCATGACATAGGCGCCAGTCGAGGTGGCGGCATTGCGCAGGAAGGCGGCGAGCATCATCGACCAAAGGCCACCGAGAATCGAACCGGTCCGCGCGATCTCGATGAAGCCCCAGGCAAAGAGCAGAATCGCCACGACCTGTCCGCCCTTGACCGCCCACCGCGTCGCCTGGATCTCGTTACTGGAGAATTTCCAGACAATCGCATGGAACAGTCGCCCGCCATCCAGCGGATAGCCGGGCACGAGATTGAAGATCACAAGGGCAAGATTGATCCCGGCCAGCCACCAGCTCGCCGAGGCGTAGAGGTGGGGGAGGGCATCGATCCGCGAGATCAGGAAGAAGCCGACCGCCAGGAACGCCGTTACCAACGGTCCGGCGCCTGCCACCCGGAACTCAACTCCCGGTGATCGCGGCTCATCATTGGCAGCGGCCACACCACCGAAGAAGTACAGCGTGATGCTGTTCACCTTCAGATTGTTGCGCTGGGCGACGACGGCATGGCCGAGTTCGTGCAAGACAATGCTGGCCAGAAAGAGTGCCGCCGTGCCGAGACCGAGCAGCCAGGCGATATCACGCTCGCCCGGCCGGATCTCATCGCGAAAGACATTGGTTGCCAGCGAGTAGGCCAGCAACCCGAACACCGGAAAGATCGTCCAGTGCAGGCGGATGGGTACGCCATAGATCTCGAACAGGACAATGCCTGGATCGTTCGAAGTGGGCATGATTGGGAACCCCGCCTAGTCGCGGCGGCTGCTCATCCCGGCGACTTGCATCACGTAGAAGAGCAGGGTCAGGACGGAGGTGGCAAAGCCGGCAACATAGGTCCAGGCCGCAGCGCCAAGCACCTGCTGGACACCCTTGCTCTCTTCACCACCAGCGACGCCACCATCGACCAAACCGACCTGCACGAGGGCAGCCTTGGCCCGGTTCGAAGCATCGAATTCAACTGGCAGCGTGACCAGGGCGAAGAGCGTTGAGAGCGCGAAGAGTGCGACACCGACCCAGGCGAGACTGGTGATCTGGAGCAGGATACCGGCGAAGAGCACGATGAAGCCGAAGTTGGAGCCGATATTGACGGCCGGCACAATCGCGGTCCGCAGCTTTAGCATTTCGTAGCCCTTCGCGTGCTGGATTGCATGCCCAGCTTCGTGTGCGGCAATTGCGATTGCAGCGACCGACGGCACTCCGTAGACCCCCTGGGAGAGAGCGAGAACACGGGAGCGCGGATCGTAGTGATCGGTCAGGTTGCCCGGAATCGAGGTGATCGCGACATCCTGCAGGCCATTGGCATCAAGGACAGCGCGAGCCGCCTGGGCGCCGGTTATGCCACGGGCGTTGCGCACATTGCTCCATTTGGCATAGGCGCTCTTGACCCGGGATTGGGCCCACAGCATGAGGAGCACGCCAGGAAGCATGAAAGCGAGATACAGAAACACTGGTGTTGACCTCCAAATGTGGCCGGAGTGTCTACTGTGCCGGCCGCATCCAAGACGCAAAGGATGAGCCAGAGTCTCACCGAACGGACCGCGAGATGATGGTGGGTCCGCTCACACAGCCGGCGGCGAACCGCGTAATGACGACTGCGTGGCCACTCCGAGGATCCCGGAGATGGGGTTACTCCCCCTGTTACGGATAACTCTACACGAATCCAGCCTTTAGTCAAGTCGTGTCAAAGGTTGTGCCGTGTTCCGTGAAGATTCGCCTCATCGAAACCAACCGTCGTAGCGGCGATCGTCAGATCGCCCGCCGCCCGCCCAATTGCCTGTGCATGGGACGGGTCGGATATTTGGCAGCGGCCATGAGCGATCGTGGGGGAGCAGCGCGCGGACGACCTGACGGACCGTCCCTACAGGTGGTCCGCATGACCACCATGCCGTAGGGACGCGCGTCAGCACGTCCGGGTGGTGATCCCGCGGTTCGTGATTGGTGCCGGTCCGGTGAAAGGAAACGGGACCGCTTGCAGGGAGCGGACGACCTAACGGATCGTCCCTACAGGTGGTCCGCATGACCAACATTCTGTAGGGACGCGCGTAAGCACGTCCGGGTGGCGATCCCCCGGGGCGGTTGTTGGACAGGGTTCGGTGAAAGGAAACAGGACCGCTTGCAGGGAGCGGACGACCTGACGGATCGTCCCTACAGTTCCCTGGGCGGGTTGCCTGGCTGCGTTTGATTGGTGAGAGCTCGGCTTCGCCGAGACGCGGCCCGGAAGCCGCGTACTACGTCGAAGGTTTGTGATCAGGGAGTGGTGATATTTCGGACGATTGGTTTTGATACGAAAGAGGTGCTGCCTCCGTCGGGGGGTTGCCGGGGGAGGGGACCGGTGCGGATGATGACCGATGTTTGCTCATCGGGGCATAGTTTCCACCTGCCCAGGCATGCTCCCGTGCCAGGAGTGCCGCTTGCCGAGCATCATAGCGAACACATGTTCTGTTTGTCAATGGCCGTGTTCGTCGTTCGCGATAGAAGCGTGATGACTTGTCGGCAGGGATCGAGTGGCCGTGCGAACCTACCCGCAACGAGGAGGGTGCCGTGATTGATCTGCTGCTGACCAATGGCCGGATTCTGACGCGCGATGATGCGGGTTCGATTGAAGAAGCTGTGGCGATCGGAGGCGGACGCATCGTTGCCCTCGGATCGACATCGGCGCTCTCGACCCTGCACGCCGATCACACCGTCGATTTGGGTGGCCGCACAGTCATCCCTGGGCTAATCGACGGACACACCCACCTCGATGGCACCTCGACCAACCTCGCCTATTTCGCCGATTGCCATGTCCCGCCCAACAACACGATTCCCGAGATCCTGGCCAATCTCACCGCTCACGCCGCCGCCAATCCCGATGAACCGTGGGTGATCGGGCAGGGCTCGTTCATGCTGCGGGAGAAGCTGGCCGAGGGTCGGCTGCCATCGCTGGCCGAGATGGATGCGGCGGTTCCTGATCGACCGGCGCTGATTCGGGCCGGCGCTCACATCTCGGCGGTCAACAGCAAGGCGCTTGAGGTGCTGGGGATCGACGATGACTTCGTTCCTCCCGCCGGGGCCCATGTGGTCCGCGATGAAAACGGTCGACCCACCGGTGAGCTGATCGAGATGTACTGGTTCATCAAGGTCGGCGGCTACGATCTGGTCCGGACGAAGGAGGCGGTCGCGGCGATGGCGGCCAGGCTGTCGTCGTTCGGGATCACGTCGGTTCAGGATCAATTCCCCTCGGCAACGGGACTCCGTGCATACCAGCAGTTGCGCAGGGAGGGTCGCTTCCCGCTGCGGATCTCGTTCACGATCCACACGCCGACGGTGGCCGCGGTCGAGCAATTCCTGAAGATGGGGATCGAGACCGGGTTCGGCGACCAGTTCCTGAAAGTCGGGGCGGCCAAGTTCTTTGTCGATGGCGGCATCACAGGTGCGGCCGGGGCGTTCTACGACGATTACAGTCACATGCCGGGGAACAAGGGGCACCTCAAGCTCTCCCGCGAGGATGTCTTCACGATGGTCCGGCTGCTGAACGATGCCGGCCTGCAGATCAGCACGCATGTCGTTGGCGATCTGGCCCTGGATACGCTGCTCGATGCGTACGAGGCGCACCCCGATTCCTGGGGCAAGCGTCACCGGCTTGAGCACGCTGGCCATCTCTGCATGACGCCGGAGCGAATCGGGCGGATGGTGAAGATGGGCCTGGTCCCGGTCGTCACCATGCCCTTCCTGAACAGCTTCGGCGATTTCCTGCCCGAATACCTTGGCGACCGGGCGGACGGTGCCTTTGCCTTGCGCCGATTGCTCGATGCCGGATTGCCTGTGCCGGGATCGTCCGATTCCCTCGGCGCCCAACCGGAGAGCCTCAATCCCTGGTTCGGGATGTGGTGTTCGGTTGCGCGCGAGACCCGGACCGGTCAGTTGCTCGCCCCGGAGGAGGCTGTCTCCCCGCTCGAAGCGCTCGATACCTACACCCGCTATCCCGCCTACGGCGATTTCGCTGAAGACCTGGTCGGCTCGATCGAGGTCGGCAAGGCTGCCGATCTGGTCGTGCTGGACACCGATCCGTTTGCCGATGCGGAGACGTTGAAGAACGCCAAACCGATCGCGACGATGCTGGACGGCAAGGTGGTTACGGGCCACCTCCCGGGGCACCACCACCACATGTAGGGGAGGGGCTCGTCCCCTCCCGCACGGCATTGCTCCGTGCCGTTGAATGACACCGACCATGTCCTCCACCATCAACCACCGTGACCAACACGGCCGCGGCGGGCACAAGGCCTCGCCCTACGTATCCTGCCGCCGTTGCCTTCACCCTTCCGCCATCACCCTTCACCCGCATCAAATGGGATACTGGAACCAAATCGCGAGGGTGTCCTGATGACCAAATTCCTCAATCCATCGCTTTGGGCCAGCCTGAAACCGTTTGGCATCGGCGAGCAACACCCGAACAACTTCAACGAGGTCTTTCGCGCCATCTGGGAGAACCGCGACGAGGCCGCCTACGCCTACCGCATCCTCCATGAAGGCGTCTGCGATGGCTGCGCGCTCGGGGTGGCCGGGCTGCACGACTGGACCCTGAACGGACCACATCTCTGCAATATCCGCCTCCGCCTGCTCCGCATGAACACGATGCCGGCACTCGATCCAGATCTTCTCGCCGATGTGTATCCCCTCCGCTCTCTGACCAGCGCCGAACTCCGGTCGCTCGGTCGGCTCCCATATCCCATGCGGCGAGCGAAGGGCGAGGACGGATTCACCCGTATCTCCTGGGATGATGCCCTGGATGAAATCGCCGGCAAAATCGCCGCAACCCACCCCGACCGCACTGGCTACTACCTGACCAGCCGCGGCGTCCCGAACGAGACCTACTACGTCGCCCAGAAGTCGGTCCGCGCGATGGGCACGAACAATGTCGACAACGCCGCCCGCATCTGCCACTCGCCCAGCACCGTCTCGCTCAAGGCAACCTGCGGCATTGCCTCCACCACCTGCAGTTACACCGACTGGATGGGGAGCGATCTGATCGTCTTCATCGGCTCCAATCCGGCCAACAATCAGCCGGTGACCACCAAGTACATGCACCATGCCAAGGCCGAAGGCACCCGCATTGTCTCGGTCAACACCATGGTCGAGCCAGCCATGGAGCGTTACTGGATTCCGTCGATCCCGGAAAGCGCCGTCTTCGGCACGAAACTGGTCGACGACACCTACCTGATCCAGACTGGCGGCGATGTCGCGTTCCTCAATGGTGCGCTCAAGCATATGGTCGAACACGATCTGCTCGACCACGCCTGGATCGACGCCCACACGACCGGGTACGACGCCGTCGCTGCGCATGTCGCCACACTCGATTGGTCCGATCTGGAGCGTGCGTCCGGATCGACCACGGCCCGCATGCGATCGCTCGGCGAACTGGTCGGTCGCGCCAAGACCGCGGTCTTCGTCTGGAGCATGGGCGTCACCCAGCACACCTACGCCGAGGCCACCGTCCGCACGATCGTCAATCTCGCACTCAGTCGCGGATTCGTCGGGCGAGACAAATGCGGTCTGATGCCGATTCGCGGGCATTCCGGCGTGCAGGGTGGCGCCGAGATGGGCGCCTACGCCACGGCCTTCCCGGGTTCGATCGCGATCACCGCCGAATCCGCCGCCGATCTCTCCTCCCGTTGGGGATTCGACGTGCCAACCGAAGTCGGACTTTCGGCCCCGGCCATGCTCGATGTTGGTCTGGCCGGCGAACTCGATGCGCTCTTCGCGATGGGCGGCAACTTCCTCGAAGCGATGCCCGATCCGGCCGTGGTCGAAGCATCGCTGGCCGCCATTCCGCTGCGAGTTCATCTCGACATCGTCCTCAGCACCCAGATGCTGGTTGATCCGGCCGAGACCGTCATTCTGCTGCCAGCCATGACCCGGTATGAGATTCCGGGCGGCGTCACGCAGACCTCGACCGAACGCCGAATCATGTTCAGCCCCGAGATCGAGGGTCGGCGGATTGGCGAGGCGAGGCCGGAGTGGGAGGTCTTCCGCGATCTGGCCAGTCGGGTCCGACCGGATCGCGCCCAATTCCTGGCCTGGCCCAGTATCCAGGCCGTGCGGGAAGAAATCGCGCGGATTGTTCCTGCGTATGACGGCATCCAGCGGCTGGAGAAGACCGGCGATCAGGCCCAGTACGGCGGACCGCATCTCGCCCCTGGTGGCAATTTCCCGACGCCTGATGGACGGGCACTCTTTTCAGTGGTCGACCTTCCAGACGTGACGATACCGCCCGGCATGTTCGCCGTCTCGACCCGACGCGGCAAGCAGTTCAACACGATGGTCCACGAGAAGTACGATGCGACGACCGGCACCACGGCCCGCGATGCCGTTTTCATGAATGCCAGAGATGCCGCTGCGCTGGGAGTTGTGGCAGGCGACCAGGTGGAGCTGCGCAATGACCTCGGCGTGCTCACTGGCCGGGTCTTTCTGGCGAAGATGGCGCCGCAGACGATTCAGGTTTACTGGCCCGAAGGCAACGTCCTGCTCGATCCGCATCGCCGCTCACCGCTCTCGCATGTGCCCGATTACAACGCCTTCGTCACGGTTCGGCCGCTCGCCGTTGCTGCAGCCGCCGACTAATGGACAGTCGCCGCGGCAGCAAGGTAAAGGTTCGGCTTAGTCGATTCTCCGATGGGCAGAGCAAACGGCAGGCGGATTGGGTCGCGACCGAGGAGCCGCTCGAGATTCGGGTGAGCGATGCGGCAACCGGCGATCAGATCCTGACCCATGTCACGATGCGCACCCCTGGCAACGATTTTGAACTGACGGCGGGGCTGCTTCTCAGCGAAGGAATCGTCCGCTCCGGTCACCAGATCCGCGAAATGGAGTTCTGCGTCGGGCCGGGCAATCGGCTGCAGCAGCAGTACAACATCGTCAATGCCACAGTGACCGATCCCGATCTCGCGGGCCGTACTGGAGAGCGATTTCGGACAGCGGTCAGTGCCTGCGGGGTTTGCGGGAAGGCATCGCTGGACGAAATCGCGCTGCGGGGGGTCGAACCGATTGTGACCGGTTCGCGTTTCGCGGCGGATGTGATTGCCAGGTTGCCGGATGCGTTGCGGGCGAAGCAGTCGCTGTTCGAGGTCACCGGAGGCTTGCACGGGGCCGGACTGGCCAGGGCGGATGGCGAACTCATCGCGGTGCGGGAAGATGTTGGTCGACATAATGCGGTTGACAAGATTCTGGGCTGGGCGGCGCTCAATTCGGACCTGTCGGCGGCGGGCGAGATTCTGGTCGTCAGCGGCCGGCAGAGTTACGAGTTGGCGCAAAAGGCAGTTGCGGGTCGCTGGCCGGTGTTGGCCGGGGTCTCTGCGCCGAGCAGCCTTGCCATCGATCTCGCCAATCAGTTCGGCCTGACCCTGATCGGCTTCGTCCGGGATGGGAGTTTCAATGTGTACAGTCACCCGGCCAGGATTTCGGTCGAAGGTTGACCGCGCCAGTCGTCAGGGGAGAACGGACGCGGCGATCGCATCCCGCCACGACTGGCGGTTGCTGACGTAATACTCCCAGTCCAACTCCTTGATTTGTTTGTAGAACTGGTCGGCTGTCGGATACAGATCGAAGTAGTCCGCAGCAATCCATTCCGGGATCGCGGCCTCGTACGACTTGCCGAGTAGGCCCTGATGGAACGTGAGCCAATCGGCTTCGGTCATTCCCCATTCGGCCAGATCGGGGAACTGGACGGCATCGCTCATCCGCCAGTCGATGTAGAGCTGCGCAAGGATCGGATGTGCCGCTCCGATTGGCATCCAGAGCTGATCGTTGAATGGGTAGAGGCCCTTCCTGGCGAGCAGGGAACGGGCAGTCGGCAGCGTTGACCGGGATAGGCGCCGGGCAAACGCGGTCCATTGGATCACGACATCGACCTGTCCCTGGAGCAGTGCAGATTCGGCATCGATGGGATCACTTGAATAGAACCCGTTGCCAGCCCGCATGACCTCCGTCAGATAATCCAGCGTCACATCCATCTGATCTGGATTGCGATAGTCAAACTTGAGCGCTGAGGACATCCCGAGGATCAACCCATCGGTGAGCTGCCCATCTGGTTCAGGAAAGAGGATTCGACCAGTCAGGCGGGTGTCAGCCAGATCCGTCCAATCTGTCAGCCAGTCGATGCGGGCGGAGTCGTAGATGATCGCAGGCGCATTGCTCGACTGGACCGGGGCGATCGACTCGCCAAGGCGGAGGGCGGTGAAGGTGCGGTCATAGTTCGGGACCAACCCGGTGGAGACGAACTCGCTGACCAGCGCCGCATCTTGTGGCTGGCCAGTCATCCGCAGGCTCATCCAGTCATCCGCCGAGGTCGTCATCAGATCAACTGGAGGGCTGGTCCGCTCGACGGCGCCGGCCTCGATCTGCTGCAGGAGCTCTGAGACCTGCGACGTCTGATCGAACGTAACCGCAATGTCGACAGCGTACGTCGCCTTGATAAAGAGCTGAAACTGCTCGGCAAGTTGACTGGCAAAGAGGGTCTCCGGATCGAAGATGGTCAGCCCACCCTCGGACCCGATAAATTGGGCGATCTCGGCGTCGCTGATTCGCTGCATCGCGTTGGCCGCCTGCGTCGCAAATGGGCAAGCGGCTGCAGCAAGGAGCAGATGGCGCCGGTTCATCGGGGAGATCCTGTTCCGCGCAACTCAGCGAGCGAGGAGAGTCCGCGGCGGTCAAGTTCGACTGACAGGCCGGTCGCGATCTGATTGGCAAGATGCGGACCGCGGTAGATCATCCCGGTGTAGACCTGTACCGCCCATGCCCCGGCCTCAATTGCCGCCACTGCATCGGCCGCCGATCCGATGCCGCCGACACCGAAGATCGGCAGTTTGCCTTCTGTTTCATTCGCGAACTGGCGAATGACCTTGAGCGATTTGTCCCGCACGGGTGTGCCGCTCAAGCCGCCGGTCTCGCCCCGTCCCCGACTTCTGAGATTGGGCGGACGCGAGATGGTGGTGTTCGTGGCGACAATCCCCGTCACACCGGCGTCGTGAACCGCCAGCGCGATATCCGAGATTTCGGCTGGCGTCAGATCTGGCGCAATCTTGACGAAGAGCGGAACTGGTCGACGCTCGGGAATGGCTGCCTTGATCGCGGTGAGTAGCTCTGTCACGGCGGCACGACCCTGCAAGTCGCGGAGTCTGGCTGTGTTAGGCGACGAGACGTTAAGGACGAGGTAGCTGGCCAGCGAAGCGAACCGGCGGGCGAGTTCGGTGCAATCGGCAATGACCGCATCGGGTCCGGCTTCGACACTTGCCTTGTTCGGGCCGATGTTGATCCCGATGCAGGCGTTTGCCTTGCGCCGCATGACGATGTTCATTGCGATTTGATCCGCGCCCGCGCCCGGGAAGCCCATGCGGTTGATCAGGGCGTGGTCATCCGGCAGGCGGAAGACGCGCGGTTTTGGATTGCCCGGTTGCGGTTTGAGGGTGACGGTCCCGATCTCGATGAAATCCCACCCAAGCGCAGCCAGTGCCGGAAAGGCGACTCCGTTCTTGTCGAGTCCGGCCGCAACGCCAACTGGTCCGGGCAGCGTGAGATCACCGAGGGTGACGCGAAGGCGGGGATCGGGCGCTGAATGCGTGAGACCGATGAGGCCGAGCATCTGTTCCGAGCGACTGATGCGGGAGAGGCGAACCATGGTGTGATCGTGGACAGACTCCGGGTCCATCCGAAAGAGCACTGGTTTGGCGAGGCGGTAAAGCAGATCAAGCATGTGTTCGACGTGGTCCCGGGGCACGAAAAAGCCGTCGCCTGATTGTAGGCGACGGCTGGTTCCCGGATTGTGGGTTAGGGGATGACAGTGACCAGTGTGCCAACCGGCGCCCAGGCGTACATCCAGGCAGCGACATCCATTGGCAGGTTCACGCAGCCGTGACTCATGGGCGTGCCAAAGTTGTTGTGCCAGTAGGTGCCGTGCAGTGCATTGCCGAGATTGTCGAAGTACATGACGTAGGGAACATCCTCGACGCGGTAATACTCGCCGCTGATGGTGCCTTCCATGGTCTGGGAGTCGTACTTGGTCAGAATGGACCAGTAGCCGACCGGAGTGGTTACGGCGAGTGTTTCGGCAGTTCCGGTGCTGACGTAGGACTCCATGACGGTGGCGCCGTCCTCGTAGGCCCACATGTACTGCTGGGAGATGGAGACGACGATCTCCTTGTACCCACCCTGGATCGGTCCGGGGCCAGTTGGAGTTGTTGCGACAACTGGCGCGTAGAACAGTGATTCGTCGTAGGTCGGAACCCCGTCCGGCTGGCTTTGGCGCCTGGTCGAGACATCCTCCGCCCTGGCGTATTCCTCGCCGAGGGAGCGAGGAACGATTCCCTCGTCCTCATTCCAGCGCAGAACAGCCTTCTGGAAATACTGGGTGGTCCAGCCGTCCCTGGCGACGAATTCCTGCGTCAGGGGCGAGCCAAGCAACTGCGCTCCGGCATTGGCGTCCCAGTACGCCTTGAAACCAAGCTTGACCGAGTAGCCAGTGTTTTCGAAATACAGGCAATCCTCGTCCGACATGCCGTCGCAATCGGATGCCTTGGGAAGCGATTCCTTTTTCAGCGCCTTGGCATCCTGCTCGAGCGCCCACTGCCCGAGATTGGCCGCGACGACATTCCATTGGTCACCACGGGCGTCGTCGTAGGTCGAGACGAGGGCGACATTCTGGTAGTACTGGACGACCCGCTTCTTGGTCTCCACACCCTTCAGCCGGAACGTTCCCTTGGTCTCTTTGCTGATGGGGTCGCCGATCAGGTACGGGTACGTGCGCCAGGTGGAAAGGAAAGTCTGATCAATGATCTGACCCGAGTCATCGATGTAGACCGATGTCGGTGGCGCCCATTCGACATCCTGATCCTGCGCACTTGCAAATGGGGCGCCGAGGCTGGCGAAAAACGCAAACGCGACGAGCATGGCGATAAACCGCCCGATTGCTGTCGCCTGAACACCAGCATGCTGGTGCGACGAAGAGGAAATCGGCGATAGTGTCACGAAAACAGGCTCCTGATGAGAGGAACTTTCCGGATAGCAGGTACCGGTAACGGGTGGGGTAGGTTGTCAATATAGCATGGCGAGTGAACGTACACCTGAGACAAAAGTCCCGGAACGGCTCTCGTTGACCGGAAAAATCTGGATAGCGCCGCCTGTTTCGCACGCCGCAGTGGAGGCGGGCAGCGGGTTTCGCGTGGTTGACGATGTCCGGGCCGGCATGGATCTTGGAAGCCAATCCGCCCTTGATGCCTGGCTCAAACCGGACCTCGCCAAAGAAGTCGCCAACCTCACCATCCCCGGCGTAGATGACGTCGTGCTGCGGATTGCGGAAGCGATACGGGATGAGGCACGCATTCTCATTTTCGGCGACTACGACTGCGATGGCGTGACTTCGACCTCAATATTGGTCTCCGCCCTGCGCGCTGCCCATGCATCGCCCGAGCAGGTGCTGTGGAGCCTGCCGACCCGTTCCGATGGTTACGGTCTGCAGGAGACATACCTTGGCGAGCTGACCGTAACGGCGCCCGATCTGATCATCGCGGTTGACTGCGGCAGCAACGATCGTGCGGTCATTGAGCAGTTGCTTGCGGCCGGTATTGATGTGGTGGTGATCGACCATCATCAGATCAATGAAGATGTATCAGACCTGGTTCCGGTCGCGAATCCGCAGCGAGACGATGATGAACAGGCGAGGTACATCGTCGGCGCCGGGATGGCGTGGTTGGTCGTGCGAAAGCTTGCCGATGCCGGGGCAGTTCCGGCCGAGGTTCCGGATGGGCTGCTCGACCTGGCGGCAATTGGCACGATCGGCGATGTCGGGAAACTGCTTGGATACAACCGGGCGCTCGTCATTGCTGGTGGCAAGAAACTGCGCGAGTGCAAGCGACTCGGGCTGAAGACGCTGACCCGCATGATGAACCTCGATCCAATCGATCTCAATGCTGAAGCTGTTTCCTTTCGGTTGGTCCCGAAGTTGAACGCGCCGGGCCGGATCTACATCGCCGACATCGTGGTCGATTTGCTGTTGACGACCAGTTGGGACGAGGCCGAGGTTCTGGCGAAGCAGGTGCTCGACGCGGATGAGTCGCGCCGCCTGGCCATGGATGAGGCTCAGGCACGCTTACTGGCGCGGTACGACGACGAGACGCTGATCGAGTCGGTTCTGATTTGCGAGGACCAGGCGATGTCGCATGGTATTGCTGGTCCGCTGGCCTCACGACTGGTCGAACGCTATCGGCGACCGGTGGTGGTGCTGGCAGGGCAGGGGGAGGAGCTGTCCGGCTCTGCGCGATCCATTGGCGACTGGGATATTGCCGGAGCGCTCTATGGGATGCCGGAGGGAATGCTGCTGCGGCGAGGAGGGCATTCGAAGGCGGCTGGATTGGCGGTCGAGCGATCGGGTCTCGAGGCGTTTCGGATGGCGATGATCGCGGCCTTTGCCGAGAGCGGAATCGCGGTGCCACTCCCTGCCGAAATGGAGGCGTCCGCGTACGTCGACGACGATCCGTTGACATTGCCGGTGGCGCAGAAGCCCTGGCGCAGGCAGGTTAATTAACTTCTATATGGATGGAGAATAAAATGGAACATAAAAATGGAATAGTACTTCAAGTCTTGGGTGGAGTTGTGGATGTTCAATTTCCATCCGAAAATATTCCCGATTTATTTGAAGCTTTGGAAGTTACAATTTCAGACCAAAAC
>JAPXRQ010000007.1:23007-35915 GCA_033813515.1 Thermomicrobiales bacterium
CGGGCCGGCGACGCGGGAGTGATCGGTAATGTGCACGACGGCGATCTGGTCGACGTCCTGATCCAGTTGACAATTGAGCGCTTCAAGGGTCAGAAGCAACTGAAAATGTTCATCCGGGATATTCGCCCGAGCGTCTGACTCAGGTGCGAGCCGTGGCGTCGGTGACGATGGTCGACTCGAAGTCCGGTGTCGGTGGCATGTGATCGGCGACGACATCGTCCTCGGCGGTGGCAAGGTTGTCGACCTGCTCGTTATCCAGCAGGATGGCCGCCTTGATGACATCGTCCATATCGCGTGCCCAGATGAAGGTCATGTCCTTGGCGATGTTGGCCGGAATCTTCTCGAGTTCGCGCTTGTTCTGATACGGCGCGATCAGGCGGCGGATGCCATGCCGGTGGGCCGCAAGGGTTTTATCCTTCAGTCCACCGATCGGAAGCACGCGGCCGCGGAGCGTGATCTCGCCAGTCATCGCCGTATCGCCACGGACTGGCTTGCGAGTCAGCGCCGAGATCAGCGCAGTCGCCATGGTAATGCCAGCAGACGGTCCGTCCTTGGGTTGGGCGCCTTCCGCAAGGTGGATGTGGAGATCGTAGCGATCGCGGAAATCGGGCTCGATGCGCAGATGTTGCGTGCGCGATCGGGCGTAGGAGAGCGCAGCCTGCGCTGACTCCTGCATGACCTCGCCCGCTCGCCCGGTCAGCGTGAGATTGCCCTTGCCCGGCATGGTTGCGACCTCGACGGGGATCAGTTCGCCGCCGACTTCGGTGGTGCCGAGACCGATGGCCACGCCGATCTGCGCGCCATCGGTGAGCATGTCGATGCCGTAGATGCTCGGTCCCATCAGCTCGTCGAGCCGGGCCCGGGTCAGACGAATCTTGGCGTTCTTGCCGCGGACAATTTCACGCGCCGTCTTGCGGCAGATGGTGGCGACAGAGCGATTGAGTTCGCGGACACCGGCCTCGCGGGTGTAGTCGCGAATCAGATCGACCCAGACCTTGTGCGGAATCTCGAGTGATCCCTCGGGCAATCCGTGGGCAGTCATTTCACGTGCAAGCAGATAGCGTCGCCCGATTTCGGCCTTTTCGTCCTCGGTGTACCCACCGATCTCGATGATCTCCATGCGGTCACGGAGGGGCCGGGGGATCTGGCCGAGGTAGTTTGCGGTCGTGATGAAGAGGACATTGGAGAGATCGTACGGAACATCGAGGAAGTGATCGACGAAGTTGCGGTTCTGCTCCGGATCAAGCACTTCGAGCAGAGCCGAGGCTGGATCACCGCGGTAGTCCGATGAGAGTTTGTCGATCTCGTCGAGGAGGATGACCGGGTTCATCGTGCCGGCCTGCTTCATGGCGGTGATCAGTCGACCAGGCATCGCGCCAATGTAGGTGCGGCGATGGCCACGGATTTCGGCTTCGTCGCGCACGCCGCCAAGGCTGACCCGGACGAACTCGCGATTCATGGCCCGTGCGACTGATCGACCGAGACTCGTTTTGCCGACGCCCGGAGGTCCAGCGAGACAGAGAATCTGGGCGACGCCAGTGCCATCGGCCTGGCTGTCCTGGCGCAGTTTGCGCACGGCCAGGAAATCGAGGATGCGTTCCTTGACGTGCTCCAGCCCGTAGTGATCTGCATCGAGCGTCGCTTCGGCGGCATCGATATCCAGCTGGTCGTCGCTCACCTCCGTCCAGGGGAGAGCGATCATGGTATCGAGGTAGGTCCGCACGACAGTCGCTTCGGCAGACACCGCTGGCATGCGCTCGAGGCGGCCAAGTTCGCGGACCATGCGGTCCTCAATATCGGCCGGCATGCCCCGCTCGGAGATCTTGCGGCGGAGGGTATCGATCTCGTTCCCGCCATCGCCGCCGAGTTCATCGTGGATGGCCTTGAGCTGTTCGCGAAGGTAGTACTCGCGCTGATTCTTCTCGACCTGATCGCGGACGCGGTCCTTGATCCGTTGTTCGAGCGCGGCGATATCGAGATCGCTCTGCAGAATGCCGGCAACGCGAACGAGGCGATCGTAGGTGTCGGTTTCCTCAAGCAGCGCCTGCCGCTTGGGTGTGTCCTGAAGGAGCTGGGTAGCGAGGAGATCGGCAAGTCGGCCGGGTTCGGTGGCGCGCTGAATCATGTCCAGCACTTCGTTCGACAGCCGGGTGCGCTGATCCGAGTACGTGTTGGCGAGCTCGGTGACGTGTTTCATGAGCGCGCGGGATTCGTTCTGGTGAGCGTCGGTCTCAACCAGATCCTGCGCCATGACATTGAAGAACGGTCGCGACGTGTCGAACGAGGAGAGATTGACGCGACGAATGCCTTCCAACACCACCTGGAGCGTGGAATTTGCCTGACGCTCCGACTGCATGACTTCGGCGAGCGTGCCGACGTTGTAGACATCGCTTGCCAGCGGGTCATCGACATCCGGATTGCGGTGGGCCACGACCACGACCCGCTTGTCGCGGGTGAGGGCCTCTTCGACAGCCTGAATTGAACGCGGCCGACCGACCAGGAGGGTAACGATGTTTCCTGGAAAGATAACGACGTTCTTCAGCGGCAGGAGGGGAAAACGATTGTTATACGGTTCGTAATGGGTCATTGACGCTCGCTCTCACCCTCGACGTTGCACACGACAACAAAAGTCTGTGCGGGTTGTAAAGGGATCCGGTGGGATTCCCTGGCGTCTCCAGGCGGGCATTGGAGCACCTGCTTCTCTGTCACGGTGCGGATAATACCGTACGGGCAGAATGTTGACCACAGGTCACAGCAGGGCAATTCCTAAGGCGGAAATCAGTTGATTCCCACCAAATCTAACCATATTTGAGTGAACATATTCAATCCGACTATAGACCCAGATCATCCAAGATCCGGCATTGCATGGTGTTCGTGCTGATCTGAGCCCTCCGGTTCGGTCAGAAAACGGTTGCGGAGATGACGGATGTACTCGATCGATCGGGCCGCCAACTCCGGACTGTCGATTGCCAGCATATTCTCGGAGTTTGCCTGCGCGCTGTGGGAGAGGTTATAGGACCCTGTGATTACGGTGTTATCGACCACCAGGAGCTTGTTGTGCATGAAGTTGTGCGAGCGCCCGGGGCGATACGGAAGGCTGTGCTTACCGATCATCTCTGCCCGCCGCATGATCGTCTCGACCGCATCGATCTTCCATTGCAGGTGGTCCTGTCCGCTCCATTGGTTGAGGACGCCATCCATCTGGGTGCGGTCGTAGACGCCCCAGATCTCGATTTGCCGCTCATCGATCACCTTGAGCAGCGCATTCAAGACCTTGCTGGAGTTGATCAACATCGAGCAGATCACAATCCGATTCCGGGCTCGACCGAGGCGACGCGCGATCATGTCGTTGATGAATTCGCCCTGGCCGGGGGAGAAGTCAACATCGGTCGTGGCGCGTTGGCCAGCGTAGGTGAGGAGATCGGGTTCGGTCCGAAATGCGCCGGAGTTGATCGATGTGCCTGACTCCCAGAGTTGCTCGAAATCCCGCTGAAAGTAGGCGGCGAGGGTGCTTGAGCGGAATGTCACCAGGGTGTTCTCCATCCGGCTCATGGAGTCGTCGGTCCAGTTCATTGATCCGCACCAGACGTATTCGCCATCGCGGACCATGAACTTTTGATGCATCAGACCCTCGCCCGTGATGCCGCGGGTCCGATCGTCCGGGACACCAAACTCCTCGACGCGATCATGCGTGGCGGGATCGGCGAAGTCTCCACCGTTGCGCTCGAACTCAACATTGGACTGTGGTTTGGCCAGGCTGTTGTCATAGATCAGGCGGACATCCACGCCACGCCGAAGGGCATCGGCGATTGCCTGTCTCATCGGCGCAGCGGTGTCGGACGTGAGGCGAATGTCGTACGCCGCCAACAGGAGCGATGATCGGGATGACGTAATGAACTCGGCGATCAGTTCCGCGATGTCGGATGCCGTTTGAGCGCCTTGTTCGATGAACCGAAGTGCGATGGTGTCGCCTGGGTTGACGGCGGGCAGGGCGAGATTCGTCATCGGATGTCGTTCGCAAAGCGGCCGGGATCGGGGGTGGTCCGGGCGACGTGGGACGAGGTGATAAGTTCCATGGCGACATCGACATCGTCGGTGACTGTGAACAGTTCGAGATCGGTTTCAGCGATTTTCTGGCCGGCCAGCATTGCTCCGCTAATCCAGTCGACAAGACCGGACCAGTAGTCCGCACCGAAAAGGATGACCGGGAAGTGTTCCAGTTTGCCGGTCTGGATCAGCGTCAGCGACTCAAAGAGTTCGTCCAGCGTGCCGAAACCGCCCGGGAAAATGACAAAGGCGCTGGCGTACTTGACGAACATAGTCTTGCGGACGAAGAAGTAGCGGAAGTTCAGGGGGACATTGACCCAGCGGTTGAGACCCTGTTCATGGGGTAGTTCGATGTTCGCGCCAATCGAGACCCCGCCGGCTTCGAACGCACCCCGGTTGGCCGCTTCCATGATGCCTGGGCCACCACCTGTAATCGTGGCGAAACCGGCTTCGGCGAGCGATTTTCCCAGTTCGCGTGCCTTCGTGTAGATCGGTTCGGTCTTCTTTGTTCTGGCCGAGCCGAAGATGGTAACCGCCGGACCGACTTCGGCCAGCGTATCGAAGCCGGAGACGAACTCGCCCATGATCCGAAGCACGCGCCAGGTGTCGTTGTGGGTGAATGCGCCGCGCTCTGCTTCCGGCTGGCGGCGCGTATCAAGCAGGAGCGAATCTTCGGTGCGTTTCCCGCGTTGTGCCGCCAGATTGATGGTTGGATTGGGAACGAGATCGGATTGATCCGTGTCGTTGTCCTGATTCACGTTCCGGGTCTGTCTGGTGCTCATGGCTTCCGATTGGGTGGGCCGATGCGCGGGCAGTCGACCGGGACAGGACTATTGGACGAACTGTACAGCGTGGGGCACAGGATGCGTTGTAAACGACGCGCGGCCGGTGGTAGTGTTAGGCCATTCAATCAGCGCCCGGTCTCCTCTGGCCTTTCTCCCCGAACGAAACGCCAACTCAGGGAAGCACCTATGGATCAGATTCCCCACGATGGGGCTCTTGGCGATGCGCAGAGCACAGTACTGACGGTCGATTCGGTCGTCCGCTCGGTGACGCGTGTGCTGTTGAATGCGCCGGATCCGTTCGTGATCCAGAATGGCGAACAGTTGCTCCTGTTGGATGTTGATTGGGATTTCTGGAACTTCGCCGAGCTGAAGTTTGAATCCGAGGAACTTGGGTACACGCAGGTTCGACAGATTGCGTATGAGTCGCCACGGGAGGCGATTGGGGCAATCCTGGCCAGAGCATTGGCGCAGGGCAACGACGCGATCGTGAACACCGTTGAGCAGTTGAATCTGTATCTCGTGCGGCATTTCGATATCAATATCATGAACTGCTAGGCAGTTGGCAGTCGTCGGTTGGCGGTTGTCAGTTGCTTGAGAGAAGGAACGCACCACGTTTGAACGCGGTGCTGAGTTCGACAAGTCCCATTCAGAGATTGACATAGCAAATCCAAACCGGGGGCAATCATGCTTCGTGGTGCTAGGCTTTGGGGATGGAACTTGAGCGGACGGCGCCTATTGGCGTATTTGATTCCGGGTTAGGCGGACTGAGTGTGGTCCGGCAGCTTTGGAACGAGTTGCCGCGCGAATCGCTGACCTACATCGCCGACAGCCTCTATTGCCCGTATGGGGTGCGGACCGAGGACGAGATCCGGGAACGGACAATGCTCCTGGTCGGACGTCTGGTCGAGATGGGGGTCAAGGCGGTTGTGGTGGCCTGTAATACGGCCAGTGCCGCGGCAATTGAGCTCCTCCGGCAAACCTGGCCAGACCTGCCAATCATCGCAATGGAACCGGCCGTCAAACCGGCTATGACGCTGACAACCACCGGAAGAGTGGCTGTATTGGCGACGCCGCGTACCGCCCAGAGCGAACGTCTCCAGCGCCTGGTTGAGCGATGGGGCACCGGGATTGATATCCGGTCAATCGGCGTGGCGGGCCTGGCCGACCAGGTCGAGGCGGGCACCTGCAGTGGTCCGGAGGTCGACCAGATGCTTGCCCCAATCATCGCCAGACAGGTTGCGGACGGAGTGGATGTCCTCGTGCTTGGCTGCACCCACTATCCATTTGCCGGGGAAACGATCCGCGCATTGGCTGGGCCACACGTTCGTATTATCGACAGCGGCAACGCAGTCGCCCGGCGAACGCGCGATCAACTCATCCAGCACGATTTACACGCGGGAATTGGCCAGCCAGCCAGCTTCACGATGCACACCACCGGAGACCCGGCCGATGTCGACCCGATCGCGAGCCGTCTCCTGGAACGCGATGTGCGGTCGATTGGGCTGAATCAGATCGCAGTCGGCGTCTGATCCAGCCCGATTCCAGTCGGCTACCAGTACGACATCGAATCGATGAAGAGTTGGCGGAGTTCGGCCTCGCCGGCCGGCCGGGGCGAGAGCTTGGTAACCCGGTGCTGGGGAAGCGTTCCCTTCACCAAACCATCAAGGTCGGCCTCACCATACCCAATCTCGGCCAGACCGTTGGGCATGTTGGTCATCTTCATGATCTCGATGAGCCGCTCGGCGAGAACATCACCGGCATCTTCGGCGCCAGCCTGCGAGACATCGGCGCCGAGCAGCCGAGCCGATTCGAGATGGCGGGCGGGGTCAGACGAGGCTGTCCAACGGAAAACGGAGGGCGCGGTCAGGATGACCGAGATGCCGTGGGGAACGATTGCATGATCGACATCGTAGCCCTCTGGTCGCCAGTCGCGGACCATGCCGGCAATCGGATAGGACATGCCGTGCGGCAAGTGCACACCGGCATTGCCGAAGCCGATGCCCGCGTACGTGGCAGCGAGCATCATGTTACCGCGGGCTTCGATATTGTTCGGCTCGGCCAGAACGATCGGGAGATTGGCCGCGACCATCTCCATCGCCTTGCACGACCACATGTCGCTGATCGGATTGGAACCCTGGTAGGAGGGCCGCATCCTCGGCGACTCAGGAGCAGCGCGGTGGCTGTACGGGATCGCAGTGAAGGACTCGATCGCATGACTGAGGACATCGAGCGCTGAGGCCGCCGTCACCATGGCTGGCATCGAGAGCGTGTTGATCGGATCGATGATTCCGACTGTTGGGCGGAGCGCGCGGCTGGCGACCGCGGTCTTTGCGTGCATTGAGGAAAAGTCGAAAACGGCCACGCCAGTTGTTTCTGAACCAGTCCCGGCGGTGGTTGGAATCGCGATCAATGGTTTGACCGGACCGGGGACAGGTTTGGCTTCTCCGATCGGCGCGTTGACATAGGTCAGGAGTGGGGCCGGGTAGGTGGCATAGAGATTGGCGGCCTTGGCGGTGTCGATGACGGAACCGCCGCCGATCGCGACATATCCATCGGGCTGAAGTTCGGTCGCCCACTGGGTTGCGACCTCCCACGACTGGTCGGTTGGCTCGACGCGGACATCGAGGAAGACGTGAACATCGAGGCCAGCATCTTTCAGGCTCTTGAGCGCGACTTCATAGCCGACGGTCTTTGCGATTCCATGATCGGCAAAGACAGCCACGCGCCTGATTCCGCGATCGGCCACATCGCTGCCGACCTCAGCGGTGGCGCCGACGCCGTATTTGATGGACGAGGTATCCATCGTAAAGATTGTTTCCTGTGACATCCCACTGCTCCATTGCGTGTACACAAGTGTCTGCGCATACGATAAACCCCCGCCGCGATTTGCGACGAGGGTTTGGTTCGACTGTTTGTGGTGTTTAGCCCTTGACGGCGCCCGCGGTCAGACCAGAGATGATCTTCCGCTGGAGCAGGAGGACCAGGATTACGAGTGGGATGGTTACCGTGACCGATGCAGCCATGATATTGCCCCACGGAATTTCGAACTGCGTGTTGCCAGAGAAACTGGCGATCGCCACGGGGACCGTTCGCTGATCGGTGGTGATCGTGAACGTGCTCGCGAAGAGATATTCGTTCCAGGCGCCGATAAACGCCAGCAGGCCAGTTGTGGCGATGCCGGGCGCGGCCAATGGCAGAAGAATTTCGATGAACGCCCGGAACGGAGTTGCCCCGTCGACCATGGCGGCCTGTTCGAGCTCGGCAGGCATGGCTCGGTAGAAGTTGGCCAGCACCCAAACCGTGAACGGGAGGGTGAAGGTCGTGTAGGCGAACACGAGTCCACCGGCAGCGTTCAGGCCCACGACATCACCGATGACTGGCCATCCGCCTACCTTCCTCAGCATCGTATAGAGGGAGCCGAGGATTGCAATTGCGGGAAACATCGTCATCGAGAGGATCAGGTACATGACTGGGGACTTCCCGCGAAACCGGAAGCGACCGATCGCGTACGCGGCGAGCGAACCAATCACCAGTGCCATGAGCACCGTTGTGATCGAAACGATGACCGAGTTCTTCAGGGCGACGGTGAAGTTGTCATCCTGGAAGACCGCTCTGTAGTGGGAGAAGTCCATCGACTTCGGGAAGTAGAGCGGCGGCGTTTGATTGAGCTCGGCCGATGTCTTGAGTGAGGTCGCGACGGCCCAATAGGCCGGGAAAAGCGTGTAAAGGAGGATCAGCAGGATCAGGATCCAGAAGGCGACGCGGCCTATGTAGAACTGGATCGGCTTACCCTTGCGCTGGGTAAATGCGGTTTCAGACGCTCGGAGTGGGATGGACTGTGTCATCTCGGCCATTAGCCCATATCCTCCAGGTCAATCATGCGGGTGTAGACGAAGGCGAAGACCGCGATGATCAGGAAAATCACAACCGCGACCGCTGATCCTCTCCCCAGGCGTTGACTGCCGACCAACATGTTTTGCGCATACACCGCGACAGTCATCGTGTCTGGCGAGGCGCCCTTCATGACGGCGACCAGGTCGTACACGCGGAACGCGTCCATGGTCCGGAAGACCAGGGCGACCAGGAGCGAAGGTTTGAGCAGCGGCAGGGTGAGATCAAAGAACTGGCGGACCTTGCTGGCTCCATCAATGCCGGAGGACTCGTAGATGTCTTCCGGAATGATCTGGAGACCGGCGAGGATGAGCAGGGCCATGAACGGTGTCGTCTTCCAGACATCGACCGCGATCACAGCGAGCAGCGCTGTCTTGGTATTTGCCAGGAGCGCCGTATGCGGGTCCATGATGCCCAGCTTCTTCCCGAAGAAATCTGGAATCACGCCGTAGACATCGATGTACATCCACTTCCACATCTGGGCCGAGACGACAGTGGGGATGGCCCAGGGGACGAGCATGGACGTTCGGACCAGTCCGCGACCCTTGAAATTCGAGTGAATGGTGAGTGCAATGATGATGCCGAGCAGTGTTTCCAGCCCGACCGAGACGAACGTAAAGATCAGCGTGTGCTGTAAGGATCGCCACCACTGATCGTCATTGAAGATGTACCTGTAATTATCGAGAGAAACCCACTCGGTCTTGCGGCCAAGTCCCATGCGGGCATTGGTGAAGCTAAGTTGAATGGTGCGCGCGAGCGGATAGATAGCGACCAGAACCACGACAATGATGGCTGGTGCGACGAAAAGCCAGGCGAGCCGCTCTCGCTGCTTGGCCCATTTGCTGGTTGGGGCTTCCTCGCGCAGACGGCCGGATGGAGCGGCGGCCGCCGTTGCAGTGATGCCAAGACGCTGATTCCCCATCGCTGCCTCCCTCATTGGAGGTTTGGAAATCGGGCGGGATAACCACCCCGCCCGATTTCGCGTCTACGTTGCTGCTGTGAGGATTGCGGCCCTCTTAGCTGTTCAGCTCGTCCATGATGCCCTGCAGATCTTCCTGCAGACCGGAGAGCTCGGAAGCGGCATCGCCACCGGTGAGGATGTTGTGGACAGCCGTGAAGTAGGCGGTCGAAACATCGTTGTAGGAGCTGCTCGAAACGGTCGACGGTCGCGGAACCGCGCCGCCCTGGAAGACCGGCTTGAGGTCAGCGTAGAACGGGTTGACGGCGAGCACGTCGGCATCGTCGTAGACCGAAGCGATCGTCGGCAGGTTCGAGAGCTCGATGGCGCGCGACTTCTGCGTGTTCGGATCGGCCATGAACTTGCAGAACATCTTCGCGGCATCCTGGCTGGCGGAGTAGGTGGAAACCATCATCTGCCAACCACCGAGGCAGGCCGCGTTGCGGGCGCCTTCGCCATCACCCATCGGCAGGTTGCCGACGCTGAAGGTGTCCTTGATCACGGAATCACCCGTGTTGCCGAGAACATAGGCATACGGCCAGTTGCGCATGAACGCAGCATTACCACCCTGCCAGATGTTGCGGGCTTCCTCTTCCTGGAAGGTTGTGACGCCTTCCGGGGAGATGTTCTTGACCCAGCCAGCGGCCATCGTGAAGGCGGCAGCGGCCTGCTCATTGTTCACGGAGACGGTGCCATCGGTCTCGATGATGTTGCCACCACCGTTGGAAACCTGCCACTCGAGGGCGTTGCAGGTGAGACCTTCGTAGGCATTGCCCTGCCAGACATAGCCCCAGAAGTCAGGCTTCTCGGCACGCTCGCCATCCTGGATGGTCTTGGCGGCGGTCTCGAGCTCGGCCCAGGTCGTCGGAGCGGTCAGGCTGTACTTCTCGAGGAGATCATCGCGCTTGTAAAGCAGGCCGGCGTCCGTGAACCAGGGGATACCAACGAGCTTGCCATCGACGGTGTTGTTCTCGACGATCGCCGGGAAGTAATCGCCAATGGTGTCGGCGAAGGTATCGGTCAGGTCAGCGGCGTGCACGGCCATGATGCCCGGCCAGATGACGTCGATCTGCATGACGTCAACATCCGTGGACTGGGCGTTGAGGGAGAGGAGGTACTTCGAGAGGCGATCTGTGGCTGAGGTTTCGCCCGGGATGCGATTGACTTCGATTCCGGACGCCTCGCTGAAGGCAGCGATGACGGCCTTCTCCCATGGGGCCGACGTTCCTTCGTCGCCCATGATGACGTTGAGCTTGGCTCCGGCCATGCTCTGATCGACCCAATCCGGCATGACGAGAGAAGAACCCGGGGCGATGGCTTCCGGCGTTGCATCCTGGGCGAACGCCTGGTCGACCGTCATGCGGCCGAGGAAGTAGGCGCCAATACCGAGGGCAGTGCCCTTGACCATCAGATCGCGGCGGCTAACGGTGCCGGCGCGAAAGCCATCCAGCAGATCGCTGATTTGCTTGCGGTTCTCAATTTCCACGCATGTGCTCCTGACGCTGAGTTCACACTTGACGGCGCACATCGCCGTCTTTCCCGAGGCATTCGCATCCCGACCATATCGGAGAATGTCCACCCGAAGGCCTCTGGAGTACCTGTAGTACCACGCTCAGATCGGGCGGGTCAAGGTCGATTCGCACGGCCGGATACGCGCGAAATGACGTGTCGCACTCACATTTGACGGCGCAAACAGCCTAACGCGCGCGCACGATATCCATAAGCCGCCGAACGCGGACCTGCTCGACCGGATTCCAGGTGATTCCGTCGACCTTGAGGCTGGACCCAACGATTGCGCCATCGGCATGGGCGAGGAGCGCCGCCGCATTTTCGGCCTTGAAACCGGTGTTGATGAGCACGGGAACGCCGCTGCCGGCGACGGATTGTGCAACTTGCTCAATATCCGGCGTCTTGACCGACTGACTGGTGATACCACCGGAAACGCAGATGGCATCGGGCGCCGACGAGAAGACGACCGATCGGGCAAGATCGGGGAGTGGTCGCGGGGCGATCGGGGCGGCGAACTCGGCGTTGATATTGAAGATCATGCGGACGTCCTCGGCGCCGATCTCACGCCGGTAGCGCGCAGCATCTCCGGCCGAGCGGACCCAAAGCCCGAAATCGCCGGCAAATGCTCCGGTGAAGATTTCGCGACAGAAAGCGGCGCCGGTTGCCTTGGCGACGGCCAGTGTGGCGTTCGGATCCCAGAGCACATTGACGCCGAATGGGACGGTCAGTTCAGGCCGAACTGACGCGATGACATCGGAGATCGCGGCGACAGAGGCGAAATCGGCATCAAGGCGGTAGGGGCGGTCGTTCTCGTTGCAGAACATGACCGCATCAATGCCACCGGCCTGAAGCGCCTCGAGATCACGTCGGACCCAGTCGTGGATCGCCTGCATTCCGCCCGCAGCATCGAAAAGTGGGGTGCCCGGAAGCGCCGGAAGATGGACCATGCCAATGATCGGTTTGGGTTGTCCGGTCAGATCCTGCAGCCAGTTGCCCACGCGCCGCTCCTTTGCGTCAGGTTGGTCGCTCGTAACGACCGGTCTTGTTGGTCAAATCAATCCGAAAGATGACGGTGTTCACTCCGAGATCCGGAAGGGTCTGCGGCTCGGGATAGATATGCCGCAGCGCGCTCGTTGCCTCGGAGTCGGTGAGCTCGACGTAGGTTCCGTCGGCGACAACGCTCTCCCAGGTGTCGCCGGCATCAGCATGATCGACTTCGATGGTGACGTGCGGATTGGCCCGCATGGCTCGCAATTTGGTGCCAGGGCCGGTGTGACCAAAAAGTGCACCACCAGCGTAGGCCAGCGCGATTGGGACGAGATAGGGTCGATCCTGATCGGGATGCGCGCAGGCGATGCGATAGACGATCGCCGTTTGCAGCAGCGCTTCCATCTGATCAGTTGGCAGGTCTCTTATGACGCCCAACGCGGCACCTCCATCGGGATCATAGCCGGTGCGCGGTGACGAATCGGGCGTGTCCGGCGTGGTCGTGGTGGATCTTAACCCGGGACAGGATGTGGGTCTGCAGGAGGAGTCCGGCGACGAGTGCGGCCTGACCGGGATCGCATTCGAGGGCAACCTCACCGCCCGGATTGAGATGATCGGGCAGCGAAGCAATGAGGCGACGGATGAGATCGAGGCCATCCGTTCCGCTGACGAGGGCGAGTTCCGGCTCGAAGGCAAGTTCCCGGCGTTCCGTTAGTTGGTTTGGCGTGAGA